>JAHEBS010000225.1 GCA_024642145.1 Marivivens sp.
GTCCCACGCCCCCCGCGCCTGTGGCAACCCCCGCGCCAATACCCACGCCTACGCCAACACCCACGCCCGCGCCAGACAATGCCGCAGTCGATGATGCCGTTGCCGCGGCTCTTGCGGCCGCGACCGCTACCGCCACCGCACCCGCCCCGACCGCCACGCACCAAGGCCCGCCCATGAGCGGCGCCGAGGTCGATGGTTTCCGCGTTGCCGTTTCGGCCTGCTGGAACGTCGATGTTGGCTCCGAGGCGGCAAATGTGACCATTGTCGTGGGCTTTTCGCTCGATCAGGGCGGACATGTCGAAGGCGATGTCCGGCTGGTCTCGGGGTCCGGCGGCAGTCAGGCCGCGATAGATACCGCCTATGCCATCGCGCGGCGCGCGATATTACGTTGTCAAAGCCAAGGCCGTGATGGTTATGACCTGCCACCCGACAAATACGAGACCTGGCGCGACATGGAATTGACCTTCGACCCTTCGGGGATGCGCCTGAGATGAGCCGATATGTTCAATTTCCCGCCAGTTTCACGTCTGCGGGGACATTCACTGCTGACTTTGCCGCAGGGCCTGCCATGATTGGCACGCGCCCGGCCCATGCGGCCCACCTTGCGAGGACCACATGCTGACCCGCCTTCTAGCCTTGATTTCGGCCCTGTTTCTGGCCGCGCCCGTATTGGCGCAACAGGGGCCGCTGCGCATCACCATCACAGATGGCGTGATCGAACCCATCCCCGTGGCGATCCCGATCTTCGTCGCGGAAACCGCCGGTGCGGGCGAAATTGCCGCGGCAATGACGCAAGTCATCTCGGACGATCTGACGGGCACAGGCCTGTTCCGGCAGATCCCGCCGAGCGCCTTTATCAGTCAGATCCAGTCATTTACCCAGCCGGTTTCCTATCCCGACTGGCGCGCGATCAACGCGCAGGCACTGGTCGTGGGCGCGGTTGCGGTCTCGGGCGATCAGGTGACGATCAAGTTCCGTCTTTTCGACGTGTTCTCGGGCGGGGAATTGGGCGATGGCCAGCAACTGATCGGCACCACGGGCGGTTGGCGGCGCATGGCGCATAAAGTGGCCGA
Source organism: Marivivens sp. (assembly GCA_024642145.1). Taxonomy (GTDB): domain Bacteria; phylum Pseudomonadota; class Alphaproteobacteria; order Rhodobacterales; family Rhodobacteraceae; genus JAHEBS01. Next base: position 1,074 of record JAHEBS010000225.1, read on the forward strand.
CACTGTCTATAGCCGCGTGACGGGCGAGGGCGGCTATTTCGATAGCCGCGTGGTCTTCGTCTCGGAAAGCGGTCCCAAGGATAACCGCGCCAAGCGCGTGGCGATCATGGATTACGACGGGGCGAATGTTCAGTATCTGACCGAAGCGACGTCGATCGTGATTGCACCGCGTTTCTCGCCCGCAGGCGACCGCGTGCTTTATACCAGCTACGACAGCGGCTTTCCGCAGATCTACATGCTTGATGTTGCCAATGTGTCGCGCCAGCTTTTGCCTACCGCTGCCGGCGACATGGCCTTTAGCCCCCGCTTCAGCCAAGACGGCGCGCGGGTGATCTATTCGCTGACCAATGGTGGCAACACCGATATCTGGAGCAGCGATCTGGCCAACGGGCAGGCAACGCGCCTGACCAATTCGCCCGCGATCGATACCGCGCCTTCCTTCTCGCCCGACGGGAGCCGGATCGTGTTTGAAAGCGACCGTTCGGGCACCCAGCAACTCTATATCATGTCCGCTTCGGGCGGCGAGCCGACACGGATCAGTTTCGGCGAGGGCCGCTACGGCACCCCCGTCTGGTCGCCGCGCGGCGATATGATCGCGTTTACCAAACAAAACGCGGGCAGGTTCCACATCGGCGTGATGCGCGTAGACGGTAGCGAAGAACGCCTGCTCACCGCATCGTTCCTTGACGAGGGCCCCACTTGGGCCCCGAATGGCCGCGTAATCATGTTCAGCCGCGAGACGCAGGGCGCTGCCGGTGAATCGATGCTTTATTCCGTCGATATCTCTGGCCGCAATCTGCGTCAGATCGTGACGCCTGGCCCTGCCACCGACCCCGCATGGGGGCCGTTGCAGCGCTGACGCGCCGGTTTCCAATTGTCACGCCGCATGCTAATGTCGCGGCAATCGAGCCAAGAACAAACAGGATCAATCATGACCCGCTATCTCACCATCGCAGCCCTTATCGCCGGCCTCGCGCTGACCGCCTGCACACGCCCCGACCGTTTCGGCGCGGATGGCAGCGGCGCCAATGGCATCGACCAGTCGAGCCTCGGCTCGGCCAGCGACCCCAACAGCCCTGCCTATTTCAACCAGACCATCGGTGACCGCGTTCTCTTTGTCGTCGATCAGTCGAACCTGACGCCCGAGGCGATGGCGACGCTGGATGGTCAGGCCCAATGGTTGATTGGCCACGCCAGCTACTTTGCCGTGATCGAGGGCCACGCCGACGAACAGGGCACCCGCGAATACAACATCGCGCTTGGCGCCCGCCGTGCCAACGCGGTGCGCGACTACCTTGTCTCGCGCGGCGTGTCGCCCGACCGTCTGCGCACCATCAGCTATGGCAAGGAACGCCCCATCGCGGTCTGCTCGGACGAAAGCTGCTATTCGCAGAACCGTCGCGCCGTGACCGTGGTCTCGGCTGGCCAGTAAACATCCAAGAAGGGGGCGGATATGAAAGCCTTGCGCAGATTTGTCCTTGCAGCGCTTTTGGCCGCCCCTTTGCCCGCCCTCGCGCAGGATGGCACGTTGGCCGATATCCGCGCCGAGTTGCAGCAGCTTGCCCAAACGGTCGAGGGGCTTCGGGCCGAACTGACCGCCACGGGCGGGCTTGGCGCCGGCATCGCCGGATCGACCCCGCTTGACCGGCTGAACTCGATCGAAGCGCAACTGGCCGATCTGACCTCGCGCACCGAAG
>JAHEBS010000226.1 GCA_024642145.1 Marivivens sp.
GGCCATCCTCAAGGCCCAGCGCCAGGCGATAGCCGCTTTCCAGCAACACGGTTTCAGCCGTGTCGCTTTGATTGATTTCAGGCCGTCTCGGCCCAAGGATAGACGCATCAAGGCCCAGAATTTCTTGGCTGAAATCACTGACGATATCGCCATCGACCAGTTTTTCGCGCTGGAACGAACGCAGGGTGATCTTGGCGCCCAGCACCTCTTCCAGCAGCCGGAACTCGGGGCGCAAATCCAACAGCCGTGGTGGTTTTCGGCCATCGCGATTCTTCGCATCTTCTTGCAACTGCGAAGCAAAAAGGCTCGCGGGCTCGCGGATGTAGCCAACGGCTTCGAAACGGGGGGCAAGCGGCGCACATCTTTCGCGCAAGACCTCGAGCCGGCTCTGCAACCCAGCGCGCGATAACATGATCTCGCTCGAAAGAACGATCGTATGTGCATTGGACTTGCGCGCGAGCGCCACGGTCTCGTCCAGTCGCGCAATGGCTGCCGCCTGCAATTGGGCATTGCTCTTGCCGGCAGAGCGCAACCAATAGGGCACGCGGGTCTCTTCGATATCTCTGGATAACAGGATCAGCGCATGTTGCGCCGGATAGCCTGCTCGCCAGTCGGGATAGACAACGCCCTTGGCCAGCAAACGTGATCGCCCGCGACCAAGGGCGAATTGCAGCGATGTCGTCCCGGTTTTGGGAGGACCGAAGTGTAGAATTACACGCGTCAATTGTTGGCCTCGCTGACCTTACGGCGGCCAAACAATATCCTCAGGGACTTTGGTAATTGCAAGTATGTCGCCGAACGGGCCCAAACAATTCTGATGCCACGGCGCCCCCACATCAAACCAAATCCAGGGCCATGTTTTTCGACCGTCGGCGCTTTGGTGGGTGCCATTTGGCGGGCAATACTTTGCTCGGAAACGAGCCCAGCAAGCGCAGCCAAGCGTCTGGGGTCATAGTCAAAAATGTCACTGATCAAGTTGATGTTGTCCGCAAATGGCGGTCGCTCGTCCTTGACCTCAACGCCGTCGAGCGACGCGAATGAAATCCCGCGTTCGCGGGCGAGCCAGACGTGGTCAACGCTGCTGGCCAATACCTGCGCGGCGATCTCGGGCTTGATGCGTAGACGGCGGTCCCCGAAACAAAGGCTTTGGTCTGCTTTCCGCACGGCATCAAAGCGGGCATAATTTGTGGGGCGACGACGCTTGAGTTTGTCCGTTTCAAGATAACGGTTCATTTCGCTGGTCAGTAACAGAGCCTCAGCCGAAAGCGACGTATTCCGATCTGCTACAGGGCGAAGGCCGCTGGGCAGGTGTTGCTCGATATATCGCGCCGAGAAATCGCGGACGACATCACCGCCTATGAGTTTTGAACGCTCGAAAGGCAGCAAAGTTATGCGGCCAATGTCGCGTTCCGCCAGTTCAATGGCGGCGCGCATGGTGCGGTAGTTGTAGGTTCGCCAACGGTGATCCAATTTTGCGTTTTCTTGTGTCGTCGAAACGAACCGCCCGATTGGATCACGAACATAAGCGACGGGAATGATTTCATCAGCGAAACCGCGCAGCCAGTTCGCGATTTCCTTCATTCTGTTTTCCGAACGCGTCGTAAACAGGACCTCGGACGTCAAGATCATGGTGTGGGCACCGGACCGCTTCGCCTCAAGCGCCACCTGATCGCACCATTGTCGCGCGGCGCGTTCACCCTTTTTACCATGCCCATAGGATTTCAACACCCAGTTCATTGGGTGCTCATTTCCATCAAGGGCCTGTAATATATGATGATTTGGCGCGCCTCCCGGCTCGGTTGGGAAATAGATGCCAGCCCGCAACAGCTCATCCCGCGTCTGGAGCAGCGAAAACTGCAATGACGTGGTTCCCGTCTTTGCAAAACCGAGGTGCAAGATGACCTTCATGGAAACCCCGTGTTGGACTGGGCCCCTTTTCATCGTCGTTCGCTGGGCCCGCTATGTCCTCAGATACAAGAGCGGACCTGGATGGCAAGACTTTGTTCCCTCGTCCGGCGTCCTGCCTGCGGTCCGCACGACAATCTTGCGCGGTTCAAGACGGGTAAGCGCCATTGCCGAATTGGCTCCGGCCGATGTCGCTGCACGGCGCACGACGGGGATCACCATGTCTGCCCGACATGGCCGAATGCCGCGCCCACGACATGTCGGCGCAACGTCTCGCCCTTCCTTTCCAAGATCAGCGCCTCGAACCCCACCGCGCGGATCGCTGCCGCACCTTGTTCGGCGCCCAGAACCATCACCACTGTGGCCCAGGCATCGGCCTCGATACAGGTTGGCGCCAGAATGGTGGCCTGTGTCACCCCGTTTTGCACAGGCCCGCCGCGCTGGGGGTCCATTGTGTGACCCAGCCGGACGCCCGGCGCCACGTTTGCAAAGTGGCGATAGTCGCCCGATGTGGCGACAGCGGCGCCGGAAAGCTCCAGTATCCCCATGGCGCGGCGCGTTTCGGGGTCGGGTGCCTCGACCGCGATGGCCCAGCCACGCCCTGCCTCTTGTTCGCCCATGGCGCGCATCTCGCCGTCGATGCCGACCAGCGCGTCACCATGGCCCAGCGCCAAAAGCGCACGGGCCAACTGATCGACCGCATAACCCTTGGCAATGCCGCAGAGGTCGATCTGGATCGGCGCATGTTTGCGCGCGCGCCGACCTGCCACGTCCAGTTCCAGCCTGTCTGCTGCGGGGGCGGGCGGCGCGGCAAGAAAGCCGCGGATCTTCGGGGCATCGGCGCGTTTGGCGGGGC
>JAHEBS010000103.1 GCA_024642145.1 Marivivens sp.
TGGCGGCATGACGCGCCCAGCGCGCCCGCTCGACGCGGTGCAAAAGCCTGTCTTTGATGCTAACGCCTGCCATAGGAAACCTCTCGCGCCGCAGAATGCGCGGGCCATCGCAAAAGGTAAAACCGTCAGACAGTTGCGGAAAGGTAAAGGGGCGGGAAAACCCGCCCCTGTTCTTTCTCATGGCGCCTTTGCGGTTAGCGTCCGCCGTTCTGCCATGTCTTGCCGGTGCCGCAGAAGTTGTTGCCCGAATTGCAGGTAATACTGCTTTCGATGAAACCATGGCCCGTCTGAACGGTCTCGCTATATTCCGAGTACTCTTCGCTGATGCCGGTGATTTCGTCGATCTCGTGATCGAAATTGGGCCCGTCGACCGTCACTACATCGGGAACCGTGCATTCTTTGGCCCGATTGTGCTCGGTCGAATTGCCGGGATCGATTTCGGCCATGTGCTGGGTGGTGGTCGTTGTCAGATAGACCTTGGTAACCGTGTGATGTTCGATGGTCGAGGTCACACTGTAATAGCTGGTCGTGGAGTCCCAATATTCGGTCGTGTACCAACGCTTGAAGTTGCCCGCGTCTGAGCGACCCGTTTGGGTAGAGGAAGCGGCTCCCTTCCAGACTGGCGTGCCCTCGGTGTGGGCTGGCGCATCGGCATGAAGAAAGACCGGATCACCGCCGAGCGGGACATCGTAGTAGCTGTATTCATAGCTCTCGGTCACGACGACCTCGGGGTCGCCGACCGGCATGCCTTCACAGCCGTTGCCGCCGCCGGCGTTGGACTTGAAACCGTCGTGGCCTGCGTTGAGCGGAAGTTCCGGTTCCGCAAGGCCCGCGCTCGCAAGCGAAAGGGCGGCGGCCGAGACCGCAGCGAACCGAAGCATTTTGGTGAACATGGTTGCCCTCATGGACTGGCGCACTGAAGCGCACTGGTTAAGTCGAATCAAATAAAAGGGAAAAGGGGCGTGCCGGAAATCCAGCACGCATAGGCTATGCCGCTCTTCGGCGGAAGCAACGAAAATTAAGGCAAAAAAGGTGCTTATGAGGAAATTATTGCCGTTAATGACATCTGCATGGAAACAGAGCGCAATTTCCCGATGAATTGTGCCTGGTTAGCGCATCAGAGCCCGTTGCCAGCCCGCAAGGCCACGATTGCGGCAACCAGTAGATTGTCGCCTTCGGCGCGCGTCATCGGCCGCGCGACAAAGCCACGAATCGCTATGGTCACCAGCCTGTCGCCAAGGTCCAGAAAGGCGCGCCATTCATGTTGACCCAGCCCCGGCACTGGCGCGGGTGATTCGTCCGAGAAATAGACCGTAACCACCCCGCGCGACGGGTCGGTCGAGCCGACTTTGATCGCAGCCCCATCGCCGGTTTGCGACAACAGCGCCTTGCCTTCGGCCGTGCGCAAATAGCGCGACAGCTGGCTTTCCGATCCCGTGACAAAGGCCGTGCCGGCCTCGCCGACCTGATAGGTGATCAACCCGTCCTCGGTGGGTAGGTTGCCCGAGCGACCCAGCCGCGCACAGCTCGCCGCGGTGACAAAGCCCGCGGTGGTGCGGCTTGCGGTGCTGTCGATGCAATAACCGGCGGGCGCCATGACGGCCAAGGCGCCGCTATAGACCGTGGTGCTTGCAGGCCCTGTCGCGGTGTCGCAGCCCGCGGCAACCAGCGCGAGCCCCAAAGTCATTGCAGCGGCCAGCCGCCTCAATGACGGATCTTCCGTTTGGCGGGCGCAGCCGGCCGGTGGTCGCTTTCTTTCAACATCGGCGGTCCTATGCTAGCAACTTGGATAGGTCTAAAGACGCAAATCCGGTCGGGCAAGCGTTTCAGAAGCCGCAGTCCGGCCCACTGGGCTGATTGCATTTCCGGTCACTGCGGCCTATTTCGAAGCAGAACTAACAGGGTCATGCGATGAACTGGATCACCAACTACGTCCGCCCCAAGATCGGCTCGCTGTTTTCGCGCCGTGATGTGCCGGACAATCTCTGGACCAAATGCGACGAATGCGGAACCATGTTGTTCCACCGCGAGTTGGCCGAGAATCTGAATGTCTGCACCAATTGCGGGCATCACATGGCGATTTCCCCGCGTGAACGGTTCATCGCGCTGTTCGATGGCGGCAAGTTCACCGAGGTGAAAGTGCCCGAACCGATTGCCGATCCGCTGCATTTCCGTGACAGCAAGAAATACACTGACCGCCTCAAGGACGCGCGCAAGACCAGCGGCGAACGCGAGGCGATGCTGGTGGCCGAAGGCGAAATCGGCAAGACGCCCATCGTCGCCGCCGCGCAGGACTTTGGCTTTATGGCTGGGTCCATGGGCATGTATGTGGGCAACGCCATCGTCGCCGCCGCCGAGCGCGCGGTGGTGCTGAAACGCCCGCTGATCCTGTTTTCCGCTGCTGGTGGCGCGCGGATGCAAGAGGGCATCCTCAGCCTGATGCAAATGCCGCGCACCACGGTCGCGGTCGAGATGCTGAAAGAGGCGGGGCTGCCCTATATCGTCGTTTTGACCCACCCCACCACAGGCGGTGTCACCGCGTCCTATGCCATGCTGGGCGATGTTCAGATTGCCGAACCCAACGCGCTGATCTGTTTCGCGGGTCCCCGTGTGATCGAGCAGACCATCCGTGAAAAGTTGCCCGAAGGCTTTCAGCGCGCCGAATACCTGCTGGACCACGGCATGCTGGACCGCGTGACCCCTCGTGGCAAGATGCGCGAAGAACTGGTTCAGATCCTGCGGATGCTGTTGCGTCAGCCCGCCGCGCCGGCCGAGGACCTTGTGAACAAGGTCGAAGTCCCAGCGGAGAGCGACGCAAAGTGAGCAAGGGTTCCGACGTCATCCTGCAACGGATGATGACGCTTCACCCCAAGATCATCGACCTGACGCTGGATCGGGTCTGGCGTCTTCTGGACCTTGTGGATCATCCCGAGCGGCGTTTGCCGCCGGTGATCCATGTGGCGGGCACCAATGGCAAGGGTTCGACCCAAGCCATGATCCGCGCTGGAATGGAGGCCAAGGGCAAACGCGTCCATGCCTATACCTCGCCGCATCTGGCGCGGTTCCATGAACGCATCCGGCTGGCGGGCCGGCTGATTTCCGAACCCGCGCTGACCGAAGTGCTGGACCGCGCCTATGCGGCTAACGGGCCGGAATCGATCACGTTTTTCGAAATCACTACGGTCGCCGCGCTGATGGCTTTTGCCGAAACGCCGGCAGATTACACGCTGCTGGAGGTCGGTCTTGGCGGCAGGCTGGATGCCACCAATGTCATTGACCGCCCCGCGCTGACGGTGATCACGCCTGTTGACCTCGACCATCAGGCCTATCTGGGCGAAACGCTGGCCGAGATCGCCGCCGAAAAGGCCGGTATCATCAAGCGTGGTGTCCCTTGTGTTGTCGGGCCGCAGCATGACGAAAGCCTGACCGTGATCGAGCGTATCGCCGCACGCCACGGCGCCCCCCTGTTGGTCCATGGCCAGCATTGGCACGTGTCAACCGAACGCGGGCGGCTGGTCTTTCAGGACGAAAACGGGCTCTTGGACCTGCCGCTTCCGCGCTTGGCTGGTCCGCATCAGATCGTCAATGCCGGGGCAGCGATTGCCAGCCTGCGCGTTCTGGGTTTTGACGAGGCCGCCTGCGAGGCTGCTGTTACCCGCGCCGAATGGCCTGCCCGCATGCAGCATCTGCGCGAGGGGCGGTTGGTCGATCTGGCACGTCCGGCGGAACTGTGGCTGGATGGCGGACACAATCCGGCGGCGGGTGTCGTGCTGGCCGAAACGCTGCGCGACCGCACGGCGCGCCCTACGCATCTGATCTGCGGGATGCTGAACACCAAGGACATCGCTGGCTATCTGCGCCCGCTGGCGGGCGTGGCGCAAAGCCTGACAGCGGTTTCGATTCCGGGCGAGGCCAATACGATCCCAGCCGAGGAAACCGCCGCCCATGCCGCAAAGGTGGGCCTGCCTGCCGAAGTGGCGGGTTCGGTCGAAGAGGCCATAAGCCGCATCACCGCCGCCCACCCAGAGGCGCGGATATTGATCTGTGGCTCGCTCTATCTGGCGGGCCACGTCCTCAGGGCAAACGAAACCCCGCTAAGCTAGATCAGTTGATCAGGCCCGCGTGGACCATTGCCGCGCGGATGCGCGCCTTGGTTTCGTCGGTCAGCGTGGTCAGCGGCGAACGGACGTCCTCGGCGCAAAGCCCCAGCACCGAAAGACCGTATTTCGCCCCGGCGACGCCCGGCTCGAGGAAGATCGCCTCGTGCAGCGGCATCAGGCGGTCCTGATAATCCAGCGCGGCGCGGAAATCGCCGCGCAGGGTCGCCTCTTGGAACTCGGCGCAAAGTTTTGGCGCCACGTTGGCGGTGACCGAGATGCAGCCCACGCCGCCATGGGCGTTAAAACCCAGCGCCGTCGCATCCTCGCCCGACAGCTGGATGAAATCCTTGCCGCAGGTCATGCGCTGCTTGGGCACGCGGCTGAGATCGCCAGTGGCGTCCTTGACGCCCGCGATCATCGGGTGCTTGGCCAACTCGCCCATCGTGGCAGGGGTCATATCGACCACGGAACGGCCCGGAATGTTGTAGATGATGATCGGCAGACCGCAGGCCGCGGCCTCGGTGAAATGCGCGATCAGCCCACGCTGCGTGGGTTTGTTGTAATAGGGGGTCACGACCAGCGCCGCATCGGCGCCCGCGGCCTTGGCGGCCTCGACCAGGCGCACGGTTTCGACGGTGTTGTTGGACCCCGCCCCCGCGATGACCGGCACACGCCCTGCCGCGGTCTTGATGACCGTATCGACCACCAGATCGTGTTCTTCATGGGTCAACGTGGGGCTTTCGCCGGTGGTGCCAACGGGGACCAGCCCGTGGCTGCCCTGTTCGATATGCCATTCGACCAGATGTTTGAGCGTCGCAATGTCCAGCTCACCGTTCTTGAAGGGGGTGACGAGTGCAGGGAAAGACCCTTTGAACATGACGCTTCCTGTTAGTTGGGGGCCGAAATGCGGTCCCGCGGTTGACGGCGCGGACCCTAGTCGGGATTCCGCCGATTGCCAAGTTTGGGCGTTACTCGACCAACCCCTTGCGTTAATCTACGGCAAAAGACAACGGATACGAGCAGATGTTCCGCCCAATTCGCATGATCGCGATGGCTTTGGCCGTCGCAACCGGCCTTTCCGTGCGCGCCGAAGAGGCGCCGATCGTCGGTGCCTTTGGCGCCGCGCGTGGCGGCGACTGGGCGACGGCCTATGCGTTGGTGGGCAATGACGCGCTGGCGCGCGATCTGTTGACATGGACGCGGCTGCGCGAAGTGGGCGGCACGTTTGGCGAATACCTCGATTTTCTGACCCGTAACGCTGATTGGCCAGGACTGGACCGCCTGCGCACCAAGGGCGAGGATACCATTCCCGACAGCGCCCGCGCCAGCGACTTGCGGGCCTATTTCGGCTCTGCCGGACCTCAGACCGGCGCTGGGGTTCTGCGCTTTGTCACCGCGCTGAAACGCGCGGGCGAGGGCGCGGCCGCCGCCGAGGCGCTGCGGGCCGCCTGGACGGGGCTGACCCTGTCGGCGGAAGAAGAGACGCGGTTGATAGACGCCTTTGGACCGGACCTTGCGCCGCTACATGCCGCGCGGGCCGAGGCCATGCTGTGGCGTGGTCGCACGGGCGAGGCCGAGCGGCTATTGCCGCGGCTTGCCTCGGATGAAAGGGCGGTGGTCGCCGCGCGCATCGCGCTTTTGCGCAATGCCGATGATGTGGTGGCGCGGGTCAATGCCGTGCCGCCCTCGCGCCGCGAGGACCCGGGGCTCGCGTTTGACCGCACGGCACGGTTCGCGCGTTTGGGGGACCGCGATTCGGCTGCGGCGCTGATGGGCATTTGGTCCACAGGCACACGCGGTCTGGGTGACCCGCAGAACTGGGCGCGCTGGCGTGATGATCTGGCGCGCACCGACCTGCGAAAGGGCAACGCCGCCCGTGCCTATGACATCGCCTCGCGCCATTACCTTGATCCGGGCGACTCGCAATATCCTGATATGGAATGGTTGGCGGGCTATGTGGCGCTGAAAGGTCTGAACGATCCCGCCCGTGCCGCGACCCATTTCGCCAATGCCGAGTCCGCCGCCCAAGACCCCATTACCGCTGCGCGCGCGGCCTATTGGGTCGGCCGCGCCGCCGAGGCCCGTGGCGATGGTGCAACCGCGCAGGCGGCCTATGCCCGCGCCGCCACACACCAGACCTCATACTATGGGCTCTTGGCATCGGAAAAGCTCGGCCTGCCGTTGGACCCGGCCTTGGCCCGGCCCAATCCGGTGCCGCCCTTTTCACAGGCGGAATTCCTCAACAGTGGCCAACCGCGTGCGGCGCTGATGCTCGTCTTGTCGGGCGAACGCAGCAATGCGGTGGTGTTCTTCCTCAAGCTGGGCCGCACGCTGAACCGTGACGAATTGATCCAGATTGGCGCGATACTCGAGGCCCTGCACGAGCCCTATCTGGCGCTGATCATGGCCAAAGAGGCGCAGGCGCGCGGGATTGATCTGCCCGAGTTTCTGTTCCCCCTGCATGACCTGTCCCATCTGGATATGGGCGTGACATCCGAACTGGCCTTGGCCATTGCCCGTCGCGAAAGTCAATTCAACCCTGCCGCCGGCAGCAGCGCGGGCGCACAGGGGCTGATGCAGTTGATGCCGACGACCGCCGAAGAAATCGCGCGGCGCATGGGCGTGGGTTATGACAAGGGCCGCCTGACCAGCGACTGGCGCTATAACGCCATGCTTGCGGGCGATTTTCTGGGTGATCTGCGGGACCGCTATGGTGACAGTCCGGTTCTGATCGCCTCGGGTTATAACGCCGGACCGCGCCGCCCGCAGGACTGGATCGCGCTTTTGGGTGATCCGCGCGCGGCGGGCACCGATATTGTCGACTGGGTCGAGGCGATCCCCTACCGCGAAACCCGCGTCTATGTGATGCGCGTGACCGAGGCCGTGCCGATTTACGCCGCGCGTCTGGGGGAAATGGGCGATGCGATCCGTTTTACCGCGATGCTGAAGGGCGAACAGGTCTATGACACGTCGGCCCGTGGCGCCGAGGGTCCGGTGGCCGTCCAGCAGCGCCGTCCGCCTGTCAGGCCGCGGCGTTGACGGACCGTTTGGCGCGCTGTTCACGCCAGAGTGTGAACAGCCCAGCCGCCACCACAACGGCGGCCCCCGCGCCGACGTTCAGCCTCAGTTGCTCGTGGAATACGGTCATGCCAATGGCCGCGCCCCAGACCAGTTGGAAATAGGCAAAGGGTTGAACGGCGCTGGCCTCGGCCACCTCGTAACATTTGATCAGCAGGAAATGTCCGGTGGCGCCCGTCACACAAAGCATCGCCATCCAGAGCCAGTCACCGCCGCTCATCGGTTCCCAGAAATAGAGCCCCAAGGGCGTAATGGCGATGGCACCGACCACGCCGGTCCAGAAAAACGAGGTCGAAGCGCGATCCTTGCGCGCCGCATAGCGCGTCAACAGCCCGTAAAGCGCGAACAGGAGCGCCGAGGTCAAGGGGAACAGCGCATAGGGCGAAAACACCGTGACGCCGGGTTCGAGGATGATCAGAACCCCGACAAAACCCACCAACACCGCTGCCCAACGCCGCCAGCCAACCGTCTCGCCCAGAATCGGGCCCGAGAGGGCCGAGATCAACAGCGGGTAGCAGGTGAAGATCGCGTGGCTTTCGACCAGCCCCAGCGTGGTAAAGCCTGCGACCATCACGCAGATCTCGGTGATCAGCAGGATTGCCCGGATCGTCTGGACCACGGGTTGCTTGGTGGCCGCCGCCGCGCGGACCGAACCCGCGGTGCGGCGCGAAATGGCGATCACAAAGAGCGCAAAGAACCAGTAGCGGATCATCACCACCATCAAGACATTATATTCGCCAGCCAGATGCCGGCTGATGCCGTCTTGCGTGGCGAATACGATGGTGGTGGCAATCATCAGCCAGATGCCTAGGCGGGTATTGGACTGCATCAGGCGGGCTTTCTTGCGATGGTCATGTGTCTCTTTCTGCCATAACCGGCCAGACGTTCTACCGCGAAACCGGCATCGGCCAGCGCACGGCGGACATGGCCCGCGGCGGTATAGGTCGCGGCGGTGCCACCGGACGCGGTATGCATCCCGACGGCGGCCATCAGGTCTGGCCCCCAAAGCTCGGGGTTCTTGGCGGGTGAAAACCCGTCCAGAAACCACGCATCCGCCATGCCCTGCCAGCGCGGCAGGTGTTCGCGCGCGTCACCGATCATCACCTGCAGCGTAAATCCGGGCGTGATCTCGACCGGACCGGCCCCCTTGGCCAGTGCCGCCGTCAACTGCGCGGCAGGTTCGGCCACTTCGGGAAAAGCCGCCAGCGCGCGGGCGCGGTCGGGTTCGGCCATGGGATAGGCCTCGAAGCTGGTGAAATGCACGGTGCCGCGACGACCGGACGCCTCCCACAGGATCATCGTGGCCAAAAGGTTCAGCCCCGTGCCAAAGCCAAGCTCCGCAATCCGGAAATCGCCGCCAAACCGCGCTGGCAGGTCGTTACCGTCCAGAAACACATGCCGCGTCTCGGCCAGACCGCCTTGTAACGAGAAATAGGGGTCGTCAAACCGCGTCGAGACAGGGATCGTCCCGTCGCGCCAGTCGAGGGTCGCGGTCTGTTCAGTCATGTGTCAAATACCCTAGGTTGGCGCGAGATTGGGCGGAGTGCGGGCGAATGGCAATGATCGACGTGACGGTGCGCGGTGCGGGCATCTTTGGTCTGGCCGTGGCATGGGCCTGCCAACGCCGCGGCGCGCGCGTGCGCGTGATCGACCCGCGCGGTGTGGGTGGCGGCGCAAGTGGCGGTATCGTCGGCGCGCTTGCCCCGCATGTGCCGGAGACATGGAATGACAAAAAGGCCTTTCAACTCGACAGTCTTTTGATGGCGCCTGCCTTTTGGGCCGAGGTTGCCGCCGCAGGCGGCGCGGACCCCGGCTATCTGCAAAGCGGCCGTCTGCAGCCCATTGCGGACGATGCGGCCCTTGCCATGGCGCAGACGCGCGGTCGCACGGCGCAAACGCTATGGCAGGGTCGGGCCGCGTGGCAGATCTTGCCCGCCGCGGATTATGGCGCTTGGGCACCGGTCAGCGCCACGGGCTGGCTGATTCACGATACCCTGACCGCAAGGCTGCACCCGCGCCGCGCTACGGCCGCGCTAGCGGCGGCGATCCAGGCGGGCGGTGGCGACATTTCACCCGATGCGCCCGAAGCGGGGCAGGTGGTCGAGGCGACCGGCTATGAAGGGCTTGTGGCCCTAAGCACGGCACTGGACCGCAAAATAGGTGACGGGGTGAAAGGACAGGCGGCTTTGCTGCGCCATGACGCGCGATCCATGCCCCAGCTTTTTGCCGATGCCATTCATATTGTCCCCCACGCCGACGGGACCGTGGCCATCGGTTCGACCAGCGAAAACCAGTTCGATGACCCCCGCAGCACAGATGCGGAGCTTGAAGATATTATCGCCCGCGCCCGGGCGGCCTTTCCGGTGATTGCTGATGCCCCCGTCCTCGAGCGTTGGGCCGGTGTGCGCCCCCGCGCCCGCAGCCGCGCGCCGCTTTTGGGGCCGGATCCGCGCGATGCGATGCGGTTCATCGCCAACGGTGGTTTCAAGATCGGTTACGGCATGGCGCCCAAGGTGGGCGAGGTCATGGCCGATCTGATCCTCGACGGGCGCGACAATATTCCTGCGGGTTTTCATACGCGGTCGCTTTGACCCTTGCGGCGCGGATCGCGGGGCGGGATTGTGACCGCGTCGGATCCAAGGAGACCCCCATGCGCCACGGCGGCCAGATTCTCGTCGAACAACTCAAACGTCGCGGCGTGCGGCGCGTTTTCTCGGTCCCGGGCGAGAGCTTTCTGGCCGTGCTGGACGGTCTGCATGACAGCGGGATTGAAAATATCGTCTGCCGTCAGGAAGGCGGCGCGGCCATGATGGCCGAGGCCCACGGCAAGCTGACCGGCGAGCCCGGCATTTGCATTGTTACGCGTGGACCGGGGGCAACCAATGCCTCGGCGGGTGTGCATATCGCGTTTCAGGACTCGACCCCCATGATCTTGCTGGTCGGCCAGATCGATACCGGACATCGCGACCGCGAGGCTTTTCAGGAAATCGACTATCGGGCTGTCTTTGGCGG
>JAHEBS010000104.1 GCA_024642145.1 Marivivens sp.
CCCGGCCTGATGATGGCCGTGCTGTTCATCGGCTATATCTGGATCCGGTGTCGTATCAATCCCGCGCTCGGGCCGGTTCTGCCCGAGGAAGAACGCGCCCTGATAACCCGCGCCGAAAAGGTGCGGCTTTTGCAGGCGGGCGTGCTGCCGTTGTTGATCTTTCTGGTCATGATGGTGCCCTTCGTGATGGGCAAGACCTCGTTGGTCGAAAGCTCGGTCGTCGGCGCTCTGGCCTCGGTTTTTGCGGCTGTGGTCAAGGGCAGGTTCACGCGTCAGGTCTTTGAAACGGCGACCCGCGAGACATTGGCCATTTCGTGCATGTTCATGTGGATCATTCTGGCCGCACTTGCCTTCGGTTCGGTGTTCGACGGTCTGGGCGCGGTCAAGTCGATCGAGGGGTTCTTTGTGGACCGACTGGGCCTGACAAGCTGGGAAATCCTGCTTTTGATGCAGCTTAGCTACCTGATCATGGGCACATTTCTTGATGACACGGCCATGCTTGTCATCGTGGCGCCCCTTTACGTTCCGCTGGTCAAGGCGCTGGGCTTTGATCTGATCTGGTATGGCGTGCTTTACACGATCACCTGCCAGATCGCGTATATGACGCCGCCCTTTGGCTATAACCTGTTCTTGATGCGCGCCATGGCGCCCAAGGAAGTCACCATCACTGACATCTACCGATCCATTATCCCCTTTGTCGGGGTGATGGTTCTGGCCCTCGGCATTGTCACGGTGTTCCCCGAAATCGCGCTGTGGCTGCCCCATTACATCAACGCAAGATGACCAACCGAAGGTGGGTCTAACCACCTCAGAACAATCGCCCCGCATGGGGCTAACCAGAAGCCCGCCTGTGCGGGTCGACAGAACGGAGGTAAGACCATGACCACGACTAGACGTAGTTTTATCACGACGGGCGCCATCGGTGGTGCGGCCGCACTTGCCACGCCTGCCATCGCGCAGGGCGCGCCGATCAAATGGCGGATGCAGACCTATGCCGGCCCCGCGCTGGGCGTCGAGGTGATTGACGAGTGCATCCGGCAGTTCAACGAAATCGCCGCGGGCCAGATGGAGATCGAGCTTTACTACGCCGACCAGTTGGTCCCCACGGGCGAATTGTTCCGCGCCATGCAGAAAGGCACGATCGACGCGGTGCAATCGGATGATGACTCGATGGCATCGCCGACCGAAGTGACCGTCTTTGGCGGCTACTTCCCCTTGGGACTGCGCTACTCGCTGGACGTGCCGGCGCTGTTCAACCACTGGGGTCTCGATGAGATCTGGAAAGAAGAATACGCCAAGGTCGGCATCAAGCACATCTCGGCCGGTTCATGGGACCCCTGCAACTTTGCCACCCATAAGCCGATCACCAGCCTCAAGGATCTGGAAGGTCTGCGGATCTTTACCTTCCCCACCGCTGGCCGCTTCTTGTCCCGCTTTGGCGTGATCCCTGTCACGCTGCCTTGGGAAGATGCCGAGGTTGCCCTGCAAACGGGCGAGTTGGACGGCATCGCATGGTCGGGCATCACCGAGGACTATACCTCGGGCTGGGCCAACGTGACCGAGTATTTCCTGACCAACAACATCTCGGGCGCGTGGATCGGCCACTTCTTTGCCAATATGGACCGCTGGAACGAAGTGCCGCCGCATCTGCAAACGCTGATGCAGGTCTGCTTCAATTCGTCCCACTACCACCGCCAGCACTGGTATTGGGCGGGCGAGGCCAGTTTGCGGGTCAATGAAACCAAGCTCACCTCGACGTCGATCCCCGACGAAGAGTGGCAGACGGTCGAGGACGAAGCACACAAGTTCTGGGAAGAGATCGCCGCCGAAAGCCCGCTCAAGGCCAAGGTCGTCGATATCTTCAAGGCCTATAACGAAACCATGGTCAAAGCCGGTAAGCCCTACCGCTATTGATCACGACCAAACGCGATCCGGCCGCAGTGGCCGGATCGCTTCCACACTTTTCCGGTGCCTAAATGCCAGCAAATCTTACCTTTGACGCCCTGAAATCGCTTGTCGCATCCGGCGAGATCGACACTGTTCTGACCTGCATCGTGGACATGCAGGGCCGCCTGATGGGCAAACGTTTCCACGCCGCCCATTTCGTGAACGGCGGATACGAGGAAACACACGGCTGCAATTACCTTCTGGCCACCGACATCGAAATGAACACGGTGCAGGGCTACAAGGCCACCTCATGGGCTGCTGGTTATGGCGACTATGTGCATAAGCCCGATCTGTCCACGCTGCGGCTGGTCCCGTGGCTGCCCGGCACGGCGATGGTGATGTGCGACGTGCTGGATCATCACACCCATAAGGAAATCGCCCATTCGCCAAGGAGCCTTCTCAAGGCCCAGCTCGCCCGCGCCCGCGCGCTGGGTTTCGAGCCGATGATGGCGACCGAACTGGAATTCTTTATCTTCGAGCAAAGCTTCGAAGAGTTGAGCGATTTCGACTACACCGAGTTGCAGACATTGGGCCGGTTCAACGCCGATTACGCGATCTTTGCCACGACCAAGGAAGAAGGCTTGATGCGCGCGATCCGCAACGGGCTGTTCGGCGCGGGCATCCCTGTCGAGAACTCCAAAGGCGAGGCCGATGCGGGGCAGGAAGAAATCAACATCCGCTACTCCGACGCGCTCGATACCGCCGATATGCATTCGATCACCAAGAACGGCATCAAAGAGATCGCCCATGCCCACGGTCACGCGGTGACCTTCATGGCCAAATACGCCACCGACCGCGCCGGATCGTCGAGCCATATTCACATGTCGCTGTGGAAGGATGGCAAACCGGCGTTTCTTGATCCCGCGGCGGAACATGGCATGTCGGCCACCATGCGCGCCTATATGGCCGGCCTTCTGGCCCATGCGGATGCCACGACGCTGTTCCTTGCGCCCTATGTCAACAGTTACAAACGCTTTACCGTTGGCATGTTCGCACCCACCAAGGCCGTCTGGTCCACCGATAACCGCACCGCGGGCTATCGCGTCTGCGGTGACGGCACCAAAGGCATCCGTGTCGAATGCCGTATCGGCGGCGCGGACCTGAACCCCTATCTGGCGATGGCGGCTTTGCTGGCTGCTGGGCTTGATGGCATCGAGAATGGTCTGACGCTAGAGCCCGAACACAAGGGTGACATGTATCACGCCACCGACGCACGCCGCGTGCCGTCCAACATGCGCGCCGCGATTGCCGCCGCCGAAGGCTCGGCGATGTTGCGCGCCGCATTTGGCAGCGATGTCATGGATCACTATCTGCACGCCGCCCGTTGGGAACAGTCCGAAACCGACCGCATGGTCACGGACTGGGATCTGCGTCGCGGCTTTGAACGCGCCTGAGCGGAGGACAGCATGGCAACCATCAAACTTGTCTCGCCCGTGGACGGGCGGGTCTACGCGGAACGTGAAACCCTGCCGATCGACGCGGCCCGTGCCGCTGTCGCCCGTGGGCGCGCCGCTCAGGCGGATTGGGCCGCGCGCAGCCTGCAATCGCGGATCGACGCGGTAAGGGCAGGTGTCGCGGCGCTGGGCGGCATGAAAGACCGCGTTATCGAGGAACTGGCGTGGCAAGTGGGCCGCCCGACGCGATTTGGCGGCGAATATGGCGGCGTCAACGAACGCACGGGCTATATGGCCGACATCGCGGGCGCGGCCTTGGCGCCGACTGTGGTCGAAGACAGCGCGCGGTTCCTGCGCAAGATCGAACGCGCACCCGTTGGTGTGGTGGGCATTCTGGCGCCGTGGAATTATCCCTATCTGACCGCGATCAATACCACTGTTCCTGCCTTGATCGCGGGCAATTCCGTCGTGTTGAAACACGCAAGCCAGACCCTGCTGGTGGGCGAGCGACTGGCCGAGGCCCTGCATATGGGCGGTGTCCCCAAGGATATCTTCCAGAACGTGGTCCTCGACCACACCGTAACCGAACAATTGCTGGGCGAAGGTGCCTTTAACTTTGTCAATTTCACGGGCTCGGTCGGTGGCGGGCGCGCCATCGAACGTGCGGCGGCAGGGTCGTTCACCGCCCTCGGGCTGGAACTTGGCGGCAAGGACCCTGGTTATGTGATGGCAGACGCAGATATCGACTGGGCGGTCGATGTGCTGATGGACGGCGCCATGTTCAACTCGGGTCAGTGCTGTTGCGGGATCGAAAGGGTCTATGTCGCTGAAGCGCGGTTCGACGAATTCGTCGCCAAAGCGGTGAATTGGGTCAACGGCCTGAAACTGGGCAGTCCCTTCGACGCCGCAACCACGCTTGGCCCCATGGCGCATCGCCGCTTTGCCGAGGTGGTTCGCAGCCAGACCGCCGAGGCCGTGGCCGCCGGTGCCAAGCCGCTGATTGATCCCGCGCATTTCCCCCAAGATGACGGCGGGGCCTATCTGATGCCGCAGATCCTCGTGAACGTGGACCACACGATGCGGGTGATGCGCGAGGAAAGTTTCGGGCCGGTGGTCGGCATCATGAAAGTCAAAAGCGACGATGAGGCGATCAGGCTGATGAATGACTCGCCCTATGGCCTTACCGCATCGCTCTGGACCTCGGACGCCGAGAGGGCCTATGCCATTGGCAGGCGCATCGAGACCGGCACGGTTTTCCAGAACCGTGCCGATTACCTTGACCCAGCCATCTGCTGGACCGGTTGCAAGGAAACCGGTCGCGGCGGCTCTTTGTCGGTCCTTGGCTATCAAGCGGTCACACGGCCGCGCTCTTATCATCTCAGAAAGGTCAAATCATGACACCCCGCGCGAACTGGTCCTATCCCACAGCCATCAAATTCGGCGCGGGCCGTATCTCTGAGCTGCCTGCACATTGCGTTGCGCTGGGCCTTAAACGGCCGCTTCTGGTGACGGACCGCGCGCTGGCGGGGCTGCCGATCACCGCCGCGGCGCTGGACCTGCTAGAGGCCGCGGGGCTCGGGCGTGGTCTCTTTGGCGAGGTCGATCCCAACCCCAACGAAATGAACCTTGCGGCGGGCCTTGCGACCTACAAGGCAGGCGGGCACGACGGGGTCGTGGCCTTTGGCGGCGGTTCGGCGCTGGATCTGGGCAAGCTGGTGGCCTTCATGTCCGGCCAGTCGCGGCCTGTCTGGGATTTCGAGGATGTGGGCGATTGGTGGACACGCGCCGATCCCGCCGGCATCGCCCCGATCATCGCCGTGCCGACGACCGCCGGAACAGGGTCCGAGGTCGGGCGCGCGGGCATTCTGACCAATTCCGAAACCCACATGAAGAAGATCATCTTCCACCCCAAGATCCTGCCTTCGGTCACGATCTGCGATCCCGAACTGACTGTGGGCATGCCGCGCTTTATCACCGCAGGCACGGGGATGGACGCGCTGGCGCATTGTCTCGAGGCCTATTGCAGCCCGCATTACCACCCCATGAGCCAAGGCATCGCGCTAGAGGGAATGCGGCTGGTGTTCGAAAACCTGCCCAGCGTCTATGCCAACCCCGAGGATCTGACCGGCCGCGCCCATATGATGAGTGCGGCGGCCATGGGCGCCGTGGCTTTCCAGAAAGGACTGGGCGCCATCCATTCGCTCAGCCATCCGGTGGGGGCGGTCTATAACACGCATCACGGCACCACCAACGCGGTGGTGATGCCCATGGTGCTGGATTTCAACCGCGCCGCCATCGAGGGCCGGATCGAAAACGTCGCCGCCTATCTTGGCATCAAGGGCGGCTACGCAGGGTTCTACGAGGCGGTCATGCAATTGCGCAGTGATCTGTCGATCCCGCCCAACCTGTCGGCCATGGGGGTCGAATTCGCACGTCTGGACGAACTGACCGACATGGCGCTGCAAGATCCCTCCTGCGGCGGCAATCCGGTGGAAATGACGCGCGAGAATACCCGCGCGCTGTTTGACGCCTGTATGTGATCAGTATTTGGCGCGAAGGTTTTTCAGGCCGGTAAGCAGCAACGACACATCAACGCCGACTGCGGTGAAGCTTGTCCCAAGCTCCATCGCGCGGCGCGCCATGGCCTCGTTGCTGGTCAAAAGCCCCGAGGGCACGCCCACCGCCTTGAGCCGCCGGATCGCGTCTTCGATGGCCGCGACGGCCTCGGGGTGGTTGGGGTTGCCAGGAAAGCCCAGCGAGGCGGCGAGGTCGTTGGGTCCGATGAACACGCCATCCACGCCCTCGACCGTCGCGATTTCCTCGAGCCGGTCCAAGGCCTCGCGGGTTTCGATCTGAACGATCAGGCAAAGCTCTTCATCGGCATTCTGGGCATAGCCTTCGATCAGGCCAAAGCGGCTGGCGCGGGTGGACCCTGCCAGACCGCGCACACCACGCGGGGCATAGCGCATCGCGCGCACGGCGGCGCGCGCCTCGTCCGCGTTTTGCACGAAGGGCAAAAGCAAGGTCTGTGCGCCATGATCAAGAACGCGCTTGATCAGAACCCAGTCGTTAATGGCGGGTCGCACCACGCATGAGGTTTCCGGATAGGCCGCGGCTGCCTGCAGCGCGGGCAGCACGTCCTTGACATCCGTGGGGCTGTGTTCGGTGTCGATCACCATCCAGTCAAAACCCACGGCGGCCACGACCTCGGGCACGGTCGCGCCGCCAATCGTGTTCCAGATTCCGATCTGCTGTTTGCCTGCCTTGAGCGCGGCTTTGAATTTGTTCTTCGGATTTTGCATCGCTGGCTCCCCTCGCGTTGGCCAGAGCCTGCCATGCCGTGCGGCGTGATCCAAGCCTTTCACACAGGTTAATTCAGCGGACGGGGCGCCAAGCGCGACTTTACCCCAGACAGGCAATTTCGGCGCAACCTTTCCCGCAGGAGCGCCAGTATGACCGAAGCCTCGCCGCTCTTGGGCCTGCCCTATATTCAGCCTGCCCAAGCGCAAAAACATGTGACCCATAACGAGGCGATCCGCAGGCTGGACCTGCTGACGCAGATCGCCGTGCGGTCCGCGACGCTGACCGCACCGCCTAGCGACCTTGTGGACGGAGACAGGTTCATCCTGCCCGTCGGCGCGCCAGAGCCATGGGCCGCGGCGGGGCATATTGCCTGTCGCGATGGCGCGGCTTGGACAATTCTGGCGCCCAACACCGGCTGGCTGGTCTGGATCGCGGACGAAGCGCGGCTGGTTGTCTGGACTGGCTCTGCGTGGGCGGCGACGGGCGGCGGGTTTGACATGCTGGGGGTCAATGCCACCGCCGACGCCACGAACCGCCTTGCCATCAGTGCGCCCGCGAGCCTGTTCAACCACGAGGGACAGGGCCATCAGATCAAGCTGAACAAGGCCACCGCATTCGATACGGGGGCCGTGCTGTTCCAGACCAATTGGTCAGGTCGGGCCGAGTTGGGTTTGGCGGGATCGGATGATTTTGCCATCAAGGTCAGTGCCGATGGCAACAGCTTTGCCGAGGCGCTGCGTGTCGACCGCATGACGGGCCGCGTGGCCTTCCCCCAAGGCATTGACGGCCTTGCCATGTCCGAGCTTTTCGCCAACGGGACCTGTGCCACGGGCGATGGTCAGAACTATCCTGCGGGGCTGAGCTATGACGCGGCGCAGGCCCCCGATCTGCCTGCGGCGATGGCCCATGCGGGCTATGGCGGCGTCACGCTGGAAAGCGCCGCCTTCATGCCGATCGACCCGCATCAGACCTACCGTCTGTCGATTGCCCTGCGGCAGGAATCTGTCGCGGGCGACTGGTCCGGTTTTGCGCAGGCCGAAAGACAGGGCCAGACCGTGGGTCTGCGCGCCTATGACGCCGCGGGCAACCTGATCGAGGCGCGTCATCATATGCGCCATCACCACGCGGGCACCGATAGCCTGACCGTTCTGGCCGCACCGCTGGCGCCTGGTGATACCGCGGTCACGGTGGCCAATGCGGCGGGCTGGAACGAAAGCTCGACCGCCGACTATGACCGCGGCATCATCATGCTGGCCTACAAGGACGCGCGCGGCCGCGCCTATGACCGCTATAGCCGTATCGTGAGCTATGGTCTTTTCGATCTGGGCGATGTGAACAAGACCACGGGCGTCATCACGCTCAACCAGCCTTGGCCCGCAAACCTTGGCAATCCTGATGACGCGGGCGGGGTCTGGCCCGCTGGAACACCGCTTGCCAATTCCGCCAGCGGCGAAAGCCACAAGACCGCGCTGTGCCAGACACTCGTGCCTGCGGCTGCGGATCAGTGGTATCGGCTGACCAACTGGATCGGCGGCACTGACCGCAGCGGCACCAATGCGCCCGCAAACTTTGCGCCCGGCACGGCCAGCGTGCGGGTGATCTGGCGACCGAACGAAACCAATGTGCCCGGTGGCGCCAGCGGTTTTGCCGATACGGGCGCGGGCCAGCGGGTCTGGTTTGCCGGCGCGTCGTTGATGCTCGAACCTCATGCCGCGCAGATCAGCGGGGCGGGCGGGGCGCCTGTCGTCAAGGTGCTATCGCTAGATGCCGGCACGGGATCGGTCACCTTGGCCAACGCGGCGCTCAGGATCGAAGAGATCTGATCTTGCGGCCTTGTTCCCTTGAGGGAGCAGTCCTAGATCATGGGGATGCGCCATCTCATCCCCATCCTCAAAGACCGCCCCGTCGTTTCGGTTCTGCGCTTGCAGGGCCAGATCGGCACCTCGGGGCGTAGCCTCGACCTTAACGGCCTTGCGCCGCTGATTGATCGCGCCTTCAGGCGCGGTCGCCCTGTCGCCGTCGCGCTAGAGATCAACTCGCCCGGCGGTTCGGCCGTGCAATCGTCGCTGATTGCCGCCCGCATCCGGTCACTGGCCGAGGAAAAGGGCATCCCTGTGTTTGCCTTTGTCGAGGATGTTGCGGCCTCGGGCGGCTATTGGCTGGCCAGTGCGGCGGACGAAATCTATGTGGATGCCACGAGCATGGTGGGTTCGATCGGGGTCATCACGGCCACGTTCGGGCTGACCGGCGCGATGGAGAAGGCGGGCGTGGAACGCCGCGTTTATACCGCGGGCGAGTCCAAATCGCTGCTTGATCCGTTCGGTCCCGAAAAACCCGAGGATGTGACCAAGCTCAAGGGCTGGCTGGCAGAAATACATCAGGTCTTTATCGCACAGATCAAATCAAGGCGCGGGGCCAAGCTGGTCGCGGACGAGAACCTTTTCACCGGCGAAATCTGGATTGGCGAAACCGCCGTGGCCAAAGGGCTGGCGGATGGCCTTGGCCATCTGGTCCCCGTGATGCGCCGCAAATTCGGTGACAAGGTCCAGTTCCGTCGTCTCAGCGCGCGGCGCAGCATCTGGCAACGCTTTGGCGCCCAGATTGCAGGGGACACGCTGGCAGCGGTCGAGGAACGCGCCTCTTACGCGCGTTTTGGGCTATAACAACATGCTTATGAACTGGTTGATGATCGGCGGCGGTCTTGTCGCGCTGATGGTGGCAGGCGACGCGCTGGTGCGTGGCGCATCGGCGCTGGCATTGCGGCTGGGTATCCCTGCGCTGATCGTATCGCTGACCATCGTGGCCTTTGGCACCTCGGCGCCCGAATTGCTGGTCTCGGTCGAGAGTGTGATTGGCGGCGCGCCGGGGCTGGCGCTGGGCAACATCGTGGGTTCGAATATTGCCAACGTCCTGTTGGTTCTGGGCTTGCCCGCGTTGATCACGACCATGCGCAATGGCACGGCGGATACACGGCAGAGCTATCTGCAAATGCTGGCGGCGACGCTGCTGCTGATCGGGCTGCTATGGATCGGTCCCTTGCAATGGTGGGGCGGGCTGATCTGCTTGGCGGGTCTGGCGGCCATGATCGGCGCCGCAATTCGCAGCGGTATGCGTGACCGCGCCGCGACGCTGGCTGCCGAAGAAGCCGCGCATGTCGTGCAGATGGCGCCTGCCGCCATCGGCGCCTTGCTGGTGCTTGGGCTTGTCGGCCTTCCGGTGGGCGCCGCGTTTTTGGTTGATGGAAGCACGGGCGTCGCCCGCGCATGGGGTGTCAGCGACACGGTCATCGGCCTGACCATTGTGGCACTGGGCACCTCGCTGCCCGAACTTGCGACAACGGTGATCGCGGCGCTCCGCCGCCAGACCGAGGTTGCATTGGGCAATGTGATCGGGTCGAACCTGTTCAACATTCTTGGCATTTTGGGCCTTGCCAGCCTTTTCGGCGACATTCCCGCCGACCCCGGCTTTTTCTCGCGCGAT
>JAHEBS010000105.1:0-5330 GCA_024642145.1 Marivivens sp.
TGAAATCACCAGATCGAAATGCGCGCCCTCATCGGCAATCGCGCGATAGACCTCTTGGGTGCTGGCCACGGTATAGCGGATCGCGACCGAGGGGTTGCGCGTCTGGAACTCCAGCAAGAGTGGCGCAAAGATATCGGTATCGGTGGTCGACAGGATCGCCAGCATCCGCCCGCCACCCTCAGGCGCCGGAAAGTCACGGGTTTCCTCGATCTCAAAGCCAACGGCAGGGCTTGCGGCGATCCAGAGCGCGGCGATCAGGCCTTTCAGGCCAAGGGCAGCCATAGATTGGCGCATGTTCCGCCTCCTTCCCTGTCTTCAATGCTAAAGGCGCCATCTTGCGCCCGCACAACCTCGCGCACGATGGTCAGGCCTAGGCCAGATCCGACCACGTCAGCCACGTTGCGACCGCGTTTTAACCGAGCGGTCAGATGCGGGGTGCGCGCGCCTTCCAGCCCGCGACCACGGTCGGCCACGGCAATATGGGCGCGGCGACCGTCGCGGGCCAGCGTGATGTCGATGGCGCTGTCGGCGTCCGAATATTTGATGGCGTTGTCCACCAGATTGCGGATGGCGCTTTCCACCAAAAGACGGTCAGCGCGTAGCGTCAGCGCACTGTCGGGCCCGTGCAGATGGATGTCGATGTCGCGCATGGCGGCGGCGGGCGCATAGGCGGTCACGATGTCGGCGCAGAGCGCGGCAAGGTCGATGGGTTCTTCGGACCTCTGATCGCTGCGATAGACCACCGCCGCGTGGTCCAACAACTGGCCCGCGCGGCGTGCGCTGTCGTCGGCTGCACGGATCATGCCGCGCAGCGCCTCGCGCGTGGCGTCGTCCTCGGACCGGCGCAAGGCCGTTTCGGCCTGCGCGCGCAGCGTGGCCAAGGGCGTGCGAATGTGGTGGGCGGCTTCGGCGATAAAGGTTTCCGTGCGCGACAGGGCCGTGGCGAGCCTGCCGATGAAACCGTTCAACGAACGGACAAAGGGCGCAAGCTCGACCGGAACCGGCCGTTCAATCGGGCGCAGATCGTCAGGGCCGCGCCGCCCCACGGCATCGGCGAGGTTCGACAGCGGCTGCAAGACCGCGCGCGTGGCAATCAGCGACAAGATCGCCGCAACCGCAAAGAAACCAAGCCCCAGCGCCGCGGCCCGCGCGGCCATTTGGGCAACGATGGCGTCTTTGGCGCTGCGGGTCTGGGCGATGATCACCTGCGCCACAACCGCGCGTCGCGCCACCACGACCGAGCGCGACACGGCGGCCAGACGCACCTCGGTCTGGTCATAGGTCGCGGTGTAAAAGACCGGCGCTAGGCCCGTGGCTGGTGCCGCGGGCGGCAGGGGCAGATCGGCGTAACCTGTCGCGGTCACCCCATCGACCAGAATGCGATAGAAAACGCGGTCCTCGCCGATCGAACCCAACATCGCGAAAGAGGTATAGGGAATGTCGATCGACAGGCCCTCGTCCCCGCCGCGCAGTTCTTCGGCAATGGCGATGGCGGCGGCGCCGAGAATACTGTCTTGCGTGGTTTCGACCGCCGTATCGGCGACCGAGCGGATCGAGACAAACAAGAGCGCGGCCAAAAGCGCCGCGACCGCCAAGAGCGCGCCGATCATGCGGGCGCGAATCGATCCCCAAGGTGCCGCAAGGCGGTCGCGCAGCGTCACGAAGCCGGCCCCGCGACCAGCCGATAGCCGACACCGCGCACCGTTTCGACCCGCGCACCCGAACCTTCCAGCTTTTTGCGCAATCGCGCGACATAGACCTCGATGGCATTGTCGCTGACCGCCTCGGCCGCCGAAAACAGGCGGTCGCAAAGCTGGCCCTTGGAGTGGATGCGCCCTGGCGCGCCGATCAGGATTTCCAGAAGCCGCAGTTCGCGGTTGCGCAGATCACGCGCCTCGCCCCCCACCGAAACCAGCGCGCCGATCGGATCAAAGGTGATGTCGGCAAAGGTCACCAGCGGCTGAGCCGAACCGTTGCGCCGACGCAAAACCGCGCGAACTCTGGCTTCCAGTTCGTTGAAGTCAAATGGTTTTGTGATGTAGTCATCGGCGCCCGTATCCAATAGGGCGACACGGTCCGACACTGCCGAACGCGCGGTCATGACGATTACGGGTGTATCGGCGCGGGCGCGGCGATGGGCCCCCAGAAAGTCACGTCCGTCACCGTCGGGCAGCATGATATCAAGCAAGATCAGATCATAGCCTGCGGTGGCCAGATGGTCCTGCGCGGCGCCGATGCTTTGCGCGATATCGACGCCATGCCCGTCCAGCCGCAGCCGCTCGGCCACCGAACGGGCGAGATCGGGATCATCCTCGACAAGCAAAAAGCGCAATGCGGGGTCTTTCGAAAGTCGCCAAATCGTAGGGCGGTGACAGGTTCCTGTCAGGTTGGGGGTGAAGTCTCTGCGGTGCAAGAGGGCTGTCCGTGATCCGAAAACGGGGGCGGGCAGGCAATAACGTCACCTATGGGAGGAACCACATGACGATCAACCTCAAGACGCTCGCCGTTGGCGCAGCGCTCACGTTCTCGGCTACCGGCGCTTTCGCCGCCGAGTGCATTGCCCCCGCCAACCCCGGCGGCGGCTGGGACTTTACCTGCCGTCAGGTAGGCAAGCTCCTGTTCGATCTGGGCCTTGTCGATGCGCCCGTGCAGGTCACCAACATGGCCGGTGCCGGCGGTGGTCTGGCTTTCGCCACGGTCGTGGCCGAACGCAATGACGATGCCAATCTGATCGTTGCCGCCTCGTCGGCGACCACGACCCGTCTGGCGCAGGGCGCTTATGGCGAATCGACCGCCGATCAGGTCCGCTTTGTCGGCGCCATCGGTGCTGACCCCGGCGTGATCGTGGTTGCGGCTGACAGCCCCTTCCAGACCCTCACGGACATGGTCGAAGCGATCAAGGCGGATCCCGCCTCGGTGGCCTTTGCCGGCGGTTCGGCAGCAGGTGGTTTTGACCACATGAAGCCGCTGCAGATTCTGAAGGCCGCTGGCTTTGAAGACATCACAGCCATCAAGTATATCGGCGTGGACGGTGGCGCAGACGCCATTACCCAGACGATTGGTGGCTTTACCCAAGCGATGACCGGCGACATGTCGGAAATCGTGGGCTTCATCCAGTCGGGCGAAGTGCGCGTGCTGGCCGTTCTGAGCGAAGAGCGCGTGCCGGGCTTTGAAGACATCCCGACCGCAATCGAGCAGGGCTATGATGTCGTCGCCGTGAACTGGCGTGGCTTCTACGTGCCCAAGGGCATCTCGGACGACGAGTTCAACGCTTGGGCCGAAAAGATCCAGGCCGTTGCTGACAGCCCCGAGTGGACTCAGGTCATGGCCGATAACGGTCTTGCGCCCTTCACCAAGGTTGGTGGCGACTTCCAGGGCTGGGTTGATCAGGTGATCGCGCAGACCGAAGAACTCAGCCGCGAAATCGGTGTGATCGAGTGATGAAAACTGACCGCATCTTTGGTGTGGTCGCTGCTCTGGGGGCGCTCGCGTATATCGCGGGCGCCCAACAGATCCCGACCAGTTTCCTGTCCGACCCGGTCGGGCCACGCACTTTCCCCACCATTATTGGCGTTGTCGCAGCGCTTTGCGGTTTGATCATGGCCTTGCGGCCTGACGACGAACCCGACTGGCCCGACATGGGCGCAATCGGCGGCTTGGCTATCGCCGTCGTGGTTCTGGTGGGCTACGCCTATGGCCTGAAACCCTTGGGCTTCTTGATCCCGACGGCAATCGCTGCAGGTGTGCTGAGCTATCAGATCAGCCTTCGCCGCCGCTTTTCGCTGGTCACGGGCCTGGCGATCTCGGTCGGGCTATTCGTCATTTTCAAATACGGCCTCGGTCTGAGCCTCTCGGCCTTTCCGCGTGGCTGGTTGGGGTAAACATGGACCTTCTCCAAAACCTCGCCTTGGGCTTTTCCATCGCGCTGTCGCCCTGGACATTGTTCTTGGCCGTTATCGGCTGTTTTCTGGGCACGATCATCGGCGCTTTGCCGGGTCTTGGCCCGTCGAACGGCGTTGCGATCCTGATCCCGATCACCTTCACGCTGGGGCTTGATGCCACGGCCGCGCTGGTTCTGCTGACCTCGGTCTATTACGGCGCCATGTATGGCGGCCGGATCAGCTCGATCTTGCTCAATATCCCGGGCGATGAGCCTGCGATGATGACAACGCTTGATGGCTACCCCATGGCGCGGGCTGGCCGGGCAGGCGATGCGCTGGTGATCTCGGGCTTTGCCTCGTTTGTCGGGGCGCTGTTTGCCACGATCATGTTGGCGCTTGTGGCGCCGCAATTGGCCAAGATCGCCTATAAATTCGGCCCTGCCGAATATTTCGCGCTCTATATCCTTGCCTTCTCGACGCTGGGGGGCATCGCCTCGAACAATCAGGCCAAGGCGGCCTTTGCCTCTTGCGTGGGTCTTGGCATCGCCATGATCGGGCTGGACAATTTCTCGGGCAGGCCGCGCCTGACCGGTGGCAACCTGCACCTGATGGACGGTGTCGATTTCCTTGTGGCCATTGTCGGTCTCTTTGCCGTATCCGAAGTGTTCTTCTTCATCGAAAAGCACGGCAAGGACGACGCGGGCCATGTCAATCTGGGCCGTGTCACGGTGCCATGGCGCGAGATGTGGACCACCCGCTGGACCATGCTGCGTTCGTCGGTCGTGGGCTTTATCGCCGGTGTATTGCCGGGGGCCGGTGCCTCGCTGGGGTCGTTTCTCACCTATATGATGGAGAAATCCATTGCGGGCGACAAAGCGGGCTTTGGCACTGGCGTGGCCAAAGGTATCGCCGCGCCCGAGGCCGGCAATAACGCGGCTGCAGGCGGCGCTCTGGTGCCGATGCTGACGCTTGGCGTGCCGGGTTCGGGGACTACGGCGGTGCTGCTGGCGGTTCTGATGACGCTGAACATCACCCCCGGTCCTACGCTGATGACCGACCGGCCCGAAGTGGTCTGGGGCCTGATCGCCTCGCTTTTGATCGCGAACTTTGTTCTCTTGGCGATGAACGTGCCGATGGTGCGGATCTTCGTCAAACTGCTGCAGGTGCCGCCGGGTATCCTGTTGCCCGCCGTGACGATGATTTCTTTCGTGGGGATCTACTCGCTTTCGGGCAGCTATTTCGACCTCGTGCTGATGATCCTCTTTGGCATCATGGGCTATGCGTTCCGTAAGATGGACATCCCGACAGTGCCGGTAATCCTTGGCATCTTGCTGGGCAACCATATGGAGGACTCGCTGCGGCGCGCCATGGTGCTTTCGGGCGGAGATTGGAGCTACCTGTTTTCGTCGGCCATTTCCATTGGCCTCTGGGTCTTCGCCACGGCGGGCT
>JAHEBS010000105.1:5340-10120 GCA_024642145.1 Marivivens sp.
TCTTGCGGCGCTTCCTGAAGAAACCGCAGATGGTCACTGATTGATGGTGACGCGGGTCCTGATCCCGTCGGGCGCGCTGGGCCTCGGCTATGATGCCGAGGCCCTTGCGCGTGGCGTGGCCATGGGCCCCGATCTGATCGCCATCGACGGCGGATCGACCGATAGCGGCCCGTCCTATCTGGGGCGTGGCCAGTCGAAATACGCGCGCGCCAGCACCAAGGCCGAGTGGAAGGGCCTGCTGGTCGCCCGCGCCGCGGCGAATTGCCCGCTGGTGATCGGCACGGCAGGAACCTGCGGCACCGACAGCACGGTGGACTGGCTGTTGGACATCACCCGCGAATGTCTGGGCGAGTTGGGGCAGAGCGCAAAGATTGCCGTCCTGCGGTCCGAGCAGCGGCCAGCCGAAATTGCGGCGGCCTATGATGCGGGCCGCGTGGCGCCCCTGTCCGCCGCGCCAGAGATCGACGCGGCGCTGATTTCGTCTTGCACCCATATCGTGGCGCTGGCGGGGGCCGAACAGATCGCCGCCGCGCTGGAAACCGGCGCGGATATCGTCATCGCGGGTCGGGCAACCGACACCGCCCCCATCGCGGCCTTGCCCCTTATGCGGGGCGATCACGCGGGCGGTGCTTGGCACGGGGCCAAGATTGGCGAATGCGGCGCGCTCTGCGCCACAAATCCGCAGTCCGGCGTCATCATGATCGCGTTCGATGACCGCGGCTTTACCGTGATCCCGCTGGCCGATGGCGCGGCCTGCACGCCGCACACAGTTTCGGCGCATATGCTTTATGAAAACGCCGATCCCTTTATTTTGCATGAACCGGGCGGGCATCTGGATGTCACGGGCGCGCGCTATGACGCGGTCGATGCGCGCGTGGTGCGGGTCGAGGGTTCGGTCTGGGTGCCGTCGGACCGTTACACCGTCAAACTCGAGGGCGCGCGGGTGGCGGGCTATCAGACCATCTTGATGGCCACGATCCGCGACCGCCGCTATGTCGAGGCGGTGGACCAATGGTGTGCCGACATCCTGCGCCGCCACAGCGCGCGGGTGGTCGAGCGAATGGGGCTCACGCCCGATGATTTCACGGTCGAACTGCGGGTGATCGGCAAGGATGCCACGCTGGGCCCCATCGAGGCGCGTCATGTCACACCCGTCGAGGTGGGTGTGATGGGCATCATCACCGCCACCACGCAGGAACGCGCCAACGAGATTGGCAAGCTGTTGAACCCTTTCTTGCTGCACCATCCTCTGACGCGCGAAGAGGAACAGCCCACTTTTGCCTTTCCCTTTTCGCCCGCCGAGATCGACCGTGGCGCGGCCTATGAGTTCTGCCTCAACCATGTGCTGGTGCTGGACGATCCGATGGCCGCCTTTGCGCTGGAGGTTGTCGATGCCTGAACTTGGCGCCGTGGCGCAAAAGGTGCGGTCCAAGAACGCGGGGCCGTTCTGGCTGACGCTGGATATCTTTTGCGGTGATGCCGCGGCCTATGCGCGGGTGATCAACGGGCTGGATACGGCACGCGTTGCGGCGCTGTTCAATGTGCCGCTGCAAAACCTGCGCCGTTTCGACATCGCGGATTTGCACGTGGTCAAAATCTCGTTGCCGCGGCCCGCCGTTCAGGGGGTCGCCGCCGATCGTGACATGCACGGGGCGGGTTGGGCCCCGCTCTTGGCGGAAATGCAGATCGACTGAGGCCAATTAGCCCCGACCGACAAAGCTTTCGGTGACTCGACGCATTTTCTGCGGTTATCCTGAATCATGGCGCCGCGATCTGCGATGGGCGCGGCGTCCCGATTACGGGAGGCGTTTGAATGAGAGTCGTGACCGTGCTCGGCCCTTCGCAGGCCGGAAAATCCACGTTGATCGAGGCGCTTGCCGCGCTTGAAGACCCCAAGCCTGCCAGGCTCTCTTTATACGGCGATGCCGCGGTCACGCGGTTCAATTTCATGGACGAGCCTTGGGCGATGATCGAGATCGCGGGCGGCGCCCATAACCTTGCCCATCTTGGACCGGCGCTTGCGGCCAGTGATGCCGCGGTGCTGGTGGTGCCTGCCGAAGCCGCTGATGCGGTTCTGGCCGCGCCCTATCTGCGGCTTTTAGAGGCGGCGGGGATGCCGACCTTCGTCTTTGTCAACAAGGTCGACGCCGCGGCGAACCGCCTGAGCGAGGTGGTTGCGGCGTTGCAGGTCTATAGCCCCCACGCCATCACCCTGCGCCAGATCCCCGTTTCCGAAGGCGGGCGGATCGTGGGCGCGGTGGACCTGATTTCCGAGCGCACTTGGGCCTACCACGAGGGCGCGCGATCATCGCTGGTCGAACTGCCCGCCGCGCTGCGTGCGCGCGAGGAAGAGGCGCGGTCCGAGCTTTTGGACCATCTGGCCGATTTCGATGATCACCTGCTGGAACAGCTGATCGAAGATCAAAAGCCGATGAGTGCCGAGTTGTATGAGGTCGCCGCGCGGCTGTTGCAGCACCATGATCTGGTGCCTGCCTTCATGGGCGCGACCTCGCATGGCAATGGCGTCCAGCGACTGATGAAGGCACTGCGACACGAGGTGGGCAGTCTGGACGGGCTGGTCGAGCGGCTGGGGGCCGATGCGATCGCTGTGGGTGCG
The DNA here is from genome assembly GCA_024642145.1 of Marivivens sp. Classification (GTDB taxonomy): domain Bacteria; phylum Pseudomonadota; class Alphaproteobacteria; order Rhodobacterales; family Rhodobacteraceae; genus JAHEBS01. The sequence goes on from JAHEBS010000105.1 coordinate 7,958, forward strand.
CTGGCCGATAACGTCAAACATCTGGGCAAGACCGTGTTGATCCGCGCCTTGGCCTCGGGGGTCGGGGCTGGGCAGACCCTTGCGGGCGACAATCTAGGCTCGGTCGTCGATATCGATGGCAAGACGCCAATCGGCAGTCTGGCGGCGGGCGAGATCGGGCTGACGGTGAAATCGGACCATCTGGGTTTGGCGCTTCCGGTCTATACGGCAAAATCGGCGGGGGCGGCACCGGCATGGGCGGCGTCGCGGGCGCCCAAGTTCCGTGTATTGGCTGCGCCTGAAAACGAACGCGACGAGACGCGGCTTTCGACCGCCCTGACACGGCTGACCGAAATCGACCCGGGTCTGGCCCTGTCGCAAGACCCCGCAAGCGGGCGCACCGTTCTGGCCACGCAGGGTCCGCTGCATCTGCGACGCCTGCTGGACCGGCTGGACGAGGTTTTTGGCGTCAAGGTCCAGACCGACGAGATCCCGCCCGCATTGCTGGAAACCATCCGGCGCGGCGCGGAAAACCACCATCGCCACCGCAAGCAGTCCGGTGGTGCGGGGCAGTTTGCCGATGTGATGATCGAGGTGCGTCCGCTCGGGCGCGGCGCGGGCTTCGTGTTTGAGGAAATCGTCAAGGGCGGCGCCGTGCCGCGCAACTATATCCCCTCGGTCGAGGCCGGTGCGCGCGAGGCCCTGACCGAGGGGCCGCACGGGCACCCAGTGGTCGATATCGCCGTGACGTTGAAGGACGGCAAATACCATGCGGTGGACAGTTCCGATTTCGCCTTTCGCACGGCAGGCAAGAACGCGGTGCGCGAGGCGCTGGCCGAAGCGGGCACCAATGTGTTGCAGCCCATAGCCCAAATCCGCATCGAGGTGCCCAGCGTCTATGCGGGCGGCCTTGTGCCGATGATTTCGGGCCTCAAGGGGCAAGTGCTGGGTTTCGAGGGCAATCCGATGGCCGAGGGCTGGGACGAGTTCAAGGCGCTGTTGCCGCAATCGGCAGAGGCCGAGCTGTTTCAGGCCTTGGGTTCGGCCACGCGCGGCACGGCGTGGTTCCATTCTGACCTCGACCATTACGAAGAGGCGCGTGACCTTTCATAAGTGCGGCAAAGGAAAAGGGCCGCCAGACAGGCGGCCCTTGCCCTATTTTGATCGCGCTTAGTGGATCGCAGACGGCGCCAAGGCGCGCGACAGGCTTGCCTCGCCACGGCCATAGGCCTCGGCGGTGGTCAGGTCGACGCAAACGGCAGGGTTGTCCCACGAACAGACCGTCGGGTTGGCGATCAGCGTGTCGGTTCTGGCGGTCGCCAGCAGCTGATTGACGATCTGGGTCGGTGTGGCGCTGGTGAATTTGGACCCCAGAACGGCCGCGTAGCCCGAAATCACGGGTGCCGCAAACGAAGTCCCCGCGAGCCCTGTCATCCCGTAATCTACACCGACGACCAGGAAATGCGCCTGCACCGTGGTGTCCGAACCGGCATAGTTGGAATAGCCAGACAGGATTGTCGGCGCGCTGGTCGTGCCGTTATGATCCAAGGCCCCGACAAAGATCGCGCTTTGGGTGCCGACAAGGTCGCGGCCCAGATAATCTATCTTGCCGTCCACATTGACGCCGCCAATCGCGACAAAGTCGTTGCCAGCGGCCTTGGAAATAACGGCCGTGCCATTGGTCGCATAGTTGATGATCGACGATTCCTGCCGACCCCAACGCACGTTGTTGTAACCCGCAGTCGCCATCATGCCGTAGCTGAGGTTCAACACGTTCAGCCCCGACGACAGGCTGACCGAGCCGCCACCGGAAAAGTCGTCGGCCTTCAGCGTCGCGCCGGGCGCGAGCATGCCGATTTCCTTGGATGTCCATTCGCCGTGGCGCATCGTCAGATAGCCATCGCCAAAATTGCCACCAAAGCGGGATTGGCTGCTGAAATCATCGACCACGGTTACGGTCACGCCCTGGCCGAAATAGTTCTGACCCCAAGCGCCGATGATATCGGGGCTCATCCACCCGTAATAGGTCCCGCTGGGCGGCGGCGGGGGTGGCGGCGGCGGGCCGCCACGGCGGGTCGCCTCGGCTGACAGATCGAGTGCCGCAACAGGCAGCGCCGCGCCAAGCGCCATGATCAAGGTCGCAATGGATAGGGTCAGTTTACGCGTCATGGCAGTCTCCCCCGA
>JAHEBS010000106.1 GCA_024642145.1 Marivivens sp.
GAAAAGAACCTCGGGATGCGCTGTATCGCGGCGCCGGTGCGCGACATCCACGGCGAGACGGTGGCAGGCCTGTCGATTTCCGGACCCAGCGCCCGCATTCCCCAAGACCAGACCGAGACGCTGTCGCTGGCCGTGCGCGTGGCCGCCGCGGACCTCAGCCGCAGCCTTGGGGCGCCCGACGTTACGTCCGGACAGACATGACGCAGGGTAACACTGTGCCAAATGGTGGCCTCTGGCATTGATGGCGAAAGTCAGGGCCACGCGCCCGCAAATGCCATCACGCCAGCCAAAGAGACGCCGATGCCCAACCACCTGTGGATGACCGAAGACCACCGCGCTTTCGCCGAAACTGTTGCCCGCTTTTATACGGAAGAGATGCAACCCAACCGCGAGAAATGGACGGCCGACGGGGTGGTCCCGCGTGATTTCTGGCGCAAGGCGGGCGATCTGGGCATCCTTGGCGCCACCGCGCCCGAGGCCTATGGCGGGCTTGGCCTGTCGCGGCATTTCGATGCCGTGACCTTTATTGAACAGGGCAAGGCGGGCGACAGCGGCTGGGGCGTTTCGGTGCATAATATCGCCATGCACTATATCCTTGCCTTCGGCACCGAGGCGCAAAAGCACGCCTGGATTCCCAAACTCGTCTCGGGCGAACATATCGCCGCAATCGCCATGACCGAACCGGGCACAGGCTCGGACCTGCAAGCGGTGCGGACCACGGCCATCAAGGATGGCAATGAATATGTCATCAACGGCTCCAAGACCTTTATCACCAACGGCGGCAGCGCCGATATTCTGCTGCTGGTGGCCAAGACCGACCCCAAATCGCGGTCCAAGGGTATTTCCCTCTTGATCGTCGAAACCAACGATCTTGCGGGCTATGCGGTCGGCAAGCGCCTGAAAAAGCTGGGGATGAAGCGCAACGATACGGCCGAACTGAGCTTTGACAATGTGCGCGTGCCGCTGACCGCACTTTTGGGCAGCGAAGAAGGTCAGGGTTTTTACCAGTTGATGAAGCAACTGCCTTGGGAACGGCTGATCGTGGGTTACATGTCGCTGGCCGCCTCGGAATGCGCGATGCGGGTGACGCTTGACTACGTGAAAGAGCGCAAGGCCTTTGGCCAGCGCGTGATGGATTTTCAGAACACGCGGTTCAAACTGGCAGAGGCCCAGACCAAGATCGAACTTTTGGCGGCGTTTCTTGACCAATGTCTGGCTGAGCTGGATCTGGGCCAGCTGACCCCAGAAAAGGCTGCTATGGCCAAATGGTGGGGCACCCAGATGCAATGCGACATTATCGACGAATGCCTGCAATTGCATGGCGGTTACGGCTATATGAGCGAATATCTGATCTCTGAACTTTATGCCGACGCCCGCGTGCAGAAAATCTACGGCGGCACCAACGAGATCATGAAAGAAATCATCGCTCGCGATCTGGACCGCGACTAGGCGCTATTCGGCAGCACTGGGCCCTTCGGCCAGCTTGCGTGAGGTTTCGGCCAGTTTGCGGCGGATGTCGCCGCTGGCCGCACTTTCCATGGCTGCGGCAATATCGGGGCTTTTGGCAATCAGGCTGCGCAGCGCCGCCGCGGGCAGCAAGAAAAGCCGCGCGCGGTTTTCGACAATCACATCGGCGGTTGCATTTGCGCCGGTGTGGTAGGTCATTTCGCCCACAAGCGCGCCAGGACCAAGGGTCGCGATCCGTGCGCCGCCCTTGTAGACATCGCAGCGCCCCCGCAGGATCATTGCCAGATCAACCACCGGTTCGCCCTCGGTTGTGATCTTGGTGCCGGGCGGCGGTTCCGAAAAGCTGCCCATCTGCAATATCTTGCGCCCTCTGTCCTTGGGCAGGCTGGGCGCCAAAGTGCTAATCACATGCGCCTCTTCCGGCGTCAGCGTCAGCAAGCGTTCGATCATAAAGATACGCACCATGCCCACCATGCTGATCGCCACCCATGTGATTTCCATAGAGGCCGAGAACATGTTGAAGTCCTGCGACAGGCTGCCGAGGATGCAAAGCGAGGCCACCAGATTGGCAAAGGGGAACAGATAACCGTCCCCCTTAATCATGCCGATTTGCAAAAACAGATAGGCCACGACCGACATGACCACACCGACAGCCCCAAGGGCGTCATAGACCGTCAGTTCCTGTGCCCAAGCCGCGAAACCGTCCATCCAGCAGGACCACCACCCTAACGCCAAGCGAATAAGAGGAAATGCTAGATCAGTTCCAACGATGCACCTAGAGATTTTATCCAGACGGTCTGCGCTAGTCGGGAACAAAGCTCGCCGCGTTCTTGAAACAGCGCAGCGAAAAGGTCGAACGGGAACTGCGTATGTTCGGGATGGAATAGAGTTTGTTCTTGAGAAACTCTTCGTAGCCACGGGTGCTGCTGACCGCGACTTTCACAAAACAATCGAACTCGCCCGAGGTGATATGCACCTCCAGCACTTCGGGAAAAGTGGCGATATGTTCGCAGACCTGCTCAAGGTTATAGCCCTGATGCCGCTCCATCGATATTTCGATCAAGGCGGTTTCGGGGGCTCCCATGGCGTCTTGATCGACGATGGCCTGATAGCCGCGGATCACGCCGCTTTGTTCCAGCTTGCGCACCCGCTGCCAGCAGGGGCTGGGGCTTAGCCCGACGCGTTCGGCCAGCGTGTTGTTGTTCAGCCGCCCGTCTGCGACCAACTCGCGCAAGATCTTGAGGTCAGTGCGGTCCATAATGCCCTCTTGTCGAATGTGAGTCTCTGCAACGCGGGAAGTTGCAAAATTTTCTACCACAATTTCCAACTATGGCAAAACATTTGTCTGCAAAACCGTCTATGCCGCCCCGCAATCGAAAGCCTATTTCGCGCCGGTGGGTCTAGGATATCGGCAAGGGCCACGCGCGGCGCGACCTCGTTTGCCGCATCGTCAGGCCCAATTCTGCCAACAGGGCTGTCACCGATGAAACTCCGCTTTCCCACCCCACATAGCCGTCCGGGCGAAGCGCCCGATTTTTCCGATCTTGTGATCCCCGCGCCCGATGCCCTACCCGTTCCGCCGCTGACGCTGGCTGCCGCCGACGCTTGGGACTATGCCAACGGGCTGGTGCGCGTGCTGGACGACAGCGGTAGCGCCGTGGGCTCGTGGGCGGACTATCTGGCCGAGGACGCGGGCGACGAAATCCTGATCCGCGGCCTGCGTGACATGCTGACCATGCGCGCCATTGATCGGCGCATGCAGAACGCCCAGCGACAGGGCAAGACCTCGTTCTACATGCAATGCACCGGCGAAGAGGCGATTGCCTGTGGCTTTCAGCGCATGCTGAAAAAGGGCGACATGAACTTTCCCACCTACCGTCAACAGGCGCTGCTGATCGCGGCGGATTATCCGCTGGAACTGCTGATGGGGCAGATCTATTCCAACGAGCTTGATCCGATGGCGGGGCGCCAATTGCCGGTCTTGCATTCGGCGCGCGACTACGGGTTCTTTTCGATCTCGGGCAACCTTGGCACGCAATATGTGCAGGCGGTCGGCTGGGCCATGGCCTCGGCCCTTTCGGGCGAGACCGCCATTGCCGCTGGCTGGATCGGCGATGGCGCGACCGCCTCGAACGATTTCCATAGCGCGTTGGTGTCGGCGGCCGTCTATCGCCCGCCGGTGGTCCTGTGCATCGTCAATAACCAATGGGCCATTTCCAGCTATTCCGGCATCGCGGGCGGGGGCGAGGCGACCTTTGCGGACCGCGCGCTTGGCTATGGCATTCCGGCGCTGCGTGTGGACGGCAACGACTATCTGGCGGTTCTGGCGGCATCGAAATGGGCAACAGCCCGCGCCCGTGGCGGCCATGGTCCCGTCGCGATCGAATGGCTGACCTATCGGGCCGCCGCGCATTCGACCTCGGACGACCCGTCGGCCTATCGCCCGCGGGACGAGGCCTCGGCATGGCCCTTGGGCGACCCGCTAGAGCGGCTCAAGACCCACCTCAACCGCCGCGGCATCTGGTCGGATGCACGGCACGCGCAGGCCGAAGCCGAGATCCTTGATCATGTGGTCGCGGTGCAAAAAGAGGTCGAAACCCACGGCACCTTTGTCGATCCAAAACCTCTGTCGCCCGCCGATATTTTCCGCGGCGTCTATAAGGAATTGCCGGAACATCTGCGGCGGCAACGTCAGGAAATGGGGTTCTGAAATGGCACGAATGACAATGATCGAAGCCATCCGTTCGGCCATGGACGTGATGCTGGAACGCGACCAGCGCACCGTTATTTTCGGCGAGGATATCGGCTATTTCGGCGGCGTGTTCCGCTGCACGGCCGGTTTGCAAAAGAAATACGGGATCGAGCGCGTTTTTGACACGCCCATCAACGAAAGCGCCATTGTCGGTCTGGGCATCGGCATGGCGGCCTATGGGATGCGCCCCTGTGTCGAGATTCAGTTCGCCGATTACATGTACCCCGCCTATGACCAGATCACACAAGAGGCGGCGCGTATCCGGCATAGATCGAACCAGGATTTTTCCTGCCCCATCACCATCCGCATGCCCACGGGCGGCGGCATATTCGGCGGCCAGACCCATAGCCAGAGCCCCGAAGCGCTGTTCACCCATGTCTCTGGCCTGACCGTGATCCAGCCCTCGACGCCTTATGACGCCAAGGGGCTGTTGATCGCCGCCATGGAAACCGATGATCCGGTGATCTTTCTCGAGCCCAAACGGCTTTATAACGGCCCCTTTGACGGCCACCACGCCACCAAATCCAAAAGCTGGGCAGATCACCCCGCGGGTGAGGTGCCCGAGGGCTATTACACGCTGCCCATTGGCAAGGCCGAGATTCGGCGCGCGGGCGCGGCGGTGACGGTTCTGGCCTATGGCACGATGGTCTTTGTCGCCGAGGCCGCGGTTGCGGAAACAGGGATCGATGCCGAGATCATCGACCTGCGCTCGCTCTTGCCCTTGGACATCGAAACCATTGTCGCATCGGTCAAAAAGACCGGCCGCTGCGTGGTAATACACGAGGCCACAAAGACCGGCGGCTATGCGGGCGAGCTGATCGCCGAGGTGCAGGCGGCCTGCTTTTACTATCTGCAAGCCCCCATCGCCCGCGTCACGGGTTGGGACGTGCCCTACCCGCACGCGCAGGAATGGGACTATTTCCCCGGCCCTGCGCGGGTCGGGCGCGCATTGATTGAAACGATGGAGGCCTGAATGAAAACCATCACCATCAAGCTTCCCGATGTCGGCGAAGGCGTGACCAAGGCCGAATTGGTCGAATGGAACGTCAAGATCGGTGATCTGGTGCGCGAAGATGACGTGCTGGGTGCGGTCATGACCGACAAGGCCACGGTGGAAATCCCCTCGATCTGCGCGGGCAAGATTGTCTGGCTGGGCGGCGAAATCGGCGATGACATCGCCGTTGGCGCCGATCTGATCCGGATCGAGACCGAGGCCGTGATCAAGGGGGCGCCCGTGGCAGAGCCGCCAGCAGCCGCCCAAGCCGTTGCGGCGACCCCAGCGCCTGATCCAGCCGTTGCGGCAACCGGTCCCGCAAAAGACGTGACCACGCCAATCCAGACCAGCGCCCCGCGCCCCGAAGGCGCGCCTGTTTTGGCCTCGCCCGCCGTGCGCGGGCGCGCGCGCGACGCGGGCATCGACCTGCGGCAGGTCAAGGGCAGCGGGCCCGCGGGGCGCATCACCAACCAAGACCTCGACGCGGTCTTTGCCGCGACCACGGCGACGCCGGTCGCCGCCCCACGGCGGACCCCTCAGAGCGGGATCGTCGAGGAAAAGATCATCGGCCTGCGGCGCAAGATTGCCGAGGCCATGTCCGAGGCCAACACCCGCATCCCGCATATCACCGTGGTCGAAGAGGTCGATGTCACGGCCCTCGAAAATCTGCGGCAGACCATGAACAGCGCGCGCGGCGAACGCCCGAAATTGACGGTGCTGCCCTATGTCGTGGCCGCTATCGTGCGCGCTGTCGCCGACAAGCCCGCGATGAACGCCCATTTTGACGACGACACTGGCGTGGTCCGGCGCTTTGCGGGGGTTCATGCCGGCATCGCCACCATGACCGACAAAGGCCTGGTGGTGCCCGTGCTGCGCCATGCCGAGGCTAGGGGACTTTGGGATATGGCCGCAGAAATCGCGCGCCTGTCCGCCGCGGCCCGTGATGCCAGCGCCAGACGCGAGGACCTCAGCGGATCGACCATTACCGTCACTTCGCTGGGCCCGCTTGGCGCCATCGCCACGACGCCCATCATCAACCGCCCCGAGGTCGCGATCGTTGGCGTCAACCGCATGCAGATCCGCCCGCATTGGGACGGCAGCACCTTTGTCCCGCGCAAGATGATGAACATCTCATGTAGTTTCGACCATCGCGTGATTGACGGATGGGATGCGGCCGTCTTTGTCAACCGGCTGAAAACACTGCTGGAAAATCCGGCATTGATCTTTATCGAGGACTAGGCCCATGTCCGATCTGACGTGCAAACTCCTGATCATCGGCGCAGGCCCCGGCGGCTATGTCTGCGCCATTCGCGCGGGTCAACTGGGGCTGGATACCCTAGTCGTGGATGCAGCCCCGCCCGGCGGGACCTGTCTCAACGTGGGTTGCATCCCGTCCAAGGCGCTGATCCACGCCGCCGACGAATTTGATCGCGCCAAGACCTTTGCCGCGCCAAATCATCTGGGCATCACCGCTGCGGCGCCCGAGATTGATCTTGGCAAGACCATCGATTGGAAAGACAGCATCGTTGCGCGCCTCAACCATGGCGTCACTGGCCTGTTCAAAAAGCACGGGGTCAAACTGGTGCAAGGCCGCGCGCGCCTGATCGACGGCAAGACGGTCGAGGTTCAAGGCGAGACCGGCAAGACGCTGATCCGCTGCGAGACGCTGGTTCTGGCCACCGGGTCGGCCCCGGTCGCGTTGCCCGCCCTGCCCTTCGGCGGTCCCGTGATCTCATCGACCGAGGCCTTGGCGTTGCGGCAGGTGCCGAACCATCTGGTTGTGGTCGGCGGCGGCTATATCGGGCTCGAGATCGGCACCGCCTACGCCAAACTTGGCGCCACGGTCACGGTGGTCGAGGCTGCGGGCAGCATCTTGCCGCAATATCCCGCAAACCTGACCAAGCCCGTCGCCAAACGGCTTGTGGCGCTCGGCATCAAGGTGCATCTGAACGCCCGCGCCACGGGACTGGCGCCCGATGGCGCGCTATTGGCCACAATCGACGGCACCGACACCGCCCTGCCCGCCGACAAAATCCTCGTCACCGTGGGACGCCGCCCCGTTACCGCAGGTTTCGGGCTGGCCGAATTGCGGCTCGATATGGAAGGGCCGTTCGTCAAGATAGATGAAATGTGCCGCACCTCGATGCGGTCCGTCTACGCAATCGGCGATATCACGGGCGAGCCGATGCTGGCCCATCGCGCGATGGCGCAGGGCGAAATGGTGGCTGAACTCATCGCGGGCCATCCGCGCGCATGGGACAAACGCGCCATCCCCGCTGTCTGCTTTACCGACCCTGAAATCGTGTCAGTGGGCCTGACCCACGAACAGGCGCAAATGGCAGGGCATGACATCATAACCGGCAGTTTCCCGTTTCAGGCCAGCGGCCGCGCCATGACCACCGAACGCGAGGATGGGCTGATCCAGATCGTGGCGCGCAGGGACAACCACCTGATCCTTGGCCTTCATGGCGTCGGCGCTGGCATTGCCGAGCTATCCGCCAGTTTTGCACTGGCCATCGAAATGGCCGCGCGGATCGAAGATCTGGCGGGCACAATCCACGCCCACCCCACCCGCAGCGAAGCCGTGCAAGAGGCCGCCCTTGCGGCCTTAGGCCACGCCTTGCACATCTGAAAGGGCCATTTTCTCCGTGATCGCCCGACCCAAAGGCGGCTAGAGTGCCGTGACGACCGCGTGGGAGGATCCGATGGGCGCACACCTACTGGCCAGATCGGCCAGCCCTTTGCTGCAACAATCCGCCCGCGCGATGGTCGAGGGCCAAGTCAAAGGCGCGTTTTCCGCTCAAGACCTTATGCGTGCCTCATTGGACCGCGCCCATGAAGTCAATCCACAGATCAACGCATTTTGCCTGATCGACGATGCGGGCGCGATGGCCAAGGCCCTGCAGGCCGACCGCGCGCGCGAGGCCGGCAAAATGCTCGGGCCTTTGCATGGTGTTCCCTTCGCCGTCAAAGACCTGACGCCAACCAAAGGCCACCTGACCACACGTGGATCATGGTCCACGGACAACTGGATTCCAGATGAAACCGCGCTCTGCATTGCACGGCTCGAGGCTGCGGGCGGCATCGTCATGGGCAAGACCACCACGCCCGAGTTTGCCTTTTCAGGCTTTACCCAAAGCCCCAGATGGGGCGTGACGCGCAACCCTTGGGACCTCGCCCGCACGCCGGGCGGTTCGTCCGGCGGGTCCGGCGCGGCCGTAGCCTCGGGCTGTGTGCCCTTTGCCGAGGGAACCGACATGGGCGGTTCGGTCCGCATTCCGGCCGCTTGCTGCGGGGTCGTCGGTCTGAAACCGAGTCTGGGCCGGATTCCAATGACGATCCTGCCCACCGTCTTTGACAGCATCTCGCATTTCGGACCGCTGGCGCGCCGTGTCGAGGACGCCACCCTTTTCATGGAAATTGCCTCCGGCCCCAGCGATGCCGATATCCAGTCGCTAACCACACCGTTTCGGATGACAGACGCGCATATCCGACCCTTGGCTGGCCGCAGGTTCGCCTATTCTCTGGATCAGGGCTATTACGACGTCGATGCTGGCGTCGCCCAAAGCTTTGCCAGACTTATCGACAAGCTGCGCGGCGCGGGTGCGGTGGTCGAAAAGGTTGATCTGCGCTGGACGCGCGAAATCAATGACAAATGGTCTGACTATTGGTGCGTCTTCATGGCGAGCCTTTTTGGCGAGGCGCTCGATGCCTATGAAAGCCAGATGGACCCCAATGTCGTCGCGGGGATCAAACAGGGCCGCACCATGTCCGCGGTCGAGTTCAAGTCGATCGAACTGTTCCGGACGCGGCTCTGGGCCGACATGGCGGCAATCTTTGCCAGCTACGAATTTTTCCTCTCGCCCACCTGCGCCATCACCGCGCCCCTCGCCGCCCAAGACGACAACGACTTTGTCGCCACGCTGCCAAATGGCCGTTACGGCGGCTTTGAAATGACCTGCGCCTTTAACCTGCTTGCGGCCTGCCCCGCGATGAGCCTGCCCATCGACCTCGCAGACAACGGCCTGCCCGTCGGGCTGCAGATCGTAGGCAAACGGTTTGATGATGAAGCCGTCTTGGGCGTTGGCGCACTGATCGAGGCACTCTTGGTATAGCCAAAGTCCATGTGGGCAAACCACCGCCTTCAAACGCGAACGCCGCCCTGTGGGGCGGCGTTCGAGCGTTTGGTAACGGGTGGTAATTTTGGTTGCGGGGGCAGGATTTGAACCTGCGGCCTTCAGGTTATGAGGCGGACCAAAAAGAGAACATCTGACCCTTGGATTTCAATCACTTACGCGCCAAGTCATTGATCTCGCTTGATTACTTTGCCGCTCTCAACCGCAACCGGCGGACGCGACCGTAGCCCAAACCGTGAACGATGTAGGTCGGCAGGTTGACCTATTGTTGACACGGAACTTCGGCTTCCAAGTTCTGAAGCGCCGGATCGCGTGACGGTTGACCTTTCCTTTGGTGTACACGTTCACCCGAGACGCCGCCCATCTGCAATCCAAGCAACGATCAGTTAAGCGCCCGACCCTCATCATCTGACCGATTCAGCAAGTCATGCTACCTGATAGCGCCTGGACAGCCTGCCAGAAATCTCTAGCGTATTTCTGTACTTGAGGTCCATGTGGTGTCTGATCCCTTCCCCGATTGCCCAGTTTGTCAGATGCAAGTCCCCTTGGCCGCGCCGCGCCATGTGGGCAACTGGGCAGACTTGACGGCGTCGGAGCAGTTCGGACTTCTGGCCAAGCTGGGCGAGGCCTTGGCCGCCGGGGCGCAGGGATTTCAGGTATGCACCAACCATGGCCATTTTCACCTGAAACCCGCGAAGGCCGAGGTGGCCCGCCTTGCGAAGGGTGCAAGCGATCCCCTGCTGCCGCTGATCGCCCGGG
>JAHEBS010000227.1 GCA_024642145.1 Marivivens sp.
ACCGAAATATGTGCCCTTGCTGGCCAGACAAAGTGCTAATCTGAACCTAGCAAGCTGGCAGGGAGCCTGAAATGTCGCTGTATATCGTGTTGAAGTATCTGCATGTCCTCGTCGCGATTGCCTGGCTGGGGGGGGCGTTTGGCGTGATCTTGCTGGGAACACTCGCCGTGCGTCACCGCGAAACCGAAAATGTCGTCACCATTTCGCGCCTGACGGAAAGACTGGCCAAGATGATATTCTTGCCAGCATCGGTCATCATGCTGATCCTCGGGGCGTCGATGGTCTGGATCAATTGGTCGTTTGGCGATGCGTGGATCGTGATCGGCCTTATCGGGGTGGTATCGACAGGACTTATTGGCGGCATGGTGCTGACCCCGCTGGTCCAAAAGATCGGGGAAACAAAGGACCCCGAACAGGCCCTTGCGCTGGGCAAGAAATTCTACCGCAGCGCGCTTGGCGATCAATTCCTGCTCTGGGTGATCGTCTGGGCCATGGTAGCCAAGCCTACATGGAACAATATGACCGAAATCGGAATCATGGCGCTGATTGCGGTGGTTTCGGCGGCGGCGTTCATCAGGCGATAGGCGTTTGCGCCCGCGCGCGCCCGTGCTAGGCAAGGCGTATGTCTGAACCACGCATCACCGCCCTCGAAGAAACCGTGGCCCATCTGACCCGCACGGTCGATGATCTTTCCGATATCGTGGCGCGGCAGGAACGCGACATTGGCCTGTTGCAGCGGCGCATCGGGCTGTTGATGGAACAAGAGGCCGCGCGGCAGGCCGAAGGCGGGGGCACGGTTCCCTTGGCGGATCAAAAGCCACCCCATTGGTAGAAAGGGGCGCTGCCCCTCAGCGCGTGCCGCGCTTTCACCCCGGGATATTTCAGGGGCCTCCGAGAAGGTGGCGTCAGAGTTCTTGGACTTCGGCCACGCCGGTCAGGGACCGCAGCGCGCCCTTGATTTGCGGCGAAACCGGATATTCGCCGCCCAAGTCGATATCCACCTCGCCCGGCAGACCATCGGCAGTCAGGGTGAGCGTAACCGCGCCACGCGCGGCCTTGACCTTTTGGGTTTTCATCGACTCTAGAAGCGATCTGATCCCGTCGATGGCCGCCGGTTCGGCCACGAATATCCGCAGGCCCGCGACCTCGCCTTCGGCGGCGACGCTGTCGATCGAGGTGACCGAACGGCAGAGCAATTTGAGTTGCTCGGATTCCATATTCGCCTCGACGGACAGGATCACCTGCGCGCCGGTTTCCAGAAGATCGCGCGAGGCCTCGAGCACATCGGAGAAAACCGTCACCTCATACTGGCCGGTTGGATCAGAGAGCGAAACAAAGGCAAAGCGGTTGCCACGTGCGGATTTGCGTTCCTGGCGCGCGGCTACGGTGCCCGCCATACGGGCGACCACGGGGGTGGTTTCGGCTTTCTTGGCGACCTCATCGAGGGTCAGGATCTGTTTGCGCCTGAGCGCGGGCATATAATCATCAAGCGGGTGACCCGAGAGGTAAAAGCCGATGGCCTTGAACTCTTCCGCCAGACGTTCTGCGGGCAGCCAGTCGTCGCAGCGCGTCAGTCGGGGTTCGGGCAGATCGTCGCCTGCCTCGCCAAAAAGCGAAACCTGGTTCGAGGCTTTTTGTTCGTTGACGGCGGCAGAATAGGCGACCAGCGCGTCGAGGCTTTCCATCACGCGTCGGCGATTGGGGTCCAACTGGTCGAAAGCACCGGCGCGGGCCAGCATTTCCAGCGGACGCTTGCCCACACGTTTCATATCCACGCGCCGCGCCACATCGAAAAGCGTGACAAACGGCTTGGCCCCGCGCGCCTCGGTGATGAGTTTCATCGCCTCGACGCCCACGTTCTTGAGCGCGCCCAACGCATAGATGAGCTTGCCGTCGCGCACGTCGAACGCGGCCTCGGAACGGTTGACGCAGGGCGGCACCACGGTGAGGCCCATGCCCTTGGTCACTTCCTGGAAATAGGTACCAAGCTTGTCTGTCAGATGGATATCGCAGTTCATGACGCCCGCCATGAACTCGACCGGATGATTGGCTTTGAGCCATGCGGTCTGATAGCTGACCACGGCATAAGCGGCGGCGTGGGATTTGTTGAAACCGTAGTTGGCGAATTTCTCCAGCAGGTCGAAAACCTCGCCCGCCTTTTTTTCCGGCACGTTATGCGTGGCCTTGGCGCCCTCGATGAACTTGGGGCGTTCCTTGGCCATTTCTTCGGCGATCTTCTTGCCCATGGCGCGGCGCAAAAGGTCGGCACCGCCAAGGCTGTAGCCCGCCATGACCTGCGCGATCTGCATCACCTGTTCCTGATAGACGATGATGCCTTGGGTTTCTTCAAGGATGCTGTCGATCGTGGGGTGGATCGATTCCAGTTCCTTTTGCCCGTTCTTGACCTCGCAATAGGTGGGGATGTTTTCCATCGGGCCGGGGCGATACAGCGCCACAAGGGCCACGATGTCTTCGATACAGGTGGGCTTCATGCGCTTGAGCGCATCCATCATCCCCGAGCTTTCAACCTGAAACACGGCCACGGTCTTGGCGGCGGCGTAAAGTTCGTAAGTCAGCGCATCGTCCAGCGGGATGGCGTTGATTTCGTTTTCAGCACCCGCCGGCGGGTCGTAAAGCTTGGCCCCGCTTGCCGCTACATGCAGAGGGCGGCCGGATTTGAGGATCAGATCCATCGCATTCTGGATAACGGTCAGGGTTTTGAGACCAAGAA
>JAHEBS010000107.1 GCA_024642145.1 Marivivens sp.
TCCCCTTCTGAAGGGTTCGGTGGCGGGGTATCCGATTCGCCCTCGATGGCCGAGTGAAGCAAAATATCTGTCAGCACGTGGGCCTCATTGACGAAGAACTCCTTCTGCGCCTGGCCGGCAAACAGGAAGGGCAAACCATATCGTGCGCTGGAGGAAGTGAAGGTAATGGGTTCTGCCATTGATCGGCCTTTCCGGTTTGTTCGAGTTTGTCTTGTTTCAGTTGAGGGAAGTGAGAAAGAGCGGGTCTGACTGGGCATAGGTGCCCACCTGCCGGACCCAGAAAACGGCGCCGCCGAAGACCGCTCCGGCGGAGGCCAGATCATCAACTGTCAGCGTCAATTCCGGCAAGGTGGTTTCCCAGATTGCCCTCGGGGAAGCGACTGGGCCAATTCCCACGCGGTAAACTTCTGACTGTTCGACAAGCGGCACACCGACCTCGTCGCGCCATTGCCATGAACCCCTTGCCCGGCGCGTCCAGGAAAGAATGAGCGTCCCGTCGGTAGAAACTTTGGTGCGTGCGTGAACGGGCGAGAGCGGACGCAGAGACACGCCTGGATTTTCGACCACCGCCACGACGGGCTCTTCATCGCCGCGGCCAATGGCGGCAATGCGGATGGAATCGATAGGCGGAATGTCCGCCAGATCGAGCGGGACCAGACTTTCGTCAATCAGAGTGGCTCTTGCGCCTGCCAGATGGCCGTTCTGCGCAGCCAGCTCCGTGCCGCCACGTCCGCGTAAAAGGCCCGTCAATCTCCACAGACGTTCATCCAACGGCTGTGCAGAAGCAAACTGCAGGACTTCTTCGCCCACAAGGAGCCGGTTTGCCCCCATAGCAAGTTCAGCCATCGAGACAGTGCGGAACTGCAAATCTGGTGCCGCAAGCTCAACATCAAGATAGGCATCCCGTTCAAACAGGACTGATTCCGACGGTTTGAGATAGACGGCGAGCGTGCCGGAAATGCTGCGCAAGCTTCCGGTGCTGTCTGCAGGCGTGAGACTTCCCTGATTGTCGTAAAAAAGCGCCGCCCCGCCCCAGTTGCTGCCTGAAGACGTGGCGGCCGCAAAAATCGAAGGGCTTTCGGCAGACCCTCGCCCATCCCAAGGTAGTTCAAATGCGCGCAACCATGTTTCCCGTGCACTTTGGTCAGGTGGTGACCAGGGCTGGCCATGATCCCCAGCGGGAGTTGAAGCCGTGAATGGCGGCAACCGCGTAAGCTGAAGTTCGATGCCGGTTTCCCGCCACTCCCAATTCGCAATAGTCCACAGTCCGGGTATATCCGGTGCCTTGACCGTCTTGCCCGGTGCCATTTCCGGATCGAGTTCGGCAATGCGCCAGGACATTGTTTCACGCAGCCAACTGGTGCGTAGGGCGGCCCGATTGGCAAGCGATCTAGCACCTGTCGCATCCATGGCACCCGGAAATTCTAACGTCCGGGACTGGCCGGCGCGGGCACGGCCATCGGCGCGCTGAATGCCCGGCTGATAATCGCGTGCCACGTCATAATAGCGCAAGGCATCGGGCGTATCTTCGCTGCTAGATCGCCGGCTGCGGCTGGCTCCGCTTTGGCTGCCAAAGTCATCGTCATTCCACGAACCTGTTGCTTCGGGCAGAGGAACTGGAACGGCTGCCGGGATGGAGGCATCGGACAATGTCAGAACGCTGCCGCCCGCATCGCTGGATATGGGAAACAAGGTGTCGATGATGGCCAGAGTATTTGCCAGCGACCCGCCTTCGTAGGAAAGTCCTTGGAGCACGGGCAAGGCGATATCACATTGAAAATTATTACTTTCTGGCGGCATCAGATGGGCGACTGAAATCTGTCCATCATCTGCAATCACCTCAAACGTGAGTGCCGGTATCCGATTGCCGAAATCCGACAGGTCCAGGTCTTCGAAGACCACATAGGCACAGTTGCGGAAAGCAGGACAGCGAGCGCCTTCTGCAGCAGCAATCAAGGGGTCGACAGGCTGCCCGCCATGCCCGCGATGAAGGCGGAAGGTGCCGCCTGTTTTCAGATCGCCCGCGGCCCCACGCAAAAGATTCCCGTCTGCCCAGATCTTGCCAATGTCGAGAATTGGCCTGCTCGACAAAGCCACCGCGAAGGATGTTGTGTAGCTGAAAGTGGTCGTCTTAGGCTTGCCCTTGCCGCCGCCGCTCGATTCGCGGTTTTCGACAAGGTCCGTCGACCAGATGATGGCGCCTGCCGTGCGCATCCGGCCAAAATGGCGCGGAATGGCGTTGCCGTAGCTCGATGTCGTGAGGGCAAGGTCTTTCAGGCGCGGGCCTTCGCTGCCACCGCGTCCCATGATCTGCGAATCGATCTGACGTCCGGCGAGTGCGCCAATCGCGCCGCCAATCGGGCCGCCGACAAGAGTGCCGATTGCACCCAGAACAAGTGTCGCCATGATAATTCAATCCTCGGTTTTGAAGCGCCAATGGCGAAGTATCGGCCAACCAAGCGGGCCAGGCATTCGCACCACGCGGCGCAGGCCAGCGTGGGCATGGATGAAGCTGCCGGAGTGCTCAGCAATCAGCAGATGGTATTGCGCGGGGCCGGGCGCGACCATGAGGATGCTTCCGGCGCGAACTGGCCCATCAATGTCCTGAAATCCGGATATGAGGGCGTGTGCCAGCATGGCGCTGATATCGCTGTTGCGTAGGCCATAGCTCTGCGGCGCGCGGACTGGGCGCCCAACGGCTTCAAGCGAAGCGGCAACCAGTCCGACGCAGTCCAGACCTGTCGCCGGGCTTCGGCCGTGCAGGCGGAAAGGCGCGCCGATAAAGCGAGAGGCGGCTCTCACGAGCACATCATCAGCTTCGGTCATCGTGCGGTCGGATATCGTGCCAGAAGATCATTGCCGGGCAGGAATGGCTCGCCCTGGAAATTGACCGGATTGCCAAAACGTTCAGCACAAGTGGCCAATGTATGGTCGCACCCTTCGCGCAAAACTGCGCGCGTTCCCATTTCAAGTTTTGCCGAAACTGGTACGTCCAGCAGCAGCCCATCGCTACTCGCACCTGTCACTACCATGCGAATGCCTGCCTGTTCGCCTGACAGAAAGCGCACTTCACCTTCGACAAACAGCGCAGGATCCGAAACGTCGAAACGCACTGTGTTGTTGTCTGCATCGAAAGCCACGACCCTCGCTTCGTGTGTGAAACGTTCTGCGGGCAATGTGCAGCCCTTGCCGCAGAAACGGGCGCGGCAGGTCGGGCTTGTCCGGGGAATGAAATCTGCTTCCAGGTCAGCCTTGGCCGAACGCAGTTGCGCGCTGAAGGCGCCAGCATCATGCGACACTTCACCAATTGTCCCATTATAGAGAATGGCGTGGTCGAGGTTTTCCCAATCGACAGCGCCAATCCTGACTTTTGCGCCGTCAAAGCGGCCTTCAAGCATATCCGCCTCGGTTATGCTGTCGTGGCCAAGCACACCTTTCACTTCAGCGCTGTCAGGTGAAAGATCGGCTGTCAGGCGGATGGCGCTGGGCAGCATGCCGGGCGCAGCGCGGTGCATTATCCCGTTAAACCACAGGTCGCGGTCGTGGCTGGTAAACCCCAGCGTCACCCCGTCACGGCGATGGATGCGCCAAAATGTCGCAACGCCTTCCAGCTCCTTGCGGAAGAAAACCCTGCTCATGATGCTTCCCGGATTTCGACGAGCGGCACCGAAGGAGCCTCGCCAGCGGCAAAATTGGCGCCCGTCACATCCAGGCGGTCTTCAGCGAAGCGCACCGGCACGTCGAACAGGAAGCCGGCGCGGATGATGGTGCCTGCCGCTGGCGCTGCAGCAAAATTAATGATGCCGCCGGTGCCTGCGTCCCAATTTTCCGCCGCAACACCATCGACGCTGACCGATATCGTATCTGCCAACGGACGGGTGATGGGCCGTACTTGAGGGTCATGTTCGTCGCCGTAGTTTTTTACTAATCGGAAGCTTGCCTGCAACCCGTCGCCTATGCCGATTTTCTGGTCCAGCATGGTCGGCGTGCCGGTCATGGAATTAGAGCTGAAATCGAATGGGTCGGACAGCCTGAAACCGCGTGCGGCACCGCGGCGGGCACGGAAGAAAGTGATCAGCGTACCTAGTTCCTGATCTGACCGAACGCCCGGCCCCACATCGAAACGCAGGCGTGCGTCCGACCACAGCGAATTGCGCCTTTCATGGCCTGAAGCCGTGACGGCGACACTGGTCGAAAATTCGGGGCTGACGCCTGCATCGCGGCCTAGCGAAAGCGGATAGAGAATATCGTCGAAAGCTTGCACTTGTTCCTCCTGCGAAGGCGCGAGACGGGTGTAGCCATCGCGCGAGATCTGCGGCAGCGCCCACACAAAGCGCCGGGCAACCCCGCGCGATTTTGCCTCGTCCAACCCTGCGTCGATCAGCCGCCACTCGCGGTCGGCATTTTCAGGGGTCAGAACGAAGCCCGAAAGATAATCCTGCAGTTCGACAGGATAATTCAACCTGTCGTTCACTTGCGAATAGGCAGCGCGCCTGCGCGCATCTGCGCCGGTAGTCAGCCAGTCATAATCTTCCAGCTGGAGCCGGTCGAACGCAGGCGCAGCCCAGCCAACCGGCAAATTCGCTCGTTTCAATTCGGGCATTTCCGGATCGAAAATGGTCGGAGTGAATGCGAGCAGCAGAATCTCTGCTGGGCCATTGGCGGCGCTGCGGACAGCATCGGAAAGGTCGGCGGTGGATTGGGCCAGAAGCGCGCCTGCATCGTCCAGCAGCGCAAGCTGGGCTTCGTCCAACGGGCCGCGCATGGTTGCAATGTCAGGTGGCGATCCGCCCAGCGCTGCCTTGGCAGCGTCATCATACAGGCAGGGGCTGCCATCGGGCATGACCCACCACCATGGTTCGCCCACCTGCAATTTTACAGGCAAGCCGCATTCTTCCATCAGTGCAACAAAATTGATCGCCGCGGCCTGGACCCAGCCCATCGCATCGCCGTTGGCAGGGGACAGAAGCGCAGAGGGCGGAACCCATCCTGTGCGGGCTGGCGCGCCGCCCACGGCTCTTTGCTGCCACGCATCTGGGCAATGATCAGCCAGCAATTCATAGGAAATCGAGGTGATCGCGCTATAACCCCTGACGGCACATTCTGCGAAAAAAGCGCGGTGCCATTGTTCGGCCGGGCCGCAAAGGGCACCGCTTGCATCGGCCAACAACCTGCCTTCCCCGCGCACCAGCTGGAAGAAGTGGCTCATGCCGACATAGTGGAGGATGCTGCCGCGATAGCCGAGGCCGCGAATGACCCGCAGCAGCCGTGCGGGCGTCTGGTTGAAGGCATCGTCATACGCCGTGGCCATTTGCTCGCCATGGGGCGGCAACAGGACATCGCCTGTTTCCAGCATCGACCAGTCGCCTTCGCAGTGAATGTCGCTCATGGTGATGCGGGCCTGGGCGGGCGCAGCAAGCAATGCCGTGCCGCCGGGCACATATTGCGGCGGGACGAGCGAAATGAACATCCGGTCGATATCTGCCGGATGAACCGGTTCGCCGGGCAGGCCATATCCGCTTTCCATTGCGCCGAAATCCAGCACGATATGCGCATCCTGCGAAGTACCCACGGCGTAGTTCCACAGCCGGACATACCATGTCCGCGGATTGCCGTCGGCACCGCGCCCTTCGATTGTCAGCGTCGGTCCGTTTGGCTGATCGAGCGTGATGATGCCGCTTGACCGCCAGCGGAATGCGAGCGTGGTGTGAGAATAATCGCGATTGGTGGCATAGGCCAGCAAGGGATGGTCGAGCGTGTCTTCACTGTCCCAGATCAGACCGGCCAATTCGCCATTGTGGTGAAATTCCAGGTCCACTTGCAGCGCGTCGGGCGCGGTTGAAATCACGCTTGCCATCATCGGGCGCGGGAAGTTCACCGTCCAGAAACGGGAGTCGAAACGCTGGATGTAATCGCTTTCCTGTCCGCGGCGTTCGCGGGCGAGCCAAAAGGCCATCGTTTGTTTTCCTTAGAATTCGCGCAGTGCGCGGCGCACGGCGCTGGCAACCTGGCGAGAAGAACGCTGCAATGCGACAGGTGCGCTTGATCCGCGCGGGCTTGAAAGCTGGATGGCCACGCGCACGTCGCGGGGATTCCCGCTTCCGCTTGCCATGCCGTTTTCGACCCGTCCGGCACTGGTTGGCACAAACAGTTCTGGCCCACGTTCGCCCACCAGATATCCGCGGCCCGGCGATACCGGCCCGCCTGTCGCGCGGCCCGGCAAGCCAAAAATTGCGCCAAGGGCGCCGCCAAGAATTCCGCCAAGATCGCCTGACCCAGACTGCCCGCTGTTGCCACCACCGAAAATGGCGCCGATACCGGATTTGAGTGCCTGACTGGCAATCTGGTCCAGTGCCTGAAACGCCATGCGCTTCAGATCTTCAAACCCAAGGCCGCCTTTCCTGATTGCAGACAGCAGGCCGCGTTCAAGGACAGAGCCTGCCTTGGAAAACCCGTCGACCAGCGTTGCGTCGAAAGTGCTGCGCATTTCTGCAATATCTGCGGCAAAGCCGCGGGTGCTGGCACGCACATCGATAAGCAATTCGTCGACCTGATCATCCATTGCTTTCACGCTCCAATAGGGTTTCGATTTCGGCCATGCTCATTGGCAGGACTTCGGTGTCAGGGTCGCTGATCGCGCAAACCAGTTCGCCGGGCGTGGCACCCCAGAATTCGGCAGGACGCCAGCCCAGCGAACGGGCCGCGAGGCCTGCCAGCCGAAAGGCAGACTGCGCGAAGGAAGCGGTGTCGTGCGGGGTGGTCATCCCGCGCCCTGCAGGATCTGTCCCAGCAGGGTGCGCAAGGGCTTGGCACAAGTGGCCAGACCCTGGCTTGTAACGGCTTCACCCACCAGCCCGCGTGAAACAGAATGCTGATCGGCAAGACAGTGCCAGAACAGGGCGGCCATTTCTGTCAGGCGAAGCTGGCCTTCGCCTGCCCTTTCCACCAGAGCGAACAGCGGCCCCAATTCCTCTTCAGCAGCGACCAGCGCGGTGAAACTGGGGCGCAGCAAACGCGGAACTCCGGCCACCACCAGAACCGCTTCCCCGCGCATGGGGTTGGCAGTGGCGGTCATGCAGGCAGTACCGCGCCAGAGCTTTCAAGCTGAAGCGTGTAATTACGCTCCCCGTTGAAATCGCCGGCATAATCCAGCCGCTGAACGAGGAAGCGACCGCGCATTTTCTCGCCATCTTCAAAAGACAGTTCATAATCGCCGATGGTGCCTGCCAGCGCGTGTCCGCGGATGGAAGCTTCGGCTGCGCTGCCAAGGAAAATGCCGCTCGCCGCGACCGAGACAGACCGTGTCCCGGCACCTGACAGAAGCTCTCGCCAGCCGCCCGATTCCTTGTGTGTCACAACAACCGTGTCGCCATTGACGGACATCTGCGTTGTCCGCAGCCCGGCAACAGTCTGGTAGGCAGGCGGCTGCGCGCCATCGCCAATTTTAAGAAGGAAGGCTGAGCCTTTCTGGGCACTCATATCGGTTTACTCCGGTAAGATGGGGGAAGGGGTTTCAAGCAGGCGAAACTGGTATTCCAGAAGGACAGTGCGCAGGTTCCTTGCGCGCCGTTCGGCCCGGGCACGCAGGAAGCGGGTGTTGATGATTTCAAAGCCGTCTTGCGACCCCGGCAATGCCTCGATCCTCCGGTCGATTGCGGCGACCAGCGCGCCGTCGCCCGCAGTGTCTTCGCCCCTGGTATGCAGTTCCAGCGCGAGCCTGATTTCACGGCCGCGCAGGTCCTTGGTACTCCAGTCTGCCGATGCGCTGGCCGCGATGCCCAGCCACGGGGGGCTGGCAGAAAGCGGGTTTTCTTCCTCGATAGAATTGATCTGCGAGGCGAGTTCTGGCGCATTGCCCAGCCAGCCCACAAGCGCAGAGCGAAAAAGCGTTTCCATGAGTTTCAGCCTTTCGAAAACAGGGGCCAGAGGAGGCTGGCATACCGCCACCGCCACGGATCGCGGGCGCGCTGGCGCAGGGTGTTCTCGCCCCGCGCTTCAGCAAGGGCACCTGCCTTTGCGGCAAGTCGGCTGGCAAAGGCGCTTGCAGGGGTGCGCGTTTCAGCGTCGATCATACGAGCCGCATCCTGCGCCATGGACGCCACAGTGCGGCGACTGCAGCTGGTGGTGCTTCTGACGGACCTGCATCCCGCATCCGGTAATGGTGGGCAGCAAGGCGGATGATGCCATGGCGCAGCCCTTCAGGCAGGCCCGCCCAGTCCGGCGCAAGGCCGGCGCTGAAGCTGACTGCCATGCGTTCTGCCGCGCGCGGTCTTGCCAAACGGACCTGTCCGCCGCCATCTGCAGCGATATCAATATCATAGGCGTCGAACGGAAGCGCAGATCGCACGCCCTGCGCCGAAACCATTTCGACACTGGTGATGGACCGTACCGGCCTTGTGCCAAGGCATTGCCAGCCATCGCTGGATGACAACATCACTTCGCATTGCGCTTCCAGCGGCATTGTTCCGGTAAAGCCTTCGCACAGGTCGAGGCTTGCCCGCAAAAGAACCAGCAGCAGCGCATCGTCCTTTGGGGTCGAGATGGCGAGCCATTGTTTCAGCTCGTCCAGGGCAGTTCCCGCCAATTCGGCAGGCGCGACGATAGCCCGCTTCATGGCGGTCTCCCGTAATTGACCGGACTGTTCGTCCGCGGAAAGAAAGTGTGTCCGCGCCCCACTGATGCGCCATGGCCCAAGGGGTTCGGGCGGGGCGACACGGCGGCGCGGACACGAGAAACCAGCTGGCCCCAAGGGGAAGGGGCCAGCCGGGAGTGCGTCAGGCCTCGATCTTGAGCAGCTTGATCGCAGCGCTATCCAGCACCTGGCCGCCCACCCGCTTGGTCGCGTAGAAGTGGACGAACGGCTTGTTGGTGAACGGATCGCGCAGGATCTGAGTGGCGCTGCGTTCGGCGATCAGATAGCCATGGCGGAAATTGCCGAAGGCGATGGGAAAAGCGCCATTGGCGACATCGGGCATATCTTCAGCTTCCACCACCGGATAGCCAAGCAGGCGGTCCGGCTGGCCTTCGACGAGGCCGGGCTGCCACAGAAACGCGCCATCAGTGGTCTTCAGTTTGCGAACTTCGGCCAGCGTGGCAGAGTTCATTACGAAAGTCGCACCCTGACGGTGGCCCGATTTCATCGTGTGAACGAGGTCAATCAGACGGGCCTCTGGCGAACTGCCAAAACCTGCATCGTCGCCGGAACCGATATATTGCAGCGACCCGAAAGCGCGCAGGCCGTCTTCTGCGGCAGATACAGGCGCATTCAGGAAGCCTTCGGGCTGGTCGAAACCGCTGCCATTGACGAAGGCAGCGCCTTCTGCGCGGGCAAATTCCATCGCAATTTCGCTGGCGAGCCAGCTTTCAAGATCAAACCCGGCATCATCCAGCATGGACTGGCTGGCTGCCGGATTGGCATAGAGTTCACCGGTTGGAGGGGCAATTTCGGCAAATTGCGGCGTTTCGGTTTCAGGCCGCGATGCCGTTTCGCTGACCCAGCCAGAAGCCGTGCCACCGGTGGAAACCAGCTTGCGGTAGCCAGCGCTGCCAGTCTGGACCACCTGTGCAATGCTGCGGATCGGGCTGATTTCAACCAGTTCGCGGGCAATCATCGCGTCGATCGAACGCGGCACTGCATAGCCGCCATCGGCAGGCACTACGCCGCTGATGGATTTGATTTCCGTTTCGCGGCCACGGCGCAGATACCCGTCAACAAATCCTTTGACTTCGGCTGCATCGGACGTGCGCTGGTCGCCGCCGGAAATGGCCGGACGCACAGCAGCGCGGCCAACCTTGTCGAGCCGCGCCTTCACTTCATCGACATCGGACCGAAGCACAGAAATATCGGCATCTGCCTTGTCCTGGCGCGCTACGATGTCGAAGCTGACATCCAGCTGGTCGGCAGCGATGCTGGCAGGGGCGGGGTTTGCAATATCCATAGGGTAATTCACCTTTCAGGGGGGATTGGTCGTGGGGCACAAAAAAGGCCGCCCA
>JAHEBS010000108.1 GCA_024642145.1 Marivivens sp.
CGCCCGACTGGCGGCTGGGTTGCGCGGACAGCAGGGCGTGCGTTTCGCCTATGAACCGCAGGCCAACATCATCTTCTTTGAGGCGCCACGCGCCCTGCACCAGCGGCTCTACGCGGCGGGCGCGGTCTATTACGTCGAGGACGGCGATGTGGAAACCGGTGATCCGGCAGGGATACTGACGGGCCGTCTGGTTTGCGACTGGTCAGTCAGCGACGAAACGATTGAGCGGTTCATCGGGCTGATCTGAGGTTCAGCCGTTACCCAGATACCAATCCAGATCATCCAGTCGGTCCTGCCCCCAGAATTGCTGCCCGTCTTGCGTAAAATAGGTAGGCGAGCCAAAGACGCCGCGGTTCACGGCTTCTTCGAGGTTGGCCTCATAGGCCTCGGCGCCGGTGAACAGCCCCTTGTCGGCCAGCGCGGGGTCAAAACCCGCCTCACGCAGAGCGCCGCGGATCACATCATCCTCGGCGATATTGCGGTCCTCGGCAAAAATCGCGCGCAAAATGGCGCGGACCAGCACGCCCATATCGCCGCTGCCATCACGGCCTGCGGCGATGATCGCATAGGACGCCGGCGCGCCGTTGGCGGGAAAGAACGCTGGCTGCAGGTTCAAGGGCAGCCCCAGCCGCTTGGCGGTGCGTTCCAGATCCTGCAGGCGATAGGCTTTGCGGTTGGGGTGCCGTTCAGCCAACAAAACACCGCCCGTGCGTTTCAATAGCTGGCCGATATCGAGTGGGCGGTAGGATATGGTCTGGCCATGTCTTGCGGCGATTTTTTCCAGCCTGTCGCCTGCCAGATAGGCATAAACGGAAACCGGCGAGAAGAAATAGTCGATATTCGGCATGTCTTGGCCCTTCCCTAGCGTCGCTTTTCTTCCCCCGACGCTAGTGCTGTGCTAGGCGGTGTCAACCAATCACATCCGCGACTCGGGGCGCCTTGGCGCGTCGCGGCGACAAGGGACAGACTGATGCCGAACGTCACCGAACCCAAACTTATCTCGGGCAACGCCAATCGCAGCCTCGCCAAATCGGTTGCACGCCGCATGTCGTTGCACCGTGGCATGAATGTGGGGCTGGTCGATGCCCGCGTCGAGCGGTTCAACGACGGCGAGGTTTTCGTGGAGGTTTACGAAAACGTTCGCGGCGAGGATATGTTCATCATCCAGCCTACCTCCAGCCCCGCCAACGACAATCTGATGGAGCTGCTGATCATTGCAGACGCGCTGCGCCGGTCGTCGGCGGGTCGCATCACCGCCGTGATCCCCTATTTCGGCTACGCGCGGCAGGACCGCCGCACCAAGGCCCGCACGCCGATCTCGGCCAAGCTGGTGGCGAACCTCATCGCCCAATCGGGGATCGAGCGGGTTCTGACCATGGACCTGCACGCAGCCCAAATTCAGGGCTTCTTCGATCTGCCCGTGGACAACCTCTATGCCTCGCCGGTCTTCGCCCTCGATATCTTGCATCACTTCAAGGACCAGATGGACGACATCATGGTCGTCTCGCCCGATGTGGGCGGCGTGGCGCGCGCGCGCGAATTGGCCAAGCGCATCCACGCCCCGCTGTCGATCGTCGACAAGCGCCGCGAAAAGCCGGGCGAGATTGCGGAAATGACGGTGATCGGTGACGTGCGCGGCAAGAAATGCATCATCGTCGACGACATCTGCGACACTGCAGGCACGCTGTGCAAGGCGGCCGAGGTTCTGCTGGAACATGGCGCGACCGAGGTTCACAGCTATATCACCCACGGCGTGCTTTCGGGTCCGGCGGTGGAACGCATCACCAATTCGGTGATGAAGTCGTTGGTGATCACCGACTCGATCGAACCTACCGAAGCCGTCAAGAAATGCGCCAATATCCGCATTGTCCCGACCGCGCCGGTCTTTGCGCAGGCGATCTTGAACATCTGGGGCGGCACGTCGGTGTCGTCGCTGTTCGAGCATGAAACGCTCGTTCCGATTTACGAAGGCATGTACACCGGCGTCTAAGGCGTCAGGGAATATCCCATTGCTCGTCATCGGTCAGCGCACCGATGGCGAGCCACCCTACCCTGACCCGCGCCACGCGCGTATCGCCCCAGGTGCGGAAGACAATCTCGAACCCCTTGGCCGTTATCTTTTCGGCCGTCACATCGGCACGGTTATTGGCACCGTTCGAAATATCCCACATCGAGATATGCACCGAGACCGAGGGGGGTTCACGAAACACCTCGTCAAACCGGATTTTGTGGCGGGCCTCGCGTTGGCCCTGCCCGATCCACATCGGCCCGTCATGGTCGAAATCGGAAAAGACAATCGCCTCGCCTTGCGCGATTCCGACGTGATGTCCGGCAATGCGTTTCATGATGACGTCCCAAGATCACTCAGAAAAACAACTTTAGGCGGAAATTGCGGTTTTTCAATGAAAACGGGCCCCCGAAGGGGCCCGCCTTTATTTCAAGCCTTTGACTGTGATCAGTCGTTGGCGCCGATACCGATGTGACCACCGACGGCCACCATGTCGGACAACAGCTTGGCAGCCTCGTCCACGAGGTGGGGATGGTTTTCCACGGCGGCGGCATGCGCCTCGCGGGCTTCGGCCAGCATGGCCTCAAAGGCCTCGCGGGTGAAGTCCGTGCGGTGCAGCGCCTTTTCGGCCAGAACCGTGATCCCGGTCGCGTTGATTTCAGCGAAGCCGCCCGAGACGATGTATTCGTCCGTGTTGCCGCCGCTGGTCACGCGCAAAAGACCCGGACGCAGGGTGGTGATGGTGGGGGCATGCCCCGCCATCGCCGTCATATCACCGTCAGCGCCGGGAATCTGGACCGCATCGGCCTGAACCGAGGCGAGCCGCTGTTCCGGGCTCACGAGATCGAATTGCAGGCTCTCTGCCATGTCCCCTCCTTAGGCCGCGGCCGCGGCGAGGCGCTGGGCTTTGGCGATCACTTCGTCGATGCCGCCAACCATGTAGAAGGCGGATTCCGGCAGATGGTCATACTCGCCGTTCACGACCGCTTTGAACGAAGCGATGGTAACGTCGAGCGGCACCTGAACACCGTCCGAACCGGTAAAGACCTTGGCCACGTCGAAGGGCTGCGACAGGAAGCGCTGGATCTTACGAGCGCGCGCCACGGTCAGCTTGTCCTCTTCCGACAGTTCGTCCATGCCCAGAA
Source organism: Marivivens sp. (assembly GCA_024642145.1). Lineage (GTDB taxonomy): Bacteria > Pseudomonadota > Alphaproteobacteria > Rhodobacterales > Rhodobacteraceae > JAHEBS01. The sequence goes on from JAHEBS010000108.1 coordinate 3,154, forward strand.
TGGCGATGATGTCCTGCAGCGACTTGTAGCGCTGGAGGATACCCTGAACCTGACGGGCAACGCCGTAGTGTTCTTCACCCACAACAGCGGGGTCCATCAGACGCGAGGTCGAGTCGAGCGGGTCCACGGCGGGGTAGATGCCGAGTTCCGAGATCGCACGCGACAGCACGGTGGTGGCGTCGAGGTGGGCGAACGAAGTGGCCGGCGCGGGGTCGGTCAAGTCGTCGGCGGGAACGTAGATGGCCTGAACCGAGGTGATCGAGCCAGCCTTGGTCGAGGTGATGCGTTCCTGCAGAGCGCCCATGTCGGTGGCCAGCGTCGGCTGATAGCCCACGGCCGAAGGAATACGGCCCAGCAGAGCCGACACTTCCGAACCGGCTTGGGTAAAGCGGAAGATGTTGTCGACGAAGAACAGAACGTCCGTGCCCGACTGGTCACGGAACTGTTCGGCAAGCGTCAGGCCCGACAGGGCGACGCGCATACGGGCACCCGGGGGCTCGTTCATCTGACCGTAAACAAGGGCCACTTTCGACTTTTCAAGATCATCGGGGACGATAACGCCCGAGTCGATCATCTCGTGGTAAAGGTCGTTGCCTTCACGGGTCCGCTCGCCCACGCCTGCGAACACCGAGTAACCCGAGTGCACTTTGGCGATGTTGTTGATCAGTTCCATGATGAGAACGGTCTTGCCTACGCCGGCGCCGCCGAACAGGCCGATCTTGCCGCCCTTCGAATAGGGCGCCAACAGGTCGATAACCTTGATGCCGGTCACGAGAACTTCCGACTCGGTCGACTGTTCTGCGAATTCCGGAGCGGGCTGGTGGATCGCACGGTATTCTTTGGCCGAAACCGGGCCTTTTTCGTCAACGGGCTCGCCCACGACGTTCAGGATACGGCCAAGGGTCGCGTCGCCAACCGGCACCGAGATCGGCGAGCCGGTGTCTTCGACCGCGGCGCCACGAACGAGACCTTCGGTCGCGTCCATAGCGATGGTGCGGACAGTGTTTTCGCCAAGGTGCTGGGCCACTTCGAGAACCAGCTTCTTGCCGTTGTTAGTGGTGTTCAGCGCGTTGAGGATCTCCGGCAGGTGATCTTCGAACTGCACGTCCACAACGGCGCCGATGACCTGGGTCACTTTGCCTTTTGCGTTTGCCATGTCGTTTCTCCGGTTCTCTTAGAGCGCCTCAGCGCCCGAAATGATTTCGATAAGTTCGTTGGTGATGACCGCCTGACGGGTGCGGTTGAATTCGATCGTCAGCTTGTCGATCATGTCACCCGCGTTGCGCGTCGCGTTGTCCATCGCGCTCATGCGCGCACCCTGTTCCGAAGCGGCGTTCTCGAGGAGCGCTGCAAAGAGCTGGGTGGCCACACCGCGCGGCAGAAGATCAGCAAGGATCGCCTCTTCCGAAGGCTCGTAGTCGTAGAGCGCGCTGGCTGCGGCACCCTCTTCGAAGCTCACCGGAATGATCTGCGTTGCGGTCGGGACCTGCGAAATCACCGACTGGAACTTGTTGTAGAAGATGGTCGCCACGTCGAACTCGCCGCCTTCAAAGCGGGCAAGCACGTCGCGGGCGATAGACTGGGCGTTGGTATAGCCCAGACGGCGCACGGCCGAGAGATCGACGTGACCGACGAAATAGCTGCTCCAATCGCGGCGCATCTGTTCGCGGCCTTTTTTGCCGACCGTGAGGATCTTGATCGTCTTGCCTTGGGCAAGCAGTTCGGCCGCGCGGGCGCGGGCGAGCCTGACGATGGTCGAGTTAAAGCCGCCGCAGAGACCACGCTCGGCCGTCATCACCACCAAGAGGTGAACCTTGTCAGCGCCGGTGCCCTTCAAAAGGCGCGGCGCTGCGTCAGATCCGCCAACCGAAGCGGCAAGCCCTGCCACGACCGCGTTAAAGCGGTCGGTGTAGGGACGGGCCTGCTCGGCAGCTTCCTGTGCCCGCCGCAGTTTTGCGGCGGCCACCATCTGCATGGCCTTGGTGATCTTGCGGGTCGATTTGACCGACGCGATCCTGGTTTTTAGGTCCTTCAGACTAGGCACTGCCTTGTCTCCTTATGCCAAAGCTTCGGGATCAGGCGAAATCTTTCGCGAATTCGTCGATCGCGGCCTTGAGCTTGGCCTCGGCGTCGCCCTTGATCTTGGGGTCATCCTTGGTCAGCCACTCCAGCACGTCCTTGCGCGCATTGCGCATGTGCTTGAGAAGACCTGCTTCAAAACGGCCCACGTCCTTGATCGCGACTTTGTCCAGATAGCCGTTGGTGCCAGCGTAGATGACGCAGACGATTTCGGCGTTGGTCAGGGGCGAATACTGGGGCTGCTTCATCAACTCGGTCAGGCGCGAACCGCGGTTCAGCAACTGCTGGGTCGCGGCGTCGAGGTCGGAACCGAATTGGGCGAAAGCGGCCATCTCGCGGTACTGGGCGAGCGACAGCTTGACCGGACCGGCGACCGACTTCATCGCGTTGGTCTGTGCGGACGAACCCACACGCGACACCGACAGACCGGTGTTCACGGCAGGGCGAACGCCTTGGTAGAACAGTTCGGTCTCAAGGAAGATCTGGCCGTCGGTGATCGAGATCACGTTGGTCGGAATAAAGGCCGACACGTCGCCGCCCTGGGTTTCGATGACCGGCAGAGCGGTCAGCGAGCCAGCGCCGTGATCTTCGTTCAGCTTGGCCGAACGTTCCAGCAGACGCGAGTGCAGATAGAAAACGTCGCCCGGGTAGGCTTCGCGGCCCGGCGGGCGGCGCAGCAGAAGCGACATCTGACGATACGAAACGGCTTGCTTGGACAGGTCATCGTAAATGATCAGGGCGTGGCGGCCGTTGTCGCGGAAATGTTCCGCCATGGCGGTCGCCGAGTAGGGCGCAAGGAACTGCATCGGCGCGGGGTCCGAAGCGGTTGCGGCCACGACGATCGAATATTCCATCGCGCCGTTTTCCTCGAGCTTTTTGACAAGCTGGGCAACGGTCGAACGCTTTTGACCCACGGCCACGTAGACGCAGTAGAGCTTCTTGCTCTCGTCGTCGCCGGCGGCTTCGTTGTAGGACTTCTGGTTCAGAATGGTGTCGAGCGCGATCGCGGTCTTGCCGGTCTGGCGATCGCCAATGATCAGCTCGCGCTGGCCACGGCCGATCGGGATCATGGCGTCGACCGACTTGAGGCCAGTGGCCATCGGCTCGTGGACCGATTTACGCGGAATGATGCCCGGGGCTTTGACGTCGGCCACGCGGCGGGTCGAGGTCTTGATGGGGCCCTTGCCGTCGATGGGGTTGCCGAGACCGTCAACCACGCGGCCGAGCAGCTCGTCACCGGCGGGGACGTCCACGATCGCGTTGGTGCGCTTGACGGTGTCGCCTTCTTTGATGTCGCGGTCCGAACCGAAGATAACGCAGCCGACGTTGTCGGCTTCGAGGTTCAGAGCCATCCCGCGGATACCGCCGGGGAACTCGACCATTTCACCGGCCTGGATGTTGTCGAGGCCATAGACGCGGGCGATACCGTCACCGACGGACAGCACGCGACCGATTTCGGCAACTTCGGCGTCCTTGCCAAAGTTCTTGATCTGATCCTTGAGGATTGCAGAGATTTCAGCGGCTTGGATCGCCATTATCCGACCTCTTTCATGGTGTTCTGGAGGGCTGCGAGCTTGGAGCGGATCGACGTGTCGATCATCTTCGAGCCCACTTTCACGACAAGACCGCCGATGAGCGAAGCATCGACGGCAGCTTTGATGTTCACGGTCTTGCCCGTCGACGCCTTGAGCGTCTTGGCGAGCTTGTCCGATTGGGTTTTGGTCAGCGCCTTGGCCGAAACGACCTCGGCGGTGATTTCGCCGTTTTCATCGGCGATGCGGGCGCGCAGCGCAGCCAGAAGCTGCGGCAGCACGAAAAGACGGCGCTTGGCGCACAGCAGGCCCAGCGTGTTGGTGACAACAGCCGAAAGGCCCATCTTGCCGGCCAGCGCGGCGACAGCACGCGACTGGTCCTCACGGCTATAGAGCGGCGAATTGATCAGGTCGCGCAGATCCGCGCTTTCGGCCAGCGCCGCGTCAAGCGCGTCGATATCGGCCGTCAGCGCCTTGAGCGCCTTGCCTTCCTTGGCAATGTCGAACACCGCGGCCGCATAGCGGCTAGCGATGCCGAAAGAGATCGAAGCTGGTTCGGACACGTCCACCCTTCCGATGCTTGGGCCCTCGGCAAGCCGCGTTGGCGGCGCTTTGGGCAGCTAGATACGCCCTCGTAGGAACGGGGGCGTCAAAATCACGGCGGAAGTAGCAGATGCTTTCCCTTGCCGCAACCGCCTAGTAGCCAGATTCAGGCTTCCAATTTAGTCGCAAAACTTGGGTTTTTCACTGCCTGCGCCAATTTGGCACCATGGCTCGGTGGCGGTTGGCGCTAACGAATCTCGCAGCGGCGTGACCCGACGCCCGAACGGCAGCGCAACCTAGGGTGCGCCAGTGAGCGGCGCGCTGGGCAAAGGGGCGCCCTGCAAGACCTCAAGCGGGCGGCGCACGGTTTCGCGCAGGGCGGGACGGGCAGGCGCATGAACCTGTTTACTGACCTCCACCATCAGCACGCCGCCTGCCGCAAAGACCGGCAGATGCTTGCCCGCCGTTTCCAGCACGCCCGACATTTGCCGCCAAAACCGCCGCGTCGAGGGCGGCTGATAAAGCGTCGACATGGCGCGTTCGGTGACAAAGCCGTGCCGGCGCAACTGCGCCTCGAGTTGGGTCATGCTATAGGGCCTGCCAAAGCCAAAGGGCGTGCGGTCTGACCGCGACCAGATGCCTGACCGATTGGGGACAACAAACACCGCCCGCCCACCGGGGCCCAGCACGCGCCAGCATTCTTCTAAAAGCGCGGATGCGTTGGACGATGTTTCAAGCCCGTGCATCAAGACCAGCTTGTCCACAAAACCCGTCTGGATCGGCCAGAGCGTTTCTTCGCACAGAACCGAAACATTGGTCATGCCCGCGGGCCATGCCATCACACCCTGCGGTGCAGGCATAAGCCCGATCACCCGCCGCGCATCGGCCAGATAGGGGCGCAACAGCGGCACCGCAAAGCCGTAACCCACCACCGATTGCCCTTTGGCCTCGGGCCAGAGTGACAACAGTTTTTCCCGCACGACCTTTTGCGCGGCGCGGCCAAGCGCGCTGCGATAGTAGAAATTGCGCAGGTCGGTCACGTCCAAATGCATTGCGTCGTCCGGCGGTCGAAAGCACAGTAGTCAGGTTCGACAGATACCCTAACAGAGAAACGAGACAAAGATATGACCCTCACGCTCGTCACCATCCCCTGCCTCGCTGACAATTACGCCTTCCTGATCCATGATCCGGCGTCGGGGGACACGGCCTTGGTGGACGCGCCCGAAGCCGCCCCCATCGCGGCGGCTTTGGATGCGCGTGGCTGGCGGCTGAGCCATATTCTTTTGACCCACCACCATGACGACCATATCGCGGGCGTGCCCGAACTGCGCGCGCGGGGCGATGTCACGGTCATAGGCGCCGCCGCCGACGCGCACCGCCTGCCGCCGCTGGATCGGGCCGTGGCGCCGGGCGAGAGCTTTGATCTTTTCGGCGCGCGGGTCGATGTCTCGGACGCGTCCGGCCATACGGTTGGCCATATCGCGTTTCATGTCCCTGATCTCGGCGCGGTCTTTACCGGCGACAGCCTGATGGCCATGGGCTGTGGCCGCCTGTTCGAAGGCTCGCCCGAGCAGATGTGGGCGACGTTGTCGCATCTCGCCAGCCTGCCGCCACAGACGCTGGTTTGTTCGGGGCACGAATATACCGCCGCCAATTGTCGTTTTGCCGAAAGCGTTGACCCCGCCAACCCCGCGCGCATCGCGCGGACCGCCGCTGTGACGGCGGCGCGGGCCGCGGGCAAGCCGACTGTCCCTTCGGTTCTGGCCGACGAGATCGCCGCCAATCCGTTCTTGCGCGCCGCGAACGCCGCATTCCGCGCCGAAATTGGCATGGCCGACCGCACGCCCGCGCAGGTCTTTGCCCATCTGCGTGCGCTGAAGGACCGTTTCTAACCTTAAAATAAGGCTATAGGCGTGCCGTTGCGGCCTCATCACAAAGCTTTAGGGAAGAATTGCGAAAATCGCCCTTGAAGATCGGTCCGGAAAGCCGAACTTTAGGAGTCAGAGGCAACGGTAAGGACTGGCGAGGGCCTGCCCTACCCCCGATCAAAAGGAGCACGCAACGTGCCGACTTTTTCCTCGACGCTCGAGCAGGCGATTCACGCGGCGCTGGCCATCGCGAATACGCGTCGTCACGAATATGCTACGCTGGAACATCTGCTGCTGTCGCTGATTGACGAGCCCGACGCTGCCCGCGTGATGAAGGCCTGCGCAGTTGATCTGGACGAACTCAAGAAGTCGCTAGAAGAATATATCAGCGACGATCTGACGACCCTGATCACCGATGTCGAAGGTTCCGAGGCGGTGCCCACCGCGGCCTTCCAGCGCGTGATCCAGCGCGCCGCGATCCATGTCCAGTCATCGGGCCGCCAAGAGGTCACGGGCGCCAATGTTCTGGTGGCGATCTTTGCCGAGCGCGAATCCACCGCCGCCTATTTCCTGCAAGAGCAGGACATGACCCGTTACGACGCGGTAAACTTTATCGCCCATGGCGTGGCCAAAGACCCCGCCTTTGGCGAAAGCCGCCCCGTGACCGGCGCCACCCCCAATGCTGAGGCCGGTAGTTCTCAGACCACCGAAGGCGAGGCCAAGGAATCGGCGCTGTCGAAATTTTGCGTCGATCTGAACGCCAAGTCTCGCAAAGGCGACGTTGACCCGTTGATCGGTCGCGAGGC
>JAHEBS010000228.1 GCA_024642145.1 Marivivens sp.
GTCGATGCGTTCCATGTTGATTGCAAGCTGGAATTTCATTGCCGACCCTTTCGTGCATTGCCTTCGCGCCTTGTGCCTTCAATTACCCCGCAGCAGTGTCGAAAATTCGCCACCGAAAACGATCTTTCGACAAGATGCCCTATCGCACCGGAGACCCCCCCGAAATCCCCCATGTCAGTGTGGCCGCGAAACGCCATTGACCAACCCATGAAGCATTCTCGATACGCGGCCCGTGCCGAGTGATTGCAACCAGACCGCAAGCGGTTATTGTCGTGCAACAGTCAAGCGGAGTTCGACATGGCCCTGGCCCGGCGATCCATCCTGTCACGCGCAAAGCGGGCGCTGAAATCCGTGCTGGATCCCGGCGTGTTGCTGCATCCTTTCCGCATCATGCACTATTACGGATACACCCATGTCGCCCAAAGGCGGTTGCTGACACTGGGAAGGGACGTGCGCCTTGCCCCCAATGTGTCTTTCGCCAATGGCGAGCGCATCGCGCTTGGCGATCAGGTGCAGATCGGCGCGCGTTGTTCGCTCTGGGCCGGCAAGACGACAAGCTGGATCCGTGTCGGCGACCGCACCACCTTTGGCCCCGAGGTCTTTGCCACCGCTGCCGATTACGGTCTGTCGGCGGGGGTCCGCATCACCGATCAGGACATGGTTGAGCGCGACATCACCATCGGCAAGGACTGCTGGATCGGCACCCGCGCCATCCTGACGGCGGGCATCAGCATCGGCGACGGCGCCGTCATCGGGGCCGGTTCGGTGGTGACGCGCGACGTGCCCGCAGGGGCCATCGCCGTCGGCGCCCCGGCCAAAGTGGTCAGACTGCGCAGCTGACACCCACTGGTCCCTAAAATCATTTTGGCCAAAATACCTTCGGGGGTCCGGAGCAGACTGCCCCCGGCAGCCGCCATCATGGTTGGGACGTTTTCACTCCGACTTGCGCCAGAACCGCCGTACAAGATAGCCACGCAACCCCGACATAGACACAAGCGCCGCAAGGCAGGTCAGAACCACCGCCCATTGCGCGATATGTATCTGATCCAACAGATGCCGACGGGGCGCGTAGACATGCGCATCAATCAGCGCCGTCGAAAAGGCCAGCGTGGTCAGAACCACCGGCAGCAACAGGGGCAACATGTTCAATCCGGTCCGCCGTGACGTCAAAAAGACAGACACCAGATAGCCAATCACCTCGGCCACCGTACTGATCCAGATGATCACATAGACATCACCGGTTCTCACCACCGCCCACCACGAAATGGGTAATGACAACACCCGGAAAAGATTGGCCACCATCGCATTGGCCGACTGCCCCTTTGCCAGCGCCACCAACGCACCGCCGGTCTTGGCCACCCGCACCGCCTGCAACACCGCGATTGGCACCAGGATCGGGATCATCGCGGCATATTTCGGCCCCAACAGCAGATCGAAAATCGGCGCGCCCACCAGCGAAACGCCCAGCACCAGCAAAACGCCGATGACCAGGCTCGCCTCCATCGTGGCAATGCCCAACCACTGAAACGCTTGCGGCCGCTCATTGGCCTTGCTCAACTGCGGCAGAAAAAACGTCTGACAGGATCCTGCCAGCACCAGTGTCGGGGTCAGCGTCAATGTCTGTGCCATCGAAAAGAGCCCAAGCTGAAGCATTCCCAATTCGCGCCCAACAATCAGTCTTTCGCCATTGAACACGCCGAAAAGCAGGATGCCATTCAGCAAAAGTGGCCAGCCAAACTTCGTCGCATCGCGCATCTGCCCAAGATCGAGCCTGACCCGATAGGGCCGCTCGGCCGTCAGATGCGACAAGATCACCATCGCGGCGGCCTGTACGAACAACGCCACCAGCATGATGCGGTAATCGTCATAGATCAGCGCCAGCGGCCACAGCGCCAGCACCGAAATCAGCTGCGGCACCGACAGCGACACGATCGACGGGTTGAATTTCATATGTCGTTTCAACCGGTGCACATCGAAATGCTGCAACCCGTTGATCAGCGGAATAAAGGCGATCACCTGATAGGCCCAGGCCAGATCGGGGATGCCCAGAAACCGCGCATAGGGGTCTGATATCGCAAAAAGCAGCAAGCTCGATGTCAGCCCGCGCAACACCTGAAACCCCTGTAAGCCCGACTGCACACGCGGATCATCGCCATCCTTGTCGACGACGATCATCTGGTTCAGGCCGAAATTCGACAGCATCTCGACAATCGACATGCTGATCGCAAAGGTCGAGGCGATGCCATAATCTTCCGGGCTGATCAGTCGCGCGACAATGAGGTTGCGCGCCAGCGACATCGCCGAGCCAAAGGCATTGCCCGAAACGAGCATGAAGGCTTTCTTGAGCATGGTTCCCGCGCTGTGCCTGTATGCCGGACATTAGCGACTGTGAAATGCACTGGAAAGGATCGGTGTCGCAAGCCTTGTTTTGCTTTGTCCAATGATCAATGTCGGCGCGTTGCCGATTTAATTGCATGGAAATGGCGCAGTGTTCCGGCCGATTTTCGCGTTTTGAGAGTTTCCGCCATTTGTGAAACAATAGGCATCATACAAAATTACTGTATCCATTTTGGAAAATATTCTGCCGAACGTCTATTCGTCCTCGACCTTGCCGCGCAATGCCTTGACTGCCCCGCGCGCCGTTTTGGCGGCCAACCGGCGGCGCTTGCTGCCCAATGTCGGGCGCGTGGCGATC
>JAHEBS010000229.1 GCA_024642145.1 Marivivens sp.
GTGTGGAATACCTGCTGCAACGCCGTTTTCCCTTTGCGACGCATGGGCGTGACAACCTTGCGCATCTTCATCCCTATTTCGACTATGACAACAAGGCCTTCGGTAACGTTGCCATCCGCCACCTTGCCGCGCGCGGGCGGCGCAACATTGCGGTGATCTTGCCGCCTTTGCACCAGAACTACGGCATGAACATGTATGAGGGCGTGACCGAGACGGGCGCTGCGTTGGGTGTTCTGGTGCGGCCCTGCGACCGGATTACATCGGATAGCTCGGTCGCCGAAGTAGCGGGCCGTATCCGCGAGATTCTGTCGATGGACCCGACAATTGATGCCATTGTCACGGCATCGCCCACGGGCTGTATGGCCGCTGCCGAGGCCGCCGAGGCCATGGGCCGCCACATCGGCTTTGACATCGATATCTACGGCAAAGAGGCCATTCCGTTTCTCAAGCTGTTCCGGCGCGAGATTCTTGTTCTCCACGAAAACGTCGGCAAGGCGGGCGAGTTCCTCGCCCATGCGGTTCTCAAGGCAATAGCCGAACCACAGGCCCCGCCGATGCAGGGGCTAGATACCCCGACATTTGACACTCAACCCTGACGCAACCGGAGGTTTCCGATGCCAAGCCAGATCAAAGGCCCAGCGCTATTTCTTGCCCAGTTCGCGGGCGATGCCGCGCCGTTCAATTCGCTAAAATCCCTCACCGAATGGGCCGCAGGCCTTGGTTACAAGGGCGTGCAGATCCCGACGTTCGATGGTCGGCTGTTCGATCTGGACAAGGCGGCCACCAGCCAGACCTATTGTGACGAGGTCAAGGGCATCTGTGCCGATTCCGGTGTCGAGATCACCGAGCTTTCAACCCATCTGCAGGGCCAGTTGGTCGCGGTGAACCCTGCCTATAACGAACAGTTCGACGCCTTCGCCCCGCCTTCGGTCCATGGCAACCCTACCGCGCGGACCGAATGGGCCATTGATCAGGTCAAAAAAGCCGCTGTCGCGGCGCGTCGACTGGGGCTCAAGCACACTGTTGGCTTTACCGGATCGCTTGCGTTTCCGTTTCTCTACCCGTGGCCACAGCGCCCCGCCGGTCTGATCGAAGAAGCCTTTGCCGAGCTTGGCCGCCGTTGGACGCCGATTCTGAACCACTACAGGGATAATGGCGTGGATATCGGCTTCGAGATCCACCCCGGCGAAGACACGTTCGACGGCGCGACATGGGAAATGTTCCTTGACGCGGTCAAAGGCAACGAAGCGGCGATGATCAACTATGATCCCTCGCATTTCGTGTTGCAGCAACTGGACTATCTGGCCTTTATCGACCTCTACCACGACCGGATCAACGCCTTTCACGTCAAGGACGCCGAGTTCAATCCCGATGGGCGTCAGGGCGTCTATTCGGGCTATCAGTCGTGGACCAATCGCGCGGGCCGCTTCCGTTCGCTTGGCGATGGGCAAGTGGATTTCGCGGCGATCTTTTCCAAGCTGACCCAATATGGCTACGACAGTTGGGCGGTGCTGGAATGGGAATGCTGCATCAAATCGCCCGAGCAGGGCGCCGCCGAAGGCGCGCCCTTTATCGAGGCGCATCTGATCGAGGTCGCGGGCAAGGCTTTTGACGACTTTGCCGGCGGTTCGGTGGACCAAGGCCAGATCAAAAGGATGCTGGGGCTATGAGGCAAGTCAGACTTGGCATGGTAGGGGGCGGTCAAGGCGCCTTTATCGGGGGTGTCCACCGCATCGCAGCGCGGATCGACGGGCGGTTCCAACTGGTTGCGGGCGCGCTGTCGTCCAATCCGGCGCGCGCCGCCGCATCGGCTGCCGAACTGGGGATCGCGCGCAGCTATGCCTCTTATGCCGAAATGGCGCGGGTCGAGGCTGACCGCGAGGACGGGATCGAGGCGGTGGCCATCGTCACCCCCAATCACATGCATGCCGAACCCGCGATTGCGTTTCTGGACGCTGGCATCCATGTGATTTGCGACAAACCGCTGGCCGCGACCGCCGATCAGGCCAAGGCCATATCCGACGCGGTCGCACGGTCCAAAGCGCGGTTCATTCTGACGCACAATTACACGGGCTACCCGTTGATGCGGCAGGCGCGCGCCATGGTGGCGCGGGGCGATCTGGGGCGCATCCGCGTGGTTCAGGCCGAATACGCGCAGGACTGGCTGACCGAAGAAACCCATAACAAACAGGCCGATTGGCGCACCGACCCCGCACAGGCGGGCGCAGGCGCAATTGGCGATATTGGCACCCATGCTTTCAATATTCTGTCCTTCGTGTCCGGTCTGCGGGCCGAGGCGCTTTTGGCCGAATTGCACAGCATGGTCGAAGGCCGCCGCGTGGATGACAACGCCCATATCCTGCTGAGGATGGAGGGCGGTGCCAAGGGCATGCTCTGGGCAAGCCAAGTCGCGGTCGGCAATGAAAACGGGCTGAAACTGCGCATCTATGGCGACAAGGGCAGCATCGAATGGGCACAGGAAAACCCCAACGTGATGCAGTTCGCCCGTTTTGGAGAGCCCAAGCAGATGATCACCCGTGGCGGCGCAGGGCTTGGCGGGGCCGCAGGCAACTGGACGCGCATCCCGCCTGGTCACCCCGAAGGCTATCTGGAAGGCTTTGCCAACCTCTACAACGATGCCGCTGACCTGATCTTGGGCAAGGGCGACGGTGCATTGCTGCCGGG
>JAHEBS010000109.1 GCA_024642145.1 Marivivens sp.
GTCGAACCCGTCAGCCCCGAACTGCAACAGCAGTTTGGCCTTGATGGGACCGATGGTCTGGTGGTGACCGCCGTTGACCCGTTGTCGGCCGCGGCTGACAAGGTGATCCAACCCGGTGATGTGATCGTCGAGGCCAGCCAGCAACCGGTCGCTACGCTGGCCGATCTGCAAGCCCAGATCGCCGAAGCGCAGAGCGCGGGGCAGAAATCCATCCTGCTGTTGCTGCGCACAGGCGGCGAGGCGCGCTTTGTGGCACTGCCGCTTAACGAGTGATCTTGACCCGCTCCGAACATCAAAGGGCGCCTTCGGGCGCCCTTTCCCGTTACAACTCGTCGCGGTCCAGTTCGACCAAGCCCAACGCTTTGGCGGTGCTGACCGCCAATAGCGGTGTGTCGAGCCCCGATTGCCGTTGCAGCATCTGCACGGCGGCGGCTGTGGTTGCGTCAAAGCGGCCTGTAACCGCGCCCTGATAAAGGCCACGCACCTGCATCGCACGCTGCAGGCTGGCCACGAACTGCGCGGTCATGGTCTCGGGGCAGACCGCCTCGACGCTGACCTCCTGACGTTCGCGCACGATGGTTTGCACGGTGCGCGTGCCAAAAACCGCGGGTTTGACAATATTGCCCTGACCATCGGTCTGAGCGGGCTCTAGCATGACCTGCTCGGTCCGTGTCTCGATCACGGCGGGCACGATCACCGCGCCAAAGCAATTTCCCGCGGCATCGCGCGTGATCGATGGCGGACGGAAATCCGGCGCCGTGGCGACGTCTGCCGTGGTGCAGCCAGCAAGGCCGGCAGCCAGCGCGACAATGGCAAGGGAAAGCGGTTTCGGGGTCATTTGTGCCTGCAATTTCCGCGCGACCTTAGTCGCATTGGCGCGCCCCTGATAGGGCGGCACGACGGCCTAGGTCGCTTTCATGCCAAAACCGTGACCTTTTCGCTCTGGAAAGCAGCGCGGCGCTCGCCTAACTAGGGGCGGACCAAGTGAGACAGGACCCAAGATGGCGCGCATTACCTATATCGAACACGGCGGCAAGGAACACATTGTCGAGGTTTCCAATGGCATGACCGTGATGGAAGGTGCGCGCGACAACGGCATCCCCGGGATCGAGGCAGATTGCGGCGGTGCCTGCGCCTGTTCGACCTGCCATGTCTATGTGGCCCCCGATTGGGTTGAAAAGCTGCCGGCGCGTGACCCGATGGAAGAGGACATGCTGGATTTTGCCTATAACCCCGATCCGGTGCGCTCGCGCCTGACCTGTCAGCTCAAGGTCTCGGACGCGCTTGACGGGTTGGTTGTGCAGATGCCGGAGAAACAGATCTGATCACCCGCGCGACACTGGCGTTTCTGTCTCTGGCCTCGGCGGGGCAGGCAGCGCAGATTACGGATGCGGCCTATGCGCAGCCCTCGGATCGCTATGGCCACCATGTGCTAGGCGCGGCGGGTGAGTGGGATGCGCTGGACCTGACGCTCGACGACGGGCGTGTTTTGCGGGCGACTTTGGGACCTGAGGCGATCTACGAGGATTCCGCCCCGCGTCTGGCCGATCTTGATGGCGATGGCGCGCCCGAGGTGATCGTGGTCGAAACCGCCTTTGACCTCGGCGCCCGTGTCGCCGTCTATGGCCCCGAGGGCCGTATCGCCGCCACGCCATTCATTGGCACCACCCATCGCTGGTATGCGGTTATCGGTGCGATTGATCTCGACGGCGATGGTCTGCCCGAGATCGTCGCCGTGGACCGCCCGCATCTGGCGGGGATCTTGCGGGTCTGGTCGATGGTAGATGGCGCATTGGTCGAACGGGCCAATGCTGCAGGCTATACCAATCACCGCATTGGCGAGCCTGCGCAACGCGGCGGGCTGCGCGATTGCGGCGCGGGCGGCGAAATCATCACCGCCGACAGTGGTTGGACCGAGGTTCTGGCCACGCGGCTGGAAGGTCAGAGGCTGGTCACGTCGGTGCTTTGGCCCTACGCGGGGCCCGATGATCTGGCCCGCGCGTTGACCTGCCCCTGACCGCGCTAGAGGGTCGCGATCACCGATAGGGCCGCGACCATACCCAGCATTTGTGTCGCGCCACAGATATCGCCGGTCTGTCCACCGATTTTGGCCCGCGCGATCAGCGCCGCGGCCAGCGTGGTGGCCACGACGGCAAAAATCACATTGGCCCCCGCTGGGCCGTAAATCACAATGGCCGCGAGTGCCGCCACCAGCGCCGCGGCCGCCGCCGCCCTGCGTGTGGGTTGTCCGACGCTCTGGCTCAGGCCGCTCTGGCGGGCGTTGGGCAGGGCGGCCATCACCGCCACCATGCCCGCGCGCCCCGCCATGCCGGCCACGATCAGCGCGGGCCAAAGCCCTCCGGTTACGACAATCCCGCGCAACGCGCTCCAGCGCAGAAGCACGGCGATCATCAGCGCCAAGACCCCGTAGGTGCCGATGTGGCTGTCTTTCATGATCTCAAGGCGGCGTGCCTTGTCCCAACCGCCCCATAGCCCATCGGCGCTATCGGCCAGCCCGTCCTCATGCATAGCACCTGTGGCCATGACCTCGGTCAAAATCACCAGCCCCGCGATTGTGCCTGCGCCAAGAGCGGCCATATGGCCCAGTCCGGCCACGGCCATGGCCAGCGTGCCGGTCACCACCGAAACCAGCGGCCAAGCCCATGCCGCATCGCCACTGCGCGGCGCTTTGGTGGTGCCAAAGGGCAGGGGCAGCCGTGTAAAAAGCGCAAGCGCCGCCATAAGGTCGGCGCCGAGGCCTGCGGCTTTTTGCCCGATGTCGCGATCTTGGTCCATCTTGCCCCAATTGTGCTTTCGCTCGGCTCCCGAAGGGTTAGACATGCCGCAGACAAGTTTCAATGGAAAGACCATGACTGCGCCATTCACCTCATCCGCCACGTTCCGTCAGACCCTTGCCAGCCTTCCCACGATCGATAGGGCCGCCTACGAGGCCGCCAGCGCCCGCAATAGCATGTTGACCAAGCCGCCTACGGCGCTGGGCCGGCTAGAAGACATTGCGTTGTGGTATGCCGGCTGGCGCGGTGATGCGCGGCCGCAGATCAAGAACCCGCAGATCGTTATTTTTGCGGGCAACCACGGTGTTTGCGCCAAGGGCGTTTCGGCCTTTCCCCCCGAGGTGACAGTGCAGATGGTGGCGAACTTTGCCCATGGTGGTGCGGCGATCAACCAACTCGCCAAGGCCTTTGGGGCGCGGCTTGACGTGATCGCGCTCGATCTTGACCGTCCGACCGCCGATTTTACCGAAAGCGCCGCGATGGATGAGGCCGATTTCGTGGCGGCCCTGACCGCAGGCTGGAACGCGGTCGATCCGACAGCCGACCTCTTTGTCACGGGCGAAATGGGCATCGGCAACACCACCGCCGCCGCCGCCATTGCCGCCGCCCTGTTCGGCGGTGAAGCCGGTGACTGGACCGGTCGCGGCACGGGTGTCGACGACGCGGGGCTGAAACGCAAAACCGAGGTTGTGGCCATGGGTCTGGCCCGTCATGCCTCGGCGCTGGGCGATTCACTGGAAGTGCTGCGTTGCCTTGGCGGGCGTGAACTGGCCGCGATGGCTGGCGCAATCGCTGCGGCCCGCGCCCATCGGATCCCTGTTATTCTGGATGGTTTTATCTGCACCGCAGCGGCCGCGACGCTTGAACGCGCGGTTCCCGGTGTGCTGGATCACGCCGTGGCGGGTCATCAGAGCGCCGAACAGGCCCATGCGCGGCTCTTGACCGCGCTGGGCAAGGCGCCGCTTTTGCAATTGGGACTGCGGCTGGGCGAGGGCTCGGGCGCGGCCTTGGCAATCGGCGTTCTGCAGGGGGCAATCGCCTGCCATTCCGGCATGGCGACATTTGCCGAAGCGGGCGTTTCGGAGGGCTGAGCGCAGGCTCAGCCTTCGGGCATCTCCAGCACGATATTCTGGCCGCGTTTTTGGTAGATCAACTGCGTGGCGCTGATGGCGGTCACGGTCCCGTTGTCCAGCCGGTCGCCGACGACGACCTTTTGAATGCGTCCATTGGCCAGCCGCACCAAGGCAGAGCGGCTGGACGATGTCCCCATGATCGCAACCAGACTGACCTCGCGCAGGGCGATGGCGTTATCGACGGTCGCGGCCTGCGCCACGCCGCCCGGCGTTGGTCCCTGCGGCGCTTGATAGGCGGCTTGGGTGGTGGGCGCGGGTTCCGGCGCGGGTTCGGGTGCCGCAGCCGCGACAATTGCGGCCATATCGGCGGGACGTTCCTCGGGGCGCAGCGCCTCGGTCACGGGCAGGGCTTCGGCCAGCGCATCGGCAATGGCGGCGGTATCAACCGTGGGGGCGGCGCCTGCGGGGCGCGGCAGGGGCCGGATGGCGGCGACCGCGATACCCGGTTCCCCGAGATCGGCGGCGGGCTGCGGCTCGGGCGCGGCCTCGGGCGCGATTTCCGGCCTCAGGGGCGGGCGCACCCTGACAACAGTCGGGATATCGGGCAGAGGCGCCGTGGCTTCGGCCTCGGGCGCAAGGGCAGCAGCGACGGCCGCATCGGTGGCTGTGGCGGCATCAGTGGTGGCGTCAACCGATGCAGGTGCAGGGTCACCGGGGCGGGTTGGCGGCACGATCGGCGGCAATGTGGCCTTGACCATGATCCCCGAGGGCAGCCGCGTGCCTTCGGCCGTCGCCAGAATAAAGCCGCGCGCATCGCGTTCAAAACTGGTGCCTGCTGGCAGCGGGTCCAGCGGAGCAGGCAGACCGACATCGGCCGAGCCGTTCACTGCAAGGGCGAGCGGTGCGTCGGCGGTGGCAATCGGGTTATGCGGGCTGGGCAAGGCGGCGGCGTCAAAACCCTCGGAACGGGGCACAACGGGGCTGCGCGGGTCGCGGACCCAGACGCGGGTCGCGGTATAGATACGTTCGGCCTCGGCCTCGGATACAGGCGCACCGATCTGGATTTCAGGGTCGGCAGCAGTGGTCGCTGCGGTGGTCGTCTCGGTCGTGTCGGCCCCGGTTCCGGCCTCGGCGGCCTGAGCCGGGGCCGCGTCAATCGGGATGGTCGACACATCGCCCGAGGGCGCCTCTGCGACCGTCGTGGGCGTGCCGAACCCAAAGAGTTGTGACACGGCACTGTCGGGATTCTTGGCGGCAAAGAGCGCGACCAAAAGCAAGAACAGAACCAAAAGCCCCGTCAGGATCAGGCCCAGATAACGCGGCTTGCCCCGCACGCCGTCGCGTTTGGCAGGTTTTGCGGCGTCCTTGGCGGGGGCCTCGGCCTTGGGTCTGTCGGCTTTCTTGGGGGTCAGGCTTGGCGTGGGGGCCTTGGCCTTGGTCGATTTCACTTCGGGATCGGCAACGGCCCCGCCCAATCGGCGGAAGGCTGCATCCTTGCCGACATCCTCGACTGGGGCCATGGGCGTCAACCCCGCCGATAGCCGCGAGGGTTCGGGGATGTCGGCCTTGGCAGCGCCGGCGCTGCGGCGTGCGAAAAGGGGCGGCGTGGCATCGGCCTTATCCGCCACGACGGGATCGATGGTGGACGGCAGGCTCGGCTTTGGCGGCGGAAAAACAGCGCCCTTGACCGAGTCAGGCCGCGCCCGCGATGCAAAGACCACGTCTTTGGCTTCGTCCAGGTTTGAACCCTGATCGGGGGCCTTATCGCCAGCGGTGGCCTCCTTGGTCGCGGCCTCAGCCGCGGCGCTGTCCTTTTCGGGCGCGTCCGTGGTCTTGGTATCCGCAGCGGTCGTATCCGTTGCTACCGCGTCCGGTGCGGCGGCGTCTTTTGCGGGGGGCGGATCGGACTCTTTCGTCTCGACCTTAGTGGATCCGGCTGCGGGCTCCGCCGCGGGTTCGGCTGCGTTGTCGCCTTTGCTTGCGTCGGGTTCACCCGCATTTTCTGCAAGTGTGACGTCGTCGGCGGCTGGGTCGGTTTTGCTCGCGTCGTCAGCTTCTTTGCCCTCAACGGCGGCTTTTGCGGCGTCGGCAACGCTCTGCTCCGCCTCGGGCGCGGGTTCGTCAGCATCGGGTGTCTTGGCTGCGTCGGTTGCGGCTTTGTCATCGCCCTTGTCCGCAACGGGTGTGCTGTCCGTCTCGGGCTTGGCAGTTTCTTGGTCGGCCACATCAGCCGCGATTTCCGGCAGGGCTTTTGCTTCGACGACGGGTTCGGGCGCCTTGACGCCAGACGCGGGTTCGTCGCGCAGCGCGGCGATGCTGGCCCGTCCGATCACGCGAACGGCGGTTTCGTCCCGCTCTGCGGTTTCTGTCGCGCCGAGGATCTTGTGCGCCACGGTGGTCTGGCCAAAAAACACCTCGCCCGGAAAGGTATATTCCTCGGGTATGGCGGCAAAGCAAACGGGCGAGAACCGATAGCCATTGGCAAAGGTCTCAGCCTCGTCGAGCGTTTCGCGTGCGACTGCGGCGATATGGGTCCGCCCACCGCCACGCGCAAAGTCATAGACCAGCTCGTCAATCGCATAGGGGGTAGCCCCATCCAGCGCCTGACGCACATCCAGATCCTGCGCACGGGTCGAATCGAGCGAGAGATAGCGGATCTGTTCGTTGGGAATCAGGATTTTGGTTCTGAGCCCACGTGGCTCCAGCGCCAGCGCGTTGCGCCGCAAAACGGCAATCTCGGCGTCCAGATCGGCGGCGTCCAGAGGCACTTCGCCCACCAGATGCCAGCCGCCCTTGACGCGATGCATGAGCTTGATGCCATCAAAGGATAGGGACAGGGCGAAATTCGGTTGCATGTAATGGCTTTAGCATGGGCAGAAGGGGGCAAGGAATCCCCCCGCGCGATCCTGAGGGACGCTACAGCAGATTCCCGCCTAGTCCAAGGAATTGAGGCGCGGGCTTGCGGTTTCCCTTGCACCCTGCCTGCGTGACAGACAGCATTGTCGCGAAATCGAAAGGAACGTCGAATGCGCAACCTCGGCTACACGATCATTACCGTTCTTGCACTGGGGCTTGGCTATACGCTGGCGCTCTTGGCGCCTCTGACAACGGACAATGGAACCATCCATGTGACCGGCGAGGCCGAGGTCAAACGCGTGCCAGACATGGCTACGGTCAGCATCCGTGTCGAACAGACGGCCGTATCCTCGACCGAGGCGCTTGACGGTGCGACTGCCGCGACGGCGGCGGTGATCGCTGTTTTGCACGAGGCTGGGGTCGAGGACGGTGACATCAACACAACAGGGCTGCAGTTTTATCCCGTCTATGCACGGCTGCTGATGGGCGGGCAGGATACCAGCCGGATCGAAGGTTATACCGCCACCAACGGCGTCAATGTGACGTTGCGCGATCTGGAAAAGCTGGGCGGCGTTCTGGCCGATGCGGTAGCGGGCGGGGCCAACCGGATTGACAGTCTCAGCTTCGGCCTGATCGATGCGACCTCTGCCTCGGACGAAGCGCGTCGGCTGGCCGCCGAGGACGCGATCAAACGCGCCGGAATCTATGCCGCCGCCAATGGCGCGACATTGGGCGATCTGATCAGCCTTAACGAAATGGGCGCGCCGATGTATCGCATGGAGGTCGCCGCGATGGTTGCCGACATGGGCGGTGGCGCGGCCGATGTTCCCGTCGCCCCCGGCGAGATCAGTTTCAGCGCCTCGGTCGATGCGACCTTTGCCATTGCGGGTCGGGCGGCGCCGACACCCTAACGCAGCCAGTATCCCTCTGATTTCAGGCGCGTGCGGATGGTCTTTTCGCTGGGCGGTAATGCGCTGCGGTCAAACAGCGCGCGCGCCTTCATGCCGCGTCCCTGAAAAATCATCCGTTTGACGGGTTCGTATTCCTTGAGCAGTTTCTTGACCTTGTTGGGCTGGGCTGCAGCCTCGAGCGCCGCAACCGTCCGGTCGCTTTCGCGCGCGTAGAGCAGCGGCAGATAACGGTAATGGCAGGTTACATCCCCATCCAGACCATCCAGTTCCGGCCCCGGGCGCCCGCCACCAAATGAGTGGATGACCAAGGGCAACACCACTTGGTCCAGCCAAGGGTCAAGCGGCTGTATTTCCATTTCGCGCGTGGGCTTGTCGCGCACCGACACCGCCCATTCGGCAAAACGCGCGCCAAAGGCCACGGGGTCGCGGCCATAGAACCAGCCCGCATTGAAATAGAGATAGCGTCGCCAGTATTCGTCGGGTTGTTCCGTATCTAGCGAGGATACGAAATCGAGCCCGAAGCGGTCATAGAGCGATTTCCAGATCGCGCTATAGCCTGGCCAGTACAGGTCTTCGACAGGCCATGTTCCTTCGCGCCGCATCGAGGCCGAGGGGCGGTCGAAGTCGAAGGCCACCTTGTCGATCTCGCCCGTGATCAGCGTGTCGGTATCAAAAAAGACAAAGGGCGCATCCGAGGGCAGGGCGCCAAGGGCCTCGATCTTGTTGCCATTGGGATAGGACTTGCCGAAATAGCGGTTCTCGAAGGGCACGATCTCGGCGCCCAGATCCTGAAGCGCGGGTTTGAAACGCGGCTCCATGCGCGGATCACCGGACCAAAGCGGGCCTTCTTGCGGTTCGGCCACCAAAAGCCGCCCGCCAAAGCCGGGCGCGTTCTGGCGCAGCGATGAGGCAAACAGCAGCGCCTCGTATTGCAGCCTGCCGCCTTGCCCGATGATCACGATGTTAAAGGGCGCTGCGTCCCCGATGCTGCTCTTGGCCATGGTTCGTCCTTTTGGCGCCAGTATAGGGCCGCCCGCGCGCAGGGAAAGAGTGCCAGAGCCTTGACCCGCCCCCAACGAAAGGGCTCTTTGGTCGCCAGACCATCCCAGCGCCGGAGACGCCCCCATGACCGACTACAACCAGCCCCTTGGCGGCAATGACATGCCGCGTTTCGGCGGTCCGGCCACGATGATGCGCTTGCCGGCCCAAGCCACGGCCGAGGGGCTGAACGCCTGTTTCATCGGAATCCCCATGGATATAGGCACCTCGAACCGTCCCGGCACACGGTTGGGGCCGCGCCAGATCCGCGACGAAAGCCGCATGATCCGGCCCTATAACATGGCCACCCGCGCCGCGCCTTTCGAGAGCCTGCAAGTGGCCGATATCGGTGATGTGCCGATCAACACCTTTGACCTCAAGAAATCGGTCGAGATCATCGCGGATCACTATCGGGGCGTTTTGGCCCATGGCGTGATCCCGCTGACCTTGGGCGGCGACCATACGCTGACATGGCCGATCCTGCGCGCCATCAAGGAACGCCATGGTCCGGTGGCGCTGATCCATGTCGATGCCCATGCCGATATCAATGACCAGATGTTTGGTGAAAAGGTCGCGCATGGCTGCCCCTTCCGTCGCGCTTGGGAAGAAGATCTGCTGATCAACGACAAGGTGTTCCAGATCGGCCTGCGCGCCACGGGCTATGCGCCCGAGGATTTCGACTGGGGCCGCGACAGGGGCTGGACAGTCATTCAGGCGGAAGAGTTGTGGTATAAATCGCTTGCGCCCCTGATGGCCGAAGTGCGCGCCAAGATCGGCGATGCGCCCTGCTATCTGACCTTTGACATCGACAGTCTGGACCCGGCTTTCGCGCCCGGAACCGGCACGGTCGAACCGGGCGGCTTATCGACATGGCAGGCTCTGGAAATCGTGCGGGGGTGCGCGGGCCTGAACCTTGTGGGCTGCGATCTGGTCGAGGTATCGCCCCCCTATGACCCGTCGGGCAATACCGCGCTGATCGCGGCGAACCTGCTTTACGAAATGCTCTGTGTCCTGCCGGGCGTGAAACGCGGCTAGATCGGGCAGGGGTGACCGCCGCCGCCCGATGGTCAGGTTGGCATACTACAGAGGCTTGACGTTATTCGGCCATGGCCTCGCCAGTGCCGCCAAGCTCGGTTGGAAAGTCTTTGAGCTTGGGCAGGCCGTCCTTCATCGGCA
>JAHEBS010000110.1 GCA_024642145.1 Marivivens sp.
CACGAAACCATGTGCGCTGACGCTTGGCATATTGTGTGGTGGCGATGATGGCGGCTTCCCTAGCCTCGGCCAGCGTCAGATGCCCCTCGAGATAGGCCAGAATTTCCGGCGCACCGATGGCCTTTGCGGCGGGCAGGCTGGGGTCCCAACGCGGGCGGAGCGCCGCAACCTCGTCAAGGGCGCCGCGCGCCATCATCAGATCGAAACGGCGCGCGATGCGCGGATCGAGCCAGTCCTTGGGGGCCTGCACATGGATTGCCGTCACCGAATCCAGCCGCACAAGCGGCGGGGGCGTGTCGTCCTGCCAATTGGCCAGACCACGACCCGTGGCCCGCAGCACCTCCCATGCGCGTTGCACACGGGCGCGGTTTAGCAAATCGATCCGCGCGGCGGTCGCGGGGTCGAGGTCTGCGATCATCGCCTCACGCGTCATCGCGTCACCCTCGGCCCGCACGTCGGCGGCGGGCACAGGGATCTGGGCCAGCCCCTCGGTCAGTGCGCCGAAATAGAGGCCTGTCCCCCCCACGATGATCGGTCGCACCCCACGCTCAAGGATCGGCACCAGATCCCGCAGCCAGTTGCCAACGGAATAGGTGGCCTCGAACGGCACATGCCCGTAAAGCAGATGTTCCGCCCGCGCCGTGTCTGCGGCATCGGGGCGCGCGGTCAGCACCCGCATCCCGTCGAAAACCTGCAACGCGTCGGCATTGACGATGACGCCGCCCTGCGCCTCGGCAATGGCCAGAGCCAGCGCCGATTTGCCCGATGCCGTAGGCCCCGCGATCAAGACGGGACGGTCGGGCAGGATGAACGCGGGCAGTTTCATGCGCAAAATCCACCCCAAACCCGCATAGTCACCTTACCCTCCATTGAAACTGCCCCCTTTTTGAGACATTTTGCCGGACGAAGAAAGCACCCCCGAAGAAGAGGATCCCATGCCCGAGGCCGACAAGACCGCCTTTAAACGCGTCATGCTTAAGATTTCGGGCGAAGCCCTCATGGGGGACCAAGGATTCGGTCTGCACCCGCCAACGGTCGAGCGCATCGCCCAAGAGGTGAAATCGGTTCACGATCTGGGTGTCGAGATCTGTATGGTCATCGGCGGGGGCAACATCTTTCGCGGGCTGCAAGGCAGCGCACAGGGGATGGAGCGGACGACCGCCGACTATATGGGGATGCTTGCCACGGTGATGAACGCGCTGGCCATGCAAGGCGCGCTGGAATCGCTGGGTGTCTATACCCGCGTGATCTCGGCCATTCCCATGGATCAGGTCTGCGAGCCCTATATCCGCCGCCGTGCCGTGCGCCACCTTGAGAAAAAGCGCGTCTGCATCTTCGCGGCAGGCACCGGCAACCCCTATTTCACCACCGATACCGCCGCAGCCCTGCGCGCCACCGAAATGTCGTGTCAGGCGATTTTCATGGGCAAGCAGGTCGATGGCATCTACGACAGCGACCCCAAGAAAAACCCCGACGCCAAGCGTTTTGACGACATTACCTATGACGAGGTTCTGATGAAAAACCTCAAGGTCATGGATGCCTCGGCCATCGCACTTTGCCGCGACAACAAGATGCCGTTGATCGTCTTCTCGCTGGATGAACCGGGCGGTTTCCGTGGTATCCTTGCGGGCGAGGGCACCTATACAACCGTCCATAGTTGAGGCTATAGCACCTCAAACCCTGTGAAATTGGCATAGGCAGAGCAGAATGGCAGACGACTTCGAACTCGACACCGACGACCTCACCCGCCGCATGGATGGTGCGATTGGCGCTCTTAGAACCGAATTCGCTTCGCTGCGGACTGGTCGTGCATCGGGCTCGATCCTCGAACCGATCCACGTCGAGGCCTATGGCCAGATGACGCCGATCAACCAGCTGGGCACCGTGAACGTGCCAGAGCCGCGCATGGTGACGATCAACGTCTGGGACAAGGGCATGGTGGGTAAGGTCGAAAAGGCCATCCGCGAGTCCGGTCTTGGCATCAACCCGCAGCTCAACGGCACGATCATCATGCTGCCGATCCCCGAGTTGAACGAGGAACGCCGGCGTGAATTGACAAAGGTCGCCGGTAACTACGCCGAACATGCCCGCGTCGCTGTGCGCAACCTGCGCCGCGATGGTATGGACCAGATCAAGAAGGCCAAGAGCGATGGTCTGTCCGAGGACGACCAGAAGTTCTGGGAAGGCGAAGTTCAGGAAATGACCGACAAATACATCAAGCAGGTCGATCAGTTGCTGGAAACCAAGCAACAGGAAATCATGCAGGTCTAGCCTGCGGGTTCAGGGGGCCAAATGGCCGAAGAAACCACAAACGGACCGCGCCATGTGGCTGTCATCATGGACGGCAACGGGCGCTGGGCACAGATGCGGGGGCGTCCGCGCCTGTTCGGCCATCACGCCGGCGCGCGCCGTGTGCGCGAGATTGTCGAGGCCTGTCCGGCTTTGGGCGTCAAGTATCTGACGGTTTTTGCCTTTTCGACCGAGAACTGGAAACGCACCCAGACCGAGGTTGCGGGGCTGATGAAGCTATTCAAACGCTACATCATCCGCGAGACACAAGCCCTTGTTAATTCTGGCGTTCGCGTTCGTTTTATCGGTGATCGCATCCGTCTGGAAGACAGCCTTGTCCAGTTGATGGACGATCTGGAACTGGCGACCTCGCATAACGATCTGGTGCATCTGACCATCGCCATCAACTATGGCGGCCGAGACGAGGTGACCCGTGCGGTGCGGCGTCTGGCCTTTGACGTGGAACAGGGCAAGCTCAGCTACAAGGATGTCGATGCCGAGGTGCTGTCGCGATACCTTGACACCCATGTGCTGCCCGACCCCGATCTGGTGATCCGCACGTCGGGCGAGGCGAGGATTTCCAACTTTCTGCTCTGGCAGTCCGCCTATGCCGAATACGAATTCGTCGATACGCTCTGGCCCGATTTCACCGCGGCCGAGTTCGGCGGCATTGTGCGCAGCTATGCCGGACGCGACCGGCGCTTTGGCGCGGTCAAGGTCTGAACATGGCGGGCAATTGGGCAGATCTGCGCACACGCGTGGTCTCTGGTGCGGTTCTGGCGCTCGGTGGGGCTGCGGCGGTCCTTCTGGGCGGCGTGGTTTTTGATACGCTGGTCGTAGTGCTTGCGGCGCTGATGATCTGGGAAATCGCCCGCATGGCGATGCCCGGTGCCACGGCCACCCATACCGCACTGGCAGTGACCCAAGGCATCTGCATCTCGGCTGCGCTCTGGATCGCCAGCCCCTTTGCCGTGATTCTGGCGGCGGTCGCACCTGCGGCGCTCTGGTTTGGCGCCACGACGCTTAGGCGCAGCACCAGCCTATATGCCCTCGCAACCGGACTTGCAGTCCTTGTCCTCGCATCGGCGCGCGACAGCGGCGGCGCGGCGATCCTTTTGTGGATCGTTCTGGTGGTCGCGGCCTCGGACACGGCCGGATACTTTGCCGGTCGCGCATTTGGCGGACCCAAGTTCTGGCCCAAGGTCAGCCCGAAAAAGACGTGGAGCGGCACGATCGCGGGCTGGATCGGTGCCTATCTGGTGGCGCTGGCCTTTGCCGCGCTGCATTCAACCGCCCCGCCTGCCGAGATTGCACCCTTGGTGGCTTTTGCGGGGCAAATGGGCGACATCGTTGAAAGCGCCCTTAAACGGCGCGCGGGGATCAAGGACGCGTCCAACCTCATTCCTGGTCACGGCGGCGTGCTGGACCGCTTCGATGCCTTGATAGGTGCTGCGCTCTTGATCATGTGCCTGCATCTGGTGCTTGGCGGAGGGCTGCTGTGAGGCGGGTCTCGATCCTTGGCGCCACCGGCAGTATCGGCCAGAACACCATCGACCTTATCGCCCGCGACGCCGATGCCTATCAGGTTGTGGCCCTGACCGGGGGCCAGAACATCGAACAGTTGGCCGAAGACGCGATCCGTATGCGGGCCGAGGTCGCCGTCACCTGTCACGAGGCGCTTTATCCTGCGCTGAAATCCGCCTTGGCGGGCACGGGAATCGCAGCGGCGGCGGGGGACGCGGCGGTGGCCGAAGCCGCAGCGCGGCCTGCCGATTGGGTGATGTCAGCCATTGTCGGCGCGGCGGGTCTGGTGCCGGGGCTGGCCGCGATCAAACAAGGCGCGACGCTGGCCTTGGCCAATAAGGAAACACTGGTGGCTGCGGGGCCGTTGGTTTTGGCGGAATCGGCGAAATCCGGCGCACGAATCCTGCCCGTCGACAGCGAACATTCTGCCATATTTCAGGCCTTGGCCGGCGAAGACATCGCGGCGGTCGAGCGGGTGATCATCACGGCCTCGGGCGGCGCATTCAGGGATTGGCCGACCGCAGCATTGGCGGGTGCTACCCCTGAACAGGCCGCGACCCATCCCAATTGGGCGATGGGACAGCGCATCACCATCGACAGTGCATCTTTGTTTAATAAAGCCTTGGAAATCATTGAGGCGCATGAGTTTTTTGGATTGGCGCCCTCGCAGATCGAGGCGGTCATCCACCCCGAAAGCCTTGTTCATGCCTTGGTCGGTTTTAACGACGGAGCCTTGATGGCGCATGTGGGCCCCCCCGATATGCGCCACGCCATCGGCTATGCCCTGCATTGGCCCGAACGGCGGGAATTGCCGGTCGAGCGTCTTGATCTTGTCAAAATCGGGACGCTGTCCTTCCGCGCAGCCGATACCACCCGCTATCCGGCCCTGCGGTTGGCACGCGAAGTGATGGAGGCGGGCGGTCTTGCGGGGGCTATCTTTAACGCCGCAAAGGAAAAAGCGCTTGATGCCTTTATCGCCCGTCGCATCGGTTTTACCGAGATGGCGCAGGTGGTCGAAGCGGTGCTCGACAAAATGTCATCCGAGAATGGGCTGGAAAATGCCATTTTTGAGATAGATGCTGTTCTTGATGTAGATCGTCTGGCGCGGATACGTGCAGGCGAGCTAATTGATCAGCATTTTTGAGGCACCGTGGATTTTTCGAATATTTTTCCTCAGATCGGCAGCACGTCCCTAGGGGTCGTTGCTCTATTCGTGGGCATTTCGCTCATCGTCGCCGTTCATGAATACGGGCATTACATTATTGCCCGCATTTCCGGCATCAAGGCCGAGGTATTTTCGCTCGGTTTTGGTCCAGTTCTTTTCAGCCGCGTCGACCGTCACGGGACGCGCTGGCAATTTGCGCTCGTGCCGCTTGGCGGGTTTGTCCGGTTTCTGGGCGATGCCAACGCGGCCTCGGTCGGGGCCAACAACGCCACACCGGTGATGGACCAGCGCCAGACCATGGCGGGCGCACCGCTTTGGGCGCGCGCGGCCACGGTTGCCGCGGGCCCCATGTTCAACTTTGTCTTTGCGGCGTTGCTTTTTGCGTTCGTCGCGCTGGGGCAGGGCAAGCTGGTCGAGCCTTTCCGTGTCAACGGTTTTGCCGATCTGCCAACCGCCCCCGTTTCTGGCCTGATGATCGGCGACGAGATCATGGGGGTCGGCCCTGCCGGTAGTGGCGCGCCCGAGCCCGTTGGCGCGTCCTCGGCCAATATCACACCTGCACCCACGGTGGATTACCGCGTCGTCCGCGAAGGGCAAGAGGTGGTGCTGCCTGGCCCCTATCCTTATCCGCCGCTGATTCTGGCTGTGAACCCAGGTTCGCCCGCCTATCAGGCCGGTCTGCAGCGGGGCGACGTGATTTCGTCGATCAACGGCACGCCGATCTATGCGTTTTCCGAGCTTGTGGCCGCCGTTTCCAGTTCCGATGGCAAATCGCTGCGCCTCGGCATCTATCGTTCCGGCCAGACCTTCAGCCTCGACATGACGCCCGAGCGGGTGGATTTGCCGCGCGACGGTGGCGGCTTTGAAACCCGTTGGCTGATTGGTGTGGCGGGCGGGTTTGCCTTTGATCTGGCGACTGAAAACGTGGCCTTTGGCGAATTGGCCACGGGCGCGGTTGACCAGTTGTGGCTTTTGATCCGCGTCTCATTGTCGGGCATGTGGCATATGGTGGCGGGCGATATCTCGACCTGCAATGTCTCGGGTCCGGTCGGAATTGCCGAGGTGATGATGGCCTCGGCCCATGCGGGCTGGTCGGATTTCCTGTTCAAGCTGGGCATGCTGTCGGCTGGCATCGGTCTGATGAACCTTTTTCCCATTCCCGTGCTGGATGGCGGGCATCTGGTGATCTTTGGCTACGAGGCGGTTTTCAGGCGTCAGCCCTCGACCCGTGCGCTGCAAATCCTGCTTTCCGTGGGGCTGGGGATCATTCTGGCGATGATGTTCCTCGCGCTGGCTAACGACCTCTATTTCTGCCGCTAAGGGGTTGCACCGTAGCGGGCCGCGCATTCTTGCCGGTCCGCTACAAGTGTTTTTGACAACCCACTGATTAGCCGATACTCCCTAGAGAACCTGGGAAGTCTGCTTGGACTAGCACATGCGCATGTTTTTGACGAACGCGGCCGAACGGTCGCGCATTGCCCTTCGCGGCATTATTGCCGTTTTGACGGTTACGTTCATTGGCCTCGCCTCGATGGCGGCGGCCGAGAGCTATCAGGTCAATGCGATCCGCGTTGACGGCAACCAGCGCATCGAAACCGGCACGATCCAGACCTATGCCGATCTGACGCTTGGCACCGAACATTCGGCGGGCGAGATCAATGATGCTGTGCAGCGGGTGCGCAATACCGGCCTGTTTGAAAGCGTTGACGCCGCGATGAGTGGCAGCACGCTGGTGATCACGGTGGTGGAATATCCCACGATCAACCGCATCAGTTTCGAAGGCAATTCCAAGCTCAAGGACGACGGGCTTGCGGCCATGATCGGTTCGCAGCAGCGCCATGCCTATAGCCCTGCGCAGGCCGAACGCGACGTGGCCACGATCACGGCCGCCTATACGGACGAAGGCCGCGTCAACGCGACCGTCAACGCGCGAATCATCCGCCGTTCGGACAACCGCGTTGATCTGGTGTTCGAAATCGTCGAGGGCGGCGTGACCGAGATCGAACGCATCAGCTTTGTCGGCAATCACGAATTTTCAGACCGCCGTCTGCGGCTGGTTCTGGGGACCAAGCAGGCCGGCCTATTGCGGGCGATCATTGGCCGCGACACCTATGTGGCCGACCGGCTCGAGTTCGACAAACAGGTGCTGACCGATTTCTACCGCTCGCGCGGCTATATCGACTTTAATATCGAGAACGTCGACGTGGTGCTGACCCGCACGCGTGACGCCTATCTGGTGACCTTCAACATCCACGAGGGCCAGAAATACAGCTTTAACAACGTCACCGTGACCAGCGAATTCCCCGAGATCGATCCCGCGGATTACGCCCGTGCGTTGCGGACATCCAAGGGTGACACCTATTCGCCCACGCTGATCGACACCGACATCAACCGGCTTGAAACCAAGGCCACCGAGGACGGCGTCAGCTTTGTTCGCGCCGATCCGCGCATCACGCGCAACGACCGCGATCTGACGGTTGATATCGAATATGCCTTGGTTCACGGCCCCAAGATTTTTGTCGAGCGTATCGATATCGAAGGCAACACCACCACGCTTGACCGTGTGGTGCGCAACCAGTTCGTGGTGGCCGAAGGCGACCCCTTCAACCCGCGCCTGATCCGCCAGAGCGCCGAGCGTATCCGCGCGCTTGGGTTCTTTACCACCTCCGATGTCAGCGCCGGCCCTGGTTCCTCGGAAAGTCAGGTCGTGGTGAACGTCAATGTGCAGGAACAGCCCACGGGTTCGTTCTCCTTTGGCGCCAACTATTCGTCGGATGTGGGCGTCAGCCTTGTTGCCTCGTTCAACGAGATCAACTTCCTTGGGCGTGGCCAGAAACTGGCCTTCAACCTGTCGACGGCTGAAACCAACAAGACTTTCGCGTTCGACTTTACCGAACCCGCTTTCATGGACCGCAACCTCAGCGTCGGTCTGTCGATGGCCTATCGGACCACCAACAACGAAAGCGCCGACTACGACACCACCGAGGTCAAGTTCACCCCGTCCATGGGTTTCCCCTTGGGTGAGCGCAGCAATGTGTTGCTGTCGCTTGGTTATCAGGCCTCCGAAGTGGCAAACGTGACCTCGACCAGCGCCTTTATCGTGGCGGACGGGTTGATGGGCATGGTTGGCACCCCCACCGTTGGTTACAACTACAGCTTTGACAACCGCCGCAGCGGGTTGAACCCCTCGGCCGGTGTGGTGCTGCGCTTTGGCCAGGAATTCGGCGTGGGGGATACGACCTATGTCAAAACCTCGGCTTCGATCGGTGCCGAAACCCGCTTTGCCAATGACCAGATTACCCTGCGCGGATCGCTCGAGGGCGGCTATCTGGCCTATGTGAGCGGCGCGAGCCGCGTCAGTGACCGCTATTTCATGGGCAGTTCGGTGATGCGTGGCTTCCAGCCCAAGGGCATTGGCCCGCGCGATCAGGTTACCGATGACGCCTTGGGCGGCAACGCCTATGCGGTGGCGCGGCTTGAGGCCGAGTTCCCGCTGGGCCTGCCGACCGAGTTCGGCATGACCGGTGGCGCCTTTGTCGATATCGGTTCGCTCTGGGATACCGGCCTTGCTGGCCCGGGCATCATCTATGACAGCTTCATCCCGCGTTCGATCGCCGGTGTCTCGCTGTTCTGGACCACGCCTATCGGCCCGCTGCGCTTTAACTGGACCGTGCCGCTCGACGTGCAGGATTTCGACCGCACCCGCAACTTTGAGCTGACGATCCAGACGAGGTTCTGATGCGCTTTATCGGGGTCATCCTTGCGCTGATCCTTGCCTGGGCGGTGCCCGCCACCGCCCAGACCACGGCTTCGCCGCAGATCCTGACCATTGACCTCGACACGGTCTTTACGAACTCGGCTTTTGGCAAGCGCGTCACGGACGAGCTGCGCCAGCGGTCCGAGGCCCTGGCGGCCGAAAACCGCGGGATCGAGTCGCAGCTGGAAATCGACGAAAAGGCCCTGACCGACCAGCGCGCTGGCATGACGACCGAAGCTTTCCGCACCGCTGCCGCAGATTTTGACGTCCGTGTGCAGCAGATCCGTAGCGAACAGGACGGCAAGCAGCAGGCGCTGCAAACCTTTCAGGGCGATGCGCGGACCGCGTTTCTCAGCGCGATCCAACCGGTGTTGACCCAGATCCTGCAAGACCGTGGGGCGCTGGTTCTGGTAGATCGCCGAGCGGTCTTTCTGGCTGCCAGCTCAATCGACATCACCGATGTCGCCATCGTCGCGATCGACAAAGCCATCGGCGATGGTGCCGATCTGATCCCTGCCACGGCCCCAACCGACCCCGCGGCGGCCCCGGCCAGCTGAGCGCGGCTTGCCGCGCAGGGGTTCAGTTGCTAACCAGTGACAAATACCGTCAGGAGCAACCATGACCGATACCCCGACCACGGCCGACATTCATCTGATCCAGAAAATCCTGCCGCACCGCTACCCTTTTCTTCTGGTTGACCGCGTGGTCGAAATCGACGGCACCAAATCGGCCGTTGGCATCAAGAACGTCACGATGAACGAGCCGCATTTCCAGGGCCATTTTCCCGGCACGCCGATCATGCCCGGTGTGACCATTGTCGAAGCCATGGCCCAGACCTCGGGCGTCATGATCGGCGCCTCGCTGGGGCTGACCGGCGGCGATCTGCTGATCTATTTCATGTCGATCGACAACTGCAAATTCCGCCGCAAGGTGGTGCCTGGCGACCAGTTGCGCATGTTCGTTGAAACCAC
>JAHEBS010000230.1 GCA_024642145.1 Marivivens sp.
AGCGTTTCATCGGTCGAATCCCCCATGAGCGGCACCGGAAGCCGCGTGCGATACATGAAACGACTGCGCCCGGATGCCAAGGCTTGCAGCGGCACTTGCGTGGAGATTTCCGACATGCGGCGGCGCTAAGTGTCGCGGCAGGTGCGGCTGGGGCTTTTGAATGGTCGCCGCAGCAGCTAAATGGGGGCAAAGAGGAGAGCAGATGTCGTTCTGGATCATTAGCGGGATAATCGCCGTGCTTGTGACTGCGGTCGTGGTGCTAAGCCTGCGACGTAGATGTGCTGACGCGATCACAGGGCCGGCGCTGGACATTCAAGTCTACAAGGATCAGCTCATAGAGGTCGAGCGAGATCTGGCGCGCGGCGTGATCGATTCAGGCGAAGCCGCACGGTCCCGAATAGAGGTTCAGCGGCGGATGCTGGAAGCAGATCGTGCAGCACAAGCTACAACCTCCGCGGCGCACGGTCGCGTTGGACCGATCACGGCAACCGCGCTCGCGGTGGCCATTCTTGCTGGCGCTTTTGGGCTTTACTGGCAGTTAGGCGCGCCGCTTTACCCGGACCTGCCGCTGCAGGCGCGGCTGGATGCAGCCGACCGGTTCCGTGCCGAGCGGATGGATCAGGAGGCTGCGGAAACGCAACTGGGCGCAGTCCAGATCGACCCCAATGCAGATCCCAAACATCTCGAACTGATGGCCCAGCTTCGCGCCGCGCTGAAGGATCGGCCGGACGACTTGGCGGGCTATGAGTTGCTGGCCCGAAACGAGGCGGCCCTTGGCGATTACGTCGCCGCGCGCAAGGCACAGGCGCGCGTACTGGAATTGAAGGGCGAGTCGGCGACGGGTTCCGACTTTGCCGATTACGCTTATGTGCAGATCGCAGCGGCGGGAGGCTACGTGTCTCCGCAAGCCGAGGCGGCACTGTCGAATGCTCTACAGAGGGATGCGTCGAACCGGCTGGCGCGGTTCTATTCAGGTGTGATGTTCGCGCAGATCGGCAGACCGGACATGACTTTCCGCCTGTGGCGGCCATTGCTCGACGATGCGCCTGCGGATGACCCCTTCGCCCCCGCGGTACGTGAACAAATCGGAAATATCGCTGCTGAAGCCGGCGTCCTCTTTACCCTGCCCGAGGCCGCTCCGATGCCGGGGCCCTCTGCCGCCGATGTTGCCGCCGCCAGCGAGATGTCCGACGAGGACAGGCAGGGCATGATCCGTGGCATGGTTGAACGATTGTCCGAACGTCTGGCCAACGAAGGTGGGCCTCCGGAGGAATGGGCACGACTGATCACCGCGCTCGGAGTTCTGGGAGACACGGAACGCGCAGGTGCCATCTGGGCCGAGGCGCAGGAGGTTTTTGCGGCGACACCTGACGCGCTGGTTCCCGTTAGGGCGGCGGCCGAGGACGCTGGGGTCGCCGAATGATACACAACAGCATAGAAGCATTTGCAGATGCCCTACCCCGCAACGGCGCGATTGCTGGACTTGATCTTGGCGACAAGACCATCGGAGTCGCGGTGTCGGACGCCTTCCAGTCCGTTGCGACTCCGCTCGAAACCATCCGGAGAACAAAATTCACAGCTGATGCCGCCCAGTTGTTGGACATCGTCAGGGCTCGCGACTTGGTCGGGTTGGTTCTGGGATTACCTCTAAACATGGATGGTAGCGAGGGGCCGCGTTGCCAGTCCACACGCGCCTTTGCCAGAAATCTTGCGCGCCTGACCGATGTACCGATCGGGTTCTGGGATGAGCGATTGTCGACTGTAGCGGCCGAACGCGCGTTGCTAGAGGCGGATACGTCCAGAAAACGTCGCAGTCAGGTCATAGAT
This sequence comes from Marivivens sp., assembly GCA_024642145.1. Lineage (GTDB taxonomy): Bacteria > Pseudomonadota > Alphaproteobacteria > Rhodobacterales > Rhodobacteraceae > JAHEBS01. The sequence goes on from JAHEBS010000230.1 coordinate 1,828, forward strand.
CATGTCGCCGCGGGGTATATCCTGCAAGGCGTACTGGATCGGCTGGGGCATCTGAGGGGCACTGGGTGAAGGACGAAATTTGGATGCGCAATGAGGTCGAAAGCCCCTGCGTGAAGGTCTGCGTGGTTCACCCCGCTGAACGCATCTGCGTTGGTTGCCTTCGCTCGATCGACGAGATCGCCCGGTGGTCCAGCATGGGCACCGAAGAACGCCGCTCGATCATGGCAGATCTAGCGGACCGCGCGCCGCGCCTGCGCCAAAGACGCGGTGGGCGCGCCGCGCGCCAAGGCGAATAGCACCAAGATCTGCAGCCCTTGAGTCCATTCGGTGCAGCCCAATTCAACGTATAGGGCCCGAGGTTCCGGTGGCGCCGCGAGGCACAAGCGCCTATCGTCGTTCATGTTCAAGAATTGAAACGAGGCGCGTGTTGAAACTCCGCAAGACCTTGGTCAAATCCAAACGCCATACCAAGCCCGGATCATCGCCGGGTCAGATCACGTTCGCGGACGCCACCCCGCGCCCCAAAATCCGGGTCATCGCTTATGGCCCCGAGGCAAGAACAGATCGGGAAGTGGCCGATGTCTCATCGATCGTCGAACTTAGAAAGGCCTATCCAGTCATCTGGGTCGATATTGTCCAGTTCGGCGATGCCGAGTTGATCGCCGCCGTGGGCGAGGCATTCGGACTGCACCGGTTGGCCTTGGAAGACGCAGTCAACACGCACCAGAGGCCCAAGGTCGAGGAATTTCACGACCATTTGTTTGTCGTCGCGCTCATGCTTGAAGAACACGAAGCGCTTGAGA
>JAHEBS010000231.1 GCA_024642145.1 Marivivens sp.
TTTTCCGGCGCCTGAGGGTGGCGGGCGGATGCTGGCGATCCTGTCGACCACCGATACCGATATCTTTGCGCCCCTCTTGCTGGAGTTCCAGACGCGCAACCCCTCGGTCGCGATCCGCTATACCGTGGCCAGCACCCAAGAGGTCTATCGCGCGATTGCCGATGAGGGCGCGCATTTCGATCTGGTGATTTCATCGGCCATGGATTTGCAGATCAAACTGGCCAATGACGGCTACGCCCTGCCCCATCGTTCTGCCCAGACGGCCAGCCTGCCTGTCTGGGCGCGTTGGCGCGATCAGCTTTTTGCCTTTGCGCAAGAACCCGTGGTCATGGTCGCGGCCCGCAGCGCCTTTGCACCTGCCACCGTCCCGCGCACGCGCGCGGGGCTGATCGAGGCGCTGCGCGACGCGCCCGATACGTTCCGTGGCAAGATCGGCACCTATGATCCCCGCCGTTCTGGCGCGGGCTATCTGTTCGCCACGCAGGATGCGCGGCTGTCTGATACCTATTGGCGCCTGTCCGAGGTCATGGGCGGATTGGAACCGCGGCTCTATGACACGACCGGCGGCATGATTGCCGATCTGGAGTCCGGTCGCATCCTTGTGGCCTATAATGTCTTGGGTTCCTACGCCGAGGCGCGGATCAATCCCGAGGGCGATCTGGCGATCGTGGCGCTTGAGGATTTCACCCATGTGCTTCTGCGCACGGCGTTGGTCCCGCGTGGGGCCGATGTGCCCGATCTTGGCGGCGCCTTCATCGACTTTATGCTGACCGGATCGGGTCAGGCGCTTTTGCGCGATGCCACCGGCCTGCCGCCGATTTCAGAGGCAGATATCGCCCGCACCCCCAACCTGCGCCCGATCCGACTGGATCCGGGGTTGCTAGTCTTTGTCGACCCGCTCAAGCGGCAGAACTTTCTCAACGAGTGGTTGGCCGCCGTCATCCAGAATTGATTCGTCGCCCTTGGACTACCCGACCGCCTGACCAAGGGCAGCGGCGCCGAAATCCACCGCTTGTCGCACCATCCGATACAGTCAATGTCGCCGCAGTAGGATTGTCACCGGCAGGTTGACAGCCAGAGAGGGCGCCTTGGCAGCACTTTGGCCAAGGCTTTGACTTGCGGTCAAAAAATTGTGGCAAAGCCCCTCAGAGACCGCCACCAGCCCGCCGCAATCGCGCATCGCCTTGGTGCCGGTCCTCAAGCAATTGGCAACATCTTGCGTATAGCCTAGCTCCGGCACAACAGGTTGTGGTCACTGCGGCGTCATCTTGCTATCGGTGGCGCAGGTGGCGTCACAAAGGCGCCCAAGAAACGGCAGATCGCGGTGGGAGAGTCCTCAGTGGACAACTCGCACCCAGTTGAGGGCGACAGGCAAGAAATCCCAGCCTGAAAGGTCCGGCATTAAAGCGCATCCGCAAGGGGCGTTAGGAGACTTTTATGGCCAAAGCAGCAGCTTTTTTGCTGGCCCTGCAGTTGATGGAGTCCGGCGGAGACTATCAGGCGGTCAATACGCTTGGTTTCCTTGGCGCCTATCAATTTGGCGAGGCGGCGTTGATCGATCTGGGCTACGTCCGGAGGGATAGCGACGTCTATAACAACGATTTCAGCGGCGGTTGGACCGGCAAGAACGGCATCCGTTCGCGCGCCCAGTTTCTGGCGAACGAACGCGTGCAGGATCGCGCCGCCGAAGAATGGCTGAGCGTTCTTTGGCACTATATCAGCAGCTACCGCCTGCAGAAATATGCATGGACCGATGTCGGTGGCCACACGTTGACCCCTGCGGGCATGCTGGGCGCGGCGCATCTGCTGGGCGCGGGCGCGCTTGACCAATATGTGCGGTCAAACGGCCGCGTCGACCCGCGCGACCCCTATGGCATGCCGATCTCCAGCTACATGGACCGGCTCGGCCAGATCGACGTGCCCTTCGGACCTGACCGACCCTACCAGATGGCGTCCAACTAGGTCCTATTTCGCGGCGGACAAGCCATTGGCGGCGGTCCTGATCATGTCCAGCAGCCCAAAGGTGCGCCCCAGATAGCGCGAGCCTTCTTGCGAAAGATGCCCGCTGTCGCGGTAAATGAACGTGTCGCCAATGCGCGTGCGGCAACGCCCGTCAGGGCACATGATATCGGCCAGCATCACAACAGGCAGTTGGTCCGCGAACGCGCGGACGAAATCCTGAACCCATTGTTGCCACGCCACGACGTCGCTTGTTGCAAAATCGCAGGCCGTTTCCGCGCGACCGGCGCGCGCGGCAGCCACAAGGCACTGGCCGATATTCTCGCCGGTCATGGGTGGCGGACCGACAATGACCACCTGTTTGCCCATGGCCTGAATGCGCTGCGCCGTCGCCAGAATCGCGCTGCGAACCAGTTCCGCATCCGCGCCATTCCGAACGTCCGTTTCCGCGCTATAGGTGTCCGTCGCGGCCAGACCCCACGTTGACGCCATAATGACCAAGCGCACCGAGGGCTCGCCCGCGAGCCATGCCATGACTTGGTCGTTAAACGCGATACAGCCGCGCGCCTGCGCCACCGTAATGTCGTCGGCCATAACGGAAAGACCAAGAACAGGCGCACAGGTCGAGCGCGTCATCTGTGCAAGCCCGTCGGTTCCAAGACCTT
>JAHEBS010000111.1 GCA_024642145.1 Marivivens sp.
GGATTGATACGACACCGGATCCATATATAGCCGATGAACAGCACGGCCATCATCAGGCCGGGGAATACACCGGCAAGCCAGAGCTGGCTGACCGGCTGCCGCGCGATCATGGCATAAAGAACCAGCACAACAGACGGCGGCACGAGGATACCTAGCGAAGATCCCGCCTGGATCACGCCGGTGACCATCAGCTTGTCGTAGTTTCGTTTGAGCAGTTCAGGCAGCGCAATGGTCGCGCCGATAGCCATGCCCGCGACCGAGAGGCCGTTCATGGCCGAGATCACCACCATCAGAAGGATCGTTCCAATGGCCAAACCGCCGGGCACCGGGCCCATCCAGACATGGAACATGCGATAAAGGTCATCAGCCAAACGGCTTTCGGACAGCACGTAACCCATAAAGATGAACATCGGCAGCGTGAGCAGCGGATACCACTTCATCAGTTTCATGGCGGCGGCAAACCCCAGATCGCTACCGCCCGTGCCCCAAAGCAGGACCGAAGCCCCCACCGCGACAAAGCCGATCGCGCCAAAAACGCGCTGGCCCGTCATCATCATGATCATCATGGTCGAGAACATGAGGATTGCGATCATGTCATAGGACATCAGATCTCCTCCCCGCGCAGCTTGGCCAGATCACGGAAAAAGAAGGCCAGAGTCTGCAGGATCATCAGCGAGATGCCTACGACCATCACGATCTTGATCGGCGCGATATAGGGCCGCCATGCCGTCGGGCTTCGTTCTGAATACTGCAGCGCGTATTCCGTGCTGTCGACCGCGCCCACCAACAAGATCACAAGGTAGAACAGCAGTGCGAAAACCGAAAACGCATCGACCCATGCGCGTTGGCGCGGCGACCAGCGGTGGTAAAGCAAATCCATCCGCACGTTGCTATCCAGCTGCAACGAATAGGGCCCGCCCAGCATGTAATAGGCGACCATGATGAACTGGGCCATTTCCAGCGTCCAGATCGCATTATGTTTGAAGATATTGGTCAACGAGGACCACAACAGGACCCCCATCAGCACAAAGAGCAAATACATCGCAAAACGCCCAACCCGATAGTTGAGCCGTTCAACGACACGGACATAGGTCTTGATCCACTGCGGCATCAGAGCACTGCCCTTTGCGCGTCTTCGGCCAGCGCACCCAGCGCGCGGGTCAGTATCTTGGCAAGAATTTCGGACATGTCCTCTTGGCTTTCCTCGTTTGAGATCAGGTCATTACGAATTTCGATCATGACATTGGCCAACCCGTAGGGGGTGGCCTGCAAGCGCAGGGTATGGGTTACGCCGTCGGCCGCGTCGTAGGGCTGGTTCAACGCCGAAACCAGATCGCTCTCGGCATGGGCAGCCGCCAGCGTCGCTATCGCGAGCGTCGGATCGGCGTCGTGGATCACCCCCAGATCCAGATGCCGCTGTTGCCCGAAATAGAAGGGCGTGAACGAATGGATCGTGGCGATCTGGGGGATGCGCCCCACCGCCAGTCGTTCTGCGACAAGACGGCGAAGACAGTCGTGAAACGGCAGATAGACCGCACGTGTCCGCGCCAGACGTTCCCGCGTATCGATCTGGTGATTGCCGGGAATGTCGTAGATTTCGCTCTTGGCCGGCATTGCCGCCATCACATGTGGCGGGCGGTTCAGGTCATAGATCAGGCGCGATATTTCGGCCGAAACCAAAGTCGCATCCAGCCGCCGTGACAGCCCCCTTGCCACGCCAAGCGCACCAGGATCCCAGGCGATATGCGCCACCTGCCCGTCAGCGGCCAGCCCCATACCGTTTCGGTCCGCGGGGATGAAATGGCTTGCATGTTCGCAGACAAGGATCAGGTCGGACAGGGCCTCGGCCCTTTCGACCGACACGACCGCCGCCATGGCTGATTCCCCCTGAGCCGACATGCGCCTCCCCCCCGAAACTGGGAATAGGCTCGTTCACGTATCGCGGTTCTGTCAAGATCTTTTCTGTCGCGCGATTTCTGTTACAATTGTTTCTGACGAGGACGGCTTGCAGAACCAGACAGGAAAGCAGACGCGGCTTATGGACCTACCAAGTCAGACCAACGAGGAACGTATCCGCGCGGCATACGGCAACCTGACGCCGACCGAACAGAAGCTGGCAAACCATATTTTGCGCAACTATCCCGTCGCGGCGCTGGGTTCGATCACCTCGCTTGCCAAAGGGGCTGCCGTCTCGACGCCGACCGTGGTGCGGCTCTGCCAAAAGATCGGTTTTCGCGGCTATCCCGATTTCCAGTCCGGCGTTCATGCCGAAGTCGAGGAACGCCTTGTCTCGCCCATCGCCAAGCATGACCGCTGGGCCGAAAAGGCACCGCAAGGCCACATCCTGAATGCCTTTGCCGACGCGGTTGCTGCAAATCTGCAGGCCAGCCTTGCCTTGGTGAACCCGTCAGATTTCGACGCGGTGGCCGCGATGATGGCCGAAGGTCAGCGGCATATCTACGCCATGGGTGGCCGCATCACGCACTCGCTGGCGGACTACTTTGTCACGCATATGAAGGTGATGCGTGAAAACGTGACCCTGATTTCAGATACGTCGTCAAACTGGCCGCCCGCGCTGATTGACATCAAGAAGGGCGACATTCTGTTGATCTTCGACATCCGCCGCTACGAAAACAACGTGCTGCAGGTTGTCGAAGTGGCTGTCGAGCAGGGTGCCGAGGTGATGTTGATCACCGATCAATGGGGATCACCCGCAGGCGAATTTGCCCGTTACAAATTCGCGGCCCATGTCGAAGCCCCATCGGCATGGGACTCGACCGCGGTCATCTTGATTATCGTCGAAACCTTGCTCGCCGCTGTCCAGAACCTGACATGGGAAGACACGCAAGCGCGCATGAAGCGGATGGAGGCGCTCTACGCGCGGACCCGTTTCTTCCGGCGGCGTTAGCGGCGCGCCTCACCGACCTGCCGCACAATCTGGGCTATTTGGGTCAACGGATCGGCCAATGGCGTGGTTTTGCGCCAGACCATGCCGATGGTGCGTGTGGGGCGTGGTTCCGGCAGTCGGGTGGCCGCGACCGCCGCCCGTTCGGTTTCGATGCCAATGGCCATTTCGGGGATCAGGGTCACACCAATCCCCGCACCCACCATCTGCACCAAAGTCGATAGAGAACTGCCCTCCATCAGCACCCGCGCGGCGCCGGGGTCGAGCTTGCAATAGGACAGGGCCTGATCGCGAAAACAGTGCCCTTCTTCCAACAACAGCAACTTCATCTCGTGCAATCGCTCGGGCGGCGGCGCGGGTCGGCGCGCCTCGGCCTCGGTGCGGACCAGCACGAATTCCTCGGTGAATAGCGGCACTTCGTGCAACGTCGGCTCGGACACCGGCAGAGCCACGATTGCCGCGTCCAGTCGCGCCTCGAGCAGATCGTCAATCAGCCGGTTGGTCACGGTTTCCCGCGGCAACAGCTCCAACGCGGGAAAGCGACGGGCAAGTTCGGCGATGACCTTGGGCAGAAGATAGGGGGCCACGGTCGGGATCATCCCCAGCCGGAACCTGCCCGCCGGTTCGCCGCGCGCCGCCCGCGCCAGATCGCCCAATTCATCCACCGACTGGACAATCCGCCGCGCGCGCCCCGCCAGTTCTTCGCCGACCTCGGTCAGCCTGATGCGTCGCGCACCGCGTTCGACCAAAGGCGCGCCCATCAGCGCCTCGAGTTCCTTGATCTGCATGGAAAGCGCGGGCTGCGAAATGGCGCAGGCCTCGGCCGCGCGGCCGAAATGGCCAAAGCGGGCGAGCGCCTCGAAATAGCGCAAATGTCTGAGCGTGATACCAATCATAAGGCAATCTGATCACAACTGTAAGTTTATGCAATTGGGCTTTATGCTTTGACCGACATAGTCTGGGTGCATATCTGGCGGCCAGACGCGCTGCGCGAACACCCGCGCGCGAGGGCCGCCGCAGAATTTCGGAGGAAAATATGTCAGACAAATCAGGCAAATGCCCCGTGGCGCATGGAGCCATGACCACGGCCAGCACCACCGTCACAGATTGGTGGCCCGCGACGCTGAACCTCGACATCCTGCATCAGCATGATGCCAAGACCAACCCGATGGATGACGGTTTTGACTATCGCGAGGCGGTCAAGGGTATCGACCACAAGGCACTCAAGGCCGACCTGACCGCGCTGATGACCGACAGTCAGGACTGGTGGCCCGCCGACTGGGGGCACTACGGCGGCCTGATGATCCGCATGGCCTGGCACTCGGCCGGTTCCTATCGGGCGACCGATGGTCGTGGCGGTGGCGGAACGGGCAACCAGCGCTTTGCCCCCCTCAATTCATGGCCGGACAACGCAAGCCTCGACAAGGCGCGTCGTCTGCTTTGGCCGATCAAGAAGAAATACGGCAACAAGATCAGCTGGGCCGACCTGATGATCCTCGCCGGTAACGTGGCCTACGAATCGATGGGGCTGAAAACCTTTGGTTTCGGCTATGGCCGTGCCGACATCTGGCACCCCGAAAAGGATGTCTATTGGGGTGCGGAAAAGGACTGGCTTGGCGCGGACCGCTATGAAGGCGCGGACCGTGACACGCTGGAAAACCCGCTGGCCGCTGTGCAGATGGGCCTCATCTACGTCAACCCCGAGGGCGTGGGCGGCAAGCCCGACCCGTTGAAAACGGCGCATGACATCCGCGTCACATTTGGCCGGATGGGCATGAACGAGGAAGAAACCGTAGCCCTGACCGCGGGCGGCCATACTGTGGGAAAGGCCCATGGCAACGGCGACGCCAGCAAGCTCGGCCCCGACCCCGAGGGCGCACCCGTCGAACAGCAGGGCTTTGGCTGGGCCAACCCCGGTGCCACCGGCAAAGGCCGCCACGCCGTGACCAGCGGCATCGAGGGTGCGTGGACCAGCCAGCCCACCAAATGGGACAATGGCTATTTCGACATGCTGTTCGGCTATGAGTGGGAATTGACCAAAAGCCCCGCCGGTGCCAACCAGTGGCGGCCCATCAACATCCGCCCAGAGGATATGCCCGCCGACGTCGAGGACCCCTCGCTGCGGACTATGCCGCTGATGACAGATGCCGATATGGCCATGCGCGTTGACCCCGGTTTCCGCGCAATATCAGAGCGGTTTCACAAGGACCCCGCCTATTTCTCGGAAACCTTCGCACGGGCTTGGTTCAAGCTGACCCACCGCGACATGGGCCCCAAGGCGCGCTACATCGGCCCCGAAGTGCCCGCCGAGGATCTGATCTGGCAAGATCCGGTTCCGGCCGGTGCCACTGGCTATGATGTGGCCGCGCTGAAGGCCAAGATCGCGGCAAGCGGTCTGTCCATCGCCGATATGGTCGCCACCGCTTGGGACAGCGCGCGGACCTTCCGCGGCTCTGACTTCCGTGGTGGCGCCAATGGCGCGCGTATCCGGCTTGCCCCGCAGAAAGACTGGGCGGGCAATGAACCCGCGCGGCTGGCCAAGGTGTTGGCGGTGCTGGAACCGCTGGCCAAGGCAGCGGGCGCCAGCGTTGCCGACACCATCGTGCTGGCCGGCAATGTCGGTATCGAGATGGCCGCCAAGGCCGGTGGTGAAAAGGTCGAGGTGCCCTTTGCCTCCGGTCGGGGTGACGCAAGCGCTGCGGCGACCGACGCCGAGAGCTTTGGCTATCTCGAGCCGGTTCATGATGGCTATCGCAACTGGCTGAAAGAGGACTACGTGGTCAGCCCCGAAGAACTGATGCTGGACCGCACCCAGTTGCTGGGTCTGAGCGCCAAGGAAATGGTGGCTCTGGTCGGCGGTTTGCGCGTCATTGGCGTCAATCACGGCGGCAGCGCGCATGGCGTGCTGACGGACCGCGCGGGCAGCCTGACGCAGGATTTCTTCGTCAACCTGACCGACATGGCCAATAGCTGGCACGCAGCCAAAGACGGCAGCTACGAGATCCGCGACCGCAAGACCGGCAAGGTGAAATGGACCGCAACCCGTCTGGACCTTGTGTTCGGGTCAAACTCGATCCTGCGCGCCTATGCGGAAGTTTACGCTCAGGACGATAATGCGGGCAAATTCCTGTGCGATTTTGTCGCCGCATGGACCAAGGTGATGAACGCCGATCGCTTTGATTTGGTCTGACGGACAACAGAAAGCCCCGCGACAAACGACCGCCGCGGGGCTTTTCCATTCAATCATCAAAGGCTCGGGTCAGCGGCGATCGCCTCCATCGCCGCGATCGTTTCGGCCATCAGACGGCTGTCGCGGAACACTGGCCAAGTGGATAGTTTTACCGCCACAAAGTTGAACTGCGGCAGCACGCAGACCATTTGCCCGAACACGCCAAAGCAATAATGGCCCGGACCATCGTTGTCGCGGATCCAGAACTGGTTGCGGTAAACCCCGTTGGCAAAACGGCGGCGGAGGTCGGCATTGGCCAGACCATGCGCCCCACCGCGCACCTCGGCAATCCACGGTTCGGGCACGACGCCCGCCAAAGGTGGATAGCCCTCGCCCAGCATCCCCAGCCCGAACCGGACCACATCACGCAGCGTCGCGCTGATCCCGCCGCTCGCCAGACCATAGCCAGCCCCGTCCACGGTAATGTCGGCATTCTCTTCGCAGCCAAGCGGCCCCCAGAGCCGTTCCGCAAGGATCTGCGGCAGCCGTTTGCCTGTCACCCGCTCCATCGCGTGGGCCAGCACATCCGTTTCGATCGAACGATACTGGAACCGTTCACCGTGATCGGCTTCGCGCGTCTTGAGCGACAGTATCTGATCCCAGATCGTTTCCGGCCAGCCCGTTACATCCATATCCGGCGGCGCAGGTTTCCAGCCCGAGGCACAGTCCATCTTGCCGGCATCACTATCGCGCGCCTCGTAGGTTTCGTCGAACCGCACGCCCGTGGTCATATCCATCACATGCTGCAAAGTGGCGCCTGCCCAAGCGGTGTTGGCCAGTTCGGGCAGGTAATCCGTGATCGGCGCGGCAGGATCCAGCGCCCCCTCTGCAATCAGGGACGCGGCGGCGGTCGCGGTGATCGACTTGGACACCGATTGCAGCAGATGCCGCGATTGGGGCGTCATGCCGTTGTGATAGCTTTCATGCAGGCAACGCCCGTCTTTCCAGACATAGACCGCATCGGTGTAGGTATCATCCAGCATCTGGGCAAAGCTTTTGGCCTGCCCCTCAACCCCAAAGACATAGGCATCCAACCCACCCTCCGGCGCGGGCAAGGTCGAGGTTTCAGGTCCGCGGCGCACAGTGGCCGTTGGTACGATTTCACAGACATGCTGAAAGGACCATCGGTTCCACGGCGGACGATCCCAGTCCAGCGCGGGCGGCCTCCATGCTTTGGGCGGCGGAGAGCCCACCATGATGGGCGGCGCAACCTCGCTGTTGCGAAAGCTCTGCGCGGCGGCTGCGCGGAAATGGTCCATTTCGTCCTTGGCATCCGCCATGAGCCTGCTCCCTTTTGCTCTCTGTCAGCTAGGTCGATTGGCTTACACAAGCCATCGGCCCGCCGAGAAAACCGGCAGACACAGTGTCTGTCAATCTGATCTCAGGATTTGGGGCTGATCACTCTAGGCCACGTCCCGCCGCGCGATCTCTGCCTCCCACGGGCGCAACAGGGGGCGAGCTTCGGCACCATAGGCCTGCGGATCGACAGAGAGTTCGGGGAAAAGCGTCAAGATCTCGGCCAGCACTTCGACCTCCATCGAGGTAAGCGCCTTGGGCCCGGGGTAAAAGCTTTCGGCGGGCGTTCCTTCGGCAAAGACGATCTCGTGTTTGTCGAACAGAAGGTGGAAATATTCGACCTCGCCACCTTCTTGACGGGTTATCGTGCCGTCGTTGATCAACGATTTGGCGGTTGCCAGCACTTCCGGCTCGCCAAAGTGCAACTCGTAACGCGGTCCTGTCAGCAGGAACCTGTGCTGCGGCGAAACCAGCAGGTCACGGTCATTGCCCAGCGTTCCTTTGCGGATCAACACGGGGGCAAAGTCGCCTTCGGCCACGACCGTGCGCGCACCGATCCACCGGACGGGCTGCGGCCCGCTGTCAAGCGTCATCACCAGATCACCAACGGCAAGGTCCTCGATCTTGACTCGGCCAGTTGACGTGTCGATTTCGGTCCCGCGCGCGAAACAGATGATGATCTTTTCAAAATCGTTGATTTGGACGTTGTGCCACTTGATGTGGAAATCGGTGTTTTTGGTCGCGTTCCAGCTACCGTCCACATCCTGAACATACCCGTGCGAAATCAAAAGCTGCTCGAATCCGGCCTTGTCTGCGGACACGTCGATTTGCAGCGTGTCGATAACTGTGCCCGGATTGTGATCTACTGCGTCAATCAGCTGGACAACGTTGGGGTCCACATAGCCCACAATCACCGTGTCGGCGTCTTTGCCACCGTTGAAAGACGTGATGGTGTTATTCTGCCCGAACGTCAGTGAATCCGCGCCATCACCCCCTTCGAGCAACCCGAGGAACGTGTTGCCGTTGCCAGCAGTAAAGATGTCATTACCGGCTTCGAGGTTGAAGGCTTTGTAAAACGTATTGCCCGACCCGATGCTGACATTGTCCACACCCGCGCCAAGCTTGATATCGCCATGAAAATGGCCGTTATCGCCAATGGTCAGGCTGTCGTTGCCTGCCTTGGTGTCGATGATTCCGGTAACCGTCGCATTATCGCCGATCGTGACCGTATCGGGGCCATTGGCGCTGCCTGTAAAGGACTTGAGTGAAACGCCGTCGCCTGCGGTAAACGTCGTGCTGCTGGCGTTGCTGGCGTTGATGTTGATGTTGTCGATATCAACGTTGTTCGCGACCGAGATATCGACGTTAAGATTGCTGCTGACCTTGACGTCAAAGGCACCCGCCGTGTTTGACGTGTTGAATTGAATGTCAAAATTGGCACCATTCGGCGCGCCGTTGGCGAGCGTAAAGGTCGTCGTTTTGTTGGCGCCTGCCTCAAAGATGAAGACATCACCTTCATGCACCTGAATCGTGCTACCCGCCGCGATCTGGTTGGGACCGAGAGGCTTGGTGTTGTCTGCAACTATGTAAAACGTTGCCATTTACTGTGCCCTTCGCCATGCAAGACCGCCCGTCTGACGGCCAGTTTTATGGTCTTTCGGGGGCAATGTTGCGCGGGCAGTCTGGCTGTCTGTTGGCGCTGATAGGGCATCAATTGGGCGCAGATGCGTCAATTGTATCGGCATGCCCAGATTGGTCGCATGGGTTGATCGGGCGACGGCGGGGGCAGTTCTTAGCCCAAGCCCATCTTGCCGCGATACTCTTTGGCCGAATTCTTGTGGGGGAACGGTGTCTCTGGAACCGGCAGCCCCAAACCAGCGCACAGTGGCGCCCAGCCATCTTCAGGCTTCCACTCCAGCAGACGGTTAGGGGCGACACCGTTGCGGACCGATTCATTATGGCGCTCATAGGCCGCCATTGCACTCTGACGGTCGTTCCAATCCGGCGTAAAACGCATCGACATCA
>JAHEBS010000232.1 GCA_024642145.1 Marivivens sp.
GGATTGGCTGCTGAAATCATCGACCACGGTTACGGTCACGCCCTGGCCGAAATAGTTCTGACCCCAAGCGCCGATGATATCGGGGCTCATCCAATCGTAATAGGTCCCGCTGGGCTGCGGCGGGGGTGGCGGCGGCGGGCCGCCACGGCGGGTCGCCTCGGCTGACAGATCGAGTGCCGCAACAGGCAGCGCCGCGCCAAGCGCCACGATCAAGGTCGCAATGGATAGGGTCAGTTTACGCGTCATGGCAGTCTCCCCCGAGAATGACGCGGCACGCGGGCCGGCTCATGAACCGCGAACGTGCCGAAAAGATGCTCGAATTCTATTAACAGCCACGCCTTTTGTCCAATCACGTTGCCCTACAATCCGCGCGCGCAAGGACCAAGCCAGCTCCGCCGGTGCTCCGTGTGACGCAATCGGGGCCTTGGGGGGCAAATGTCCCTAGAACCGAAACGTCCAGCTCAGCTCGATCTTCACCAGATCAGCGGGCGATTCGTCCCACAGATAGTCCAATGTCTCGGCAGGCGGCAGGATCGAGGCGGCCATGCGACAGTTGACCTCTTGAATGCCGCCAATCGCACCGTAGTCGGCTGTGCAGCTCTGCTCGGTCAGTCGGCCCCCTAGCCGCGTGCTGGCCCGCAGGCTGATGGTTTGGCGCCTCGTGAGCGCGCGTTGCCACATGATGCCCAGCTGGAAACCCGGTGCTATTTGGTATTTCTGGCCTGTTTCGCCAGTCGAAAACCCCCAGATCAGCCCGAAATCTGGGGTAATCTGGTCAAGCCAGACCAAACGCAGGTCATGCGTCTTCGATCCATACCACTGGCGCAGGGGGGCGGGCGCGCCGCCTGACAGTTCATAATGCCCATATCGGGCGGCAACGACGGTATCGACCAGCGTCGATCCAGCCGAAACCTCGATTAGAAAGTTCTCGGCCCGCGTGGGTGTAGCCCAGAGCAGGGCCAACGCCGCAACAAGGCAGCGCGACCGGCGCAGGGGCGTGGGCAGAACAAAGCGGGCCATGACACTTGATAGCGCCGCTTTGGCCGCGACCCCATATCAAAACAAAAGGCCCGCGCGTGATGCACGGGCCTTTGACGATGTTCGTGGCGCGAGGATCAGTCCTTGGCGCGCTCGACGTAGGAATTGTCGTCGGTGTTGATGATGATGCGCGTGCCCACACCGATGTGGGGCGGCACCATGACGCGCAGACCGTTGTCGCAGATCGCGGGCTTGTAGGACGACGAGGCGGTCTGACCCTTGACCACAGGTTCGGTCTCGGCGACCTCGACGGTGATCTTTTGCGGCAGTTCCATCGAAATGGCGATGCCTTCATGCAACAGCAGATAGACGCCCATGCCGTCTTGCAAATAGACCTTGCTGTCACCCACGACGTCTTCGGTCACGGTGATCTGCTCGTAGGTGTTGGGCTCCATGAAGTGATAGCCTTCGCCGTCCTCGTAGAGGAAATTGTAGGTGGTTTCCTCGACATGGGCGCGCTCGACGCCATCGGTGGTTTTCCAGCGCTCCGAGACCTTCACGCCATCCGAGATGCGGCGCATATCGACCTGGGTTACGGGCGTGCCCTTGCCGGGGTGGAAGTTCTGGGCGGTGAGAACGACGTAGAGCCGGCCGTCGATATCGACGACGTTGCCTTTGCGCAGGCTCGAAGCAATGACTTTCACGGGTGTCTTCCTTGTGGTTGCGTAGGGCGCAAAGCGTGTTAATCGCCCGAATCCGCCTGCCCCGTAACCCATTCCGGCCGATTTCGCCAGAACAAAGCAGTAGAACCCATGACCCAGACCACGCCTGACAGCCAATGGTGGCAACCCCATCGCCACGCCGACCGCCGCCCGCTGTTGCTGGCGCGAAACCGTATCCAGCGAGCGATCCGCGTCTGGCTGGACGACGAGGGGTTCACCGAGGTCGATCCTGCGGGGCTCGCGCTTTCGCCCGGCAACGAGGCGCATCTGCACGGGTTTGCCACCACGGCCATCGGCAATGACGGGGTAGGGCGCCCGCGCTATCTGCATACCTCGCCCGAATTCGCGATGAAAAAGCTGTTGGCCGGCGGCGAGACGCAGATCGCGGCCTTTTCCCACGTCTGGCGCAACCGTGAGCGGGGGGTCCTGCATGAGCCCGAGTTCACCATGCTGGAATGGTATCGTGTCGGCGCGGGCTATGAAGCGCTGATGGCCGATTGCGCCGCGATCCTCGCGCGCGCGGCGCGCGCGTGCGGAACAGAGGTGCTGCGCTTTCGTGACAAGACCTGCGATCCCTTTGCCGAACCCGAACGCATCTCGGTGGCCGAGGCCTTTGATCGCTATGCGTCGGTTGATCTCTTGGCCACGGTCGATACGGCGGGCCTGCCAGACGCGGCGCGCCTTGCGGCAGCACTTGACCGCGTGGGGATCAGCTACGGTGCCGATGATAGCTGGTCGGATATGCTGAGCCGTGTTTTGGTGGAAAAGGTCGAACCGCATCTGGGCCATGGCCGCATGACGATCCTTGACCGCTATCCCGCCGCCGAGGCCGCGCTGGCCCGC
>JAHEBS010000233.1 GCA_024642145.1 Marivivens sp.
CCGCAGCTTCGTGGCGGGCCACGGCCTGACGTTCGCGGCTGTCGATGGCACCGCCCGAATAGATCGGCCCGCCGATCGAGACTGTCAGTTGTGCCGCCTGATTGTTGTTGAAATCCATACCTGCGGCCGCTCTGGCCCCAAGGCGTGGCGCGCCTGCGTTCTGCGCCATTTCAACGCCCACGGCAGCGGCAGCCACATTATGCTGCGCGCCAGTGATCGACGGATGGCCCTCATGTGCAAGGTTAATGGCGGCGATAGGCGAGGCCGGCACCGGCGCCTTGGGCGCGTCGCTGACGCTGCCCGGCGCATGGCCGACCGCGGCCAGATATTCGGCCTGCGCCTGCGCCAGCGCACCTTCGGCGGCGGCAAGCATCGATTGGGCGGCGGCAAAACGCGCCTCGGCCAGCGCGACGTCGGACCGCGTCAACTCGCCCACATCGAAACGATCCTGCGCCGCGCGCAGTTGTTCGGACAGCACATTCACGTTCGACCGGCGCACGCCGACCGTCTCGCTATTGCGACGGACGTTCATAAAGGCCTGCACAGCGCGCATCAGCACCTGACCCTCGATGCCGCGCAGCCCCTCACGCGTGGCCAATACGGTTTCCTTCTGCACGCGCAGGCGGCGGTCGGATTGGCCGAAATCATAGATGGTCATTTCACCGATGATCTGGATCGTGCCTTCCCAGATGTCGGTAAACGGCACATTCGGGTAGGTATTCGTGGCCGCAAGCGCCCAACTGACCACCGGACGGAGCGAGGCGACAGCCTGCGCATAATCTTCGTCGGTTGCGCGCAGCAGGGCGCGGTTCTGTTCCAACAGGCCCGAGGCGTTATAGGCCGAGGTCAGCGCCTGACCAAGCGTTTCGGCCCGCGCGGCAGGCGACAAGATAAGGGAAAAGACGAGCGCCGCTGCGCCCATTGCCCGCGAAAAAGCCATGTCAAACCTCCGGCCGCCTGTTTTTGGGGCCAAAGCGTTGCGACGCAGGCCCTTCTTAGAATGCGAAACTAGGGGTTTTTTCGAAACCCGCAACCACCGGCGCAGAAGCATTGAACGCATAGCGCCAATTTACCACACCATCGATCTTGTAGCCGATGCGGGCCACGCCCAGCGCGCCTTCGGCCATGATCGCGCCGATGCGCCCGCCATCCTTGAGCTGTTTGAGCAGTCCGGCGGGGACTTCTTCGGCCGCACCTTCAAGAATGATGATGTCATAGGGGCCGGATTTCGCGGCACCCTCGGCCAGCGCGCCGTTCATGACGGCGGCATTGTCGACGCCGTGTTCGGACAAAAGCTCTTGCGCCAGATTGGCGCGGTCGGCGTCATCCTCGACGGCAACCACGAATTCGGCCATGCGGGCGATCACGGCCGTCGAATAGCCAAGGCCACAGCCCAGATCCAGCACCACATCCGCAGGCGTGATCGCCAGCGCATCGAGAAGCTTGGCAAAATTGCGCGGCTCGAGCATCACGCGGCCACCACCCAGATCCAGCGTTTCGCCGATATAGGCGGCCTCACGCTGATGGTCGGGCACAAAGACCTCACGCGGGACATTCAGCATCGCGTCGATGATCGGGAATTTGGTGACGTCAGAAGGGCGGACCTGTGTGTCCACCATCATCGTCCGGCGCTTGGAAAAATCGGCCACGAGTCTAGCTCTCTCGTTCATGCAGGTTTCTAGGCCTCTTGCCACAACTGTTGACCCACGGCAACGGCAGATCGCCCGCCCCCTGCCCCCACCGCAAGATTTGCCGCCATGGGGCTTGCGTCCGCGCGGCGGGCCGTATAGCAGAAACCCACTCTCGGCGGCGAGTTGGCGGAGAGGTTACGCAGCGGATTGCAAATCCGTGTAGACCGGTTCGATTCCGGTACTCGCCTCCAGAGTCACCCCCCCTAGACCCCACCAAGATCCGCCAAGAGCGCCGCGCCACGCATTGGCGCCCGTTTGCCTGCATGCGCCGCCCAGACCAGTTCCACAAGCCTTGCGTTCACAGGCGCCTTGCGGCCCAGCCGTTCGGCCAGCGCCACTACCTCGCCGTTGATCCAGTCCACTTCGGGCGCGCGACCCGCAGCAAGGTCATCGGCCATGGACGACCGCGCTTGGTCGTCGATGGCCAACATCGCTGCGGCGATGCGGGTGAAAACCGCGTTGGGCAGGCGCAACAGCGGCGGCAACAGCCTTGCGGGCAAGGGCGTCAGACGCGCGGGGCGGATGCCCGCGACGGTCATCAGCGCCAAAGCCTCGGCCTGAGCCAAGGCAAGGCAGCGGCGAAAGTCGCGGTCCATCAACTGGGTCCTGAGCGGCAGGCCCGAAAGCGCGTTGACCGCATTGTTGAGATTCAACAGCAACTTGGCCCAAAGGACCGCAGTCATGTCGTCACGCAGATTTAACGGCAGGCCCGCCCGATCAAAGCTGGTCAGCGATGACAACAGCGCCTCGTCGCGCGCGGCATAAAGGTCGCCCTGCGTCGCTTGGTGATAGTGGCCGGCGCCAAGACGGGCGACGTTAAAGCCCACC
>JAHEBS010000234.1 GCA_024642145.1 Marivivens sp.
TGGGGGCATTGACCTTGACGCCTTCGGTGCCAGCGGCGACCAGAATCTTGCCGATCACGCCTTCATCGACGGCCTCGAACTCCATCGTGGCCTTGTCAGTCTCGATCTCGGCGATGATGTCGCCGGATTTGACCTCGTCGCCTTCCTTGACCAGCCATTTGGCCAGCGTGCCTTCTTCCATCGTCGGAGAAAGCGCGGGCATCAGAATCTGAATGGGCATCTTTTTCTCCTTAGCGGTAGGTCACTTGCTTGACCGCCGCGACGACCTCGTCGGCGGTGATCAGCGCGTGCTTTTCAAGGTTGGCGGCATAGGGCATCGGCACGTCCTTGCCGGTGCAGTTCAGGACCGGCGCATCGAGGTAATCGAAGGCATGGGTCATGATATAGGCCGACAGGTGGTTGCCGATCGAGGCCACGGGCCAGCCTTCCTCGACGGTGACGCAGCGGTTGGTCTTCATGACCGAGGCCAGCACGGTGTCATAGTCCAAGGGACGCAGGCTGCGCAGGTCGATCACCTCGGCGTCGATGCCTTCGGCCTCGAGCTTTTCGGCGGCGGCGAGCGCATGGGTCATGCCGATACCGAAAGAGATGATCGTCACATCCTTGCCGGCGCGCGCGATCCGCGCCTTGCCCAGCGGGATGGTGAAATCATCCATCACCGGCACATCAAAGCTGCGCCCGTACAGGATCTCGTTTTCAAGGAAGATCACGGGGCTGTTGTCGCGGATCGCGGATTTGATCAGGCCCTTATAGTCGGCAGCCGTATAGGGCATGACGACCTTGAGACCGGGGATCTGCGCATACCACGCCGCATAGTCCTGACTGTGCTGGGCCGCCACGCGGGCCGCCGCGCCGTTCGGGCCACGGAACACCATCGGCGCGCCCATCTGGCCGCCCGACATATAGAGCGTCTTGGCGGCCGAGTTGATCACGTGGTCGATGGCCTGCATGGCAAAGTTGAACGTCATGAACTCGACGATTGGACGCAGGCCGCCAAAGGCAGCGCCCGTGGCGATACCGGCAAAGCCCATTTCCGAAATCGGCGTGTCGATCACGCGGCGGGCACCGAATTCTTCCAGCATGCCTTGGCTGATCTTATAGGCGCCCTGATATTCGCCGACTTCTTCGCCCATGATGAAAACGTCGTCGTCGCGACGCATTTCCTCGACCATGCCTTCACGCAGGGCCTCGCGCACGGTCATCTGCTTGACGGGCGTGCCTTCGGGCCAGTCGGGCGTCAGATCGGCCTTGGGGGCCACAGGCGCGGCGGCGGGGGCCGCGGCGACAGGGGCGAGGGCTGCGGCAGGGACTGCGGCGGGGGCCGCAGCAGCAGGGGCCGCAGCGGCGGCGTCATCGGCGCTTTCGCCATCGGCCAACAGCACGGCAATGGCGGTGTTGACCTTGACGCCTTCGGTGCCGGCGGCGATCAGGATCTTGCCGAGGATACCCTCGTCAACGGCCTCGAACTCCATCGTGGCCTTGTCGGTCTCGATCTCGGCGATGATGTCACCGGCCTTGACCTCGTCGCCTTCGGCCTTGAGCCATTTGGCGAGCGTGCCTTCTTCCATCGTGGGCGAGAGGGCGGGCATGAGAATCTGGATTGCCATGGTCTTTGCTCCCTCAGGCGTAGATGTCGGTCCAGAGCTCGGACAGATCCGGCTCGGGGCTGGTTTTCGAGTATTCTGCGGCTTCGTTCACGATCTCTTTGATCTCTTTGTCGATCGCCTTGAGATCATCTTCGGTGGCGTGATTGCCGGTCAGCAGAATGGCGCGGACATTGTCGATGGGGTCATGTTCTTCGCGCATTTTCTGCACCTCTTCACGGGTGCGGTATTTTGCGGGGTCCGACATCGAGTGACCACGGTAGCGATAGGTCTTCATCTCGAGGATATAGGGGCCCTTGCCCGCGCGGCAGTGCGCCACGGCGCGCTCGGCGGCTTCTTTGACGGTCAGCACGTTCATGCCGTCAACCTGTTCACCGGTGATGCCAAAGGCCTCGCCGCGCCCGAAAAGCGAACTCGACTTGGTCGACCGCTTCATCGAGGTGCCCATGGCGTATTGGTTGTTCTCGATGACAAAGATCACCGGCAGGTCCCAAAGCTCGGCCATGTTGTAGGTCTCATAGACCTGACCCTGGTTCGAGGCGCCATCGCCGAAATAGGCGAATGTGACGTTGTCGTTGCCCTTGTATTTGTCCGAAAAGGCCAGTCCGGCCCCTAGCGGCACCTGCGCGCCGACGATGCCGTGGCCGCCGTAGAAATGCTTCTCTTTCGAGAACATGTGCATCGAGCCGCCCTTGCCTTTGGAATAGCCGCCGATGCGACCCGTCAATTCGGCCATGACGCCCTTGGGGTCCATGCCGCAAACCAGCATATGTCCGTGGTCGCGGTAAGAGGTCAGGCGCTTGTCGCCTTCCTTGGTTGCGGCCTCAAGGCCCACAACCACGGCTTCCTGCCCGATGTAGAGGTGGCAGAAGCCACCGATCAGGCCCATGCCATAAAGCTGAC
>JAHEBS010000112.1:0-6328 GCA_024642145.1 Marivivens sp.
AGTTGCCCGAGCTTGACCCCGGCAAGGTAACATGGATCACCTATCCGCTGGTCGCGGCGGGCTTGGCCATCATCTATCTCTTTCCGCGCCTCACCAAGGCCGTGCCCTCGCCTTTGGTGACGATCGTCGTGCTGACCGCCTTGACGTTGTTCTTTGGCTGGGACGTGCGCACTGTCGCCGACATGGGCGAACTGCCCGACACCCTGCCGGTGTTCTTGATCCCGCAGATCCCGCTGAACCTTGAAACGCTGCTGATCATCCTGCCCTATTCGGTCGCTGTCGCGGTCGTGGGGCTTTTGGAAAGCCTGATGACGCAGAACATCGTCGACGACCTGACCGACACCAAATCGAACCGCAATCAGGAATGCATCGGCCAAGGTATTGCCAATGCCGCGACAGGTTTCATTGGTGGCATGGCGGGCTGCGCCATGATCGGCCAGTCGATGATCAACGTGAAGTCCGGCGGCCGCGGGCGGCTTTCCACCTTTACCGCCGGTTTTGTGCTGTTGATCCTCGTGGTTTTTCTGGGTGACTGGGTCGGACGCATTCCCATGCCCGCGCTTGTTGCGATCATGGTCATGGTATCGATCGGCACGTTTTCATGGTCCTCGATCAAGGCCATGCGCGTGCATCCCCGATCCTCGTCGGTGGTCATGCTCGCGACCGTCGGGGCGGTGGTCTATACCCATAACCTTGCCATCGGCGTTCTGATCGGGGTGCTGTTGTCGGGCATCTTCTTTGCCAGCAAAATCGCCCAACTGTTCCGCGTGACCACCACGATTTCCAAAGACGGTCGGGTGCGGACCTATATCGTCGAAGGGCAGATGTTCTACGGCTCGGTCGAGGATTTCATGAATGCCTTTGATTTCAAAGAGGCGCCCGACCGCGTGGTGATCGATGTCTCGGCCGCCCATATCTGGGATATTTCCAGCGTTCAGGCCTTGGACATGGCGGTGCTCAAGTTCCGCCGTGATGGCGCCGAGGTTGAAATTATCGGCATGAACGCGGCCTCTGAAACCATCGTCGACAAATTGGCGATTCATGACAAGCCAGGCGCGATGGATAGCCTTCTGGCGCATTGAAAGGACCAAGCGATGACGCAGAACCAAGAACAGATCGTCGCTTTGGTTGACGGCTCGATCTATGCAGCCAGCGTTTGCGACCATGCCGCATGGGTGGCAGAGCGCAGCGGCGCGCCTGTGCAACTGATCCACGTGCTGGGGCGCCGCGAGGCCATTGGCGCGCAGGACCATTCGGGGGCGATCTCGCTCGGTGCACGTTCCGCGCTGCTGCAACAGCTTGCCGATCTCGACGCCCAGCGCGCCAAGCTGATCGGCCAACGCGGGCGTGCGATCTTGGAAGATGCCGCTGCTATTTTGCAAAAGGCTGGCGTGGAAGAGGTTTCCGTGCGGCTCCGCCACGGTGATCTGGTCGAAGCGGTCAGCGAACTGCAATCCGGCGTTGCGATGGTCATGATCGGCAAGCGTGGCGAAGCCGCCGATTTTGCCAAGGGCCATCTGGGGTCCAACCTTGAACGTATCGTCCGCGCGACCCAGCGCCCGATCTTTGTGGCCTCGCGCGCGTTCAAACCGATATCACGGGTGTTGCTGGCCTATGATGGTGGCGCATCGGCGCAGAAGGCTGTCGATTATGTCGCCGCCAGCCCGATTTTCAATGGGCTAGAGGTCTGCATCGCCACCGTGGGCGTATTCGATCAGCAACACGAGGCGGCGCTTGCCAGGGCCAAGGCCAAACTGGCCGCAAACGGCCTCGCCGCACAGACCGTGATCTTGGCCGGTCAGCCCGACAGCGCGCTGGGCACCTATATCGACGAGGCGGGTTTTGATCTGGTTGTCATGGGCGCCTACGGCCACAGCCGTATCCGTAGCTTGATGATCGGCTCTACCACGACCGAGATGATCCGCTCGTGCAAGGTCCCGCTGCTGCTGGTGCGCTAAAGCGGTGCGAAGGCGTGCCTGACCTATGTGGTCCGCAGTTGATCCGCGGTGACCCTTACCCGTGTCTGGTTGCCCATGATGTCCATCAACACCCAGACTCGGCGGTCTGGGCTTAGCGTTTCTACCTCTGCCACGAAATCGGCAAAGGGGCCCGTGGTCACGGTCACGCGGTCGCCAGGCTGCAACATCGCATGCGGCACCAATTTACCATCGGCGTCGCAGCGGAGCCTGATCTGCGCGACCAGATCCGCCGGAACCGCCGCAGGTTCGACGCCGAAACTGACCAGCCGCGTGATGCCGTAGGTCGAGTTGATCGTGCGCCAATGCCCCTGCGCCACATCGAAGGCGACGAATATATAGCCCGGGAAAAGGGGGCGCTTGGCCGTCACAAACCGCCCGTTACGGCGCCGCGTTTCTTCGTCCAACGGCAGAAAGGTCTCGAAGCCCAAACGCCTGAGATTCTTGTCGGCAATATTCGCGCAATTGGGCTTTAACTGCGCCAAGAACCAATCTGTGCCGCGATCTTGAACTGGCATCGTGCACCTTTTGAACAGCGAGATTGTCAAAGTATCGCCCATGCCCAAGTGGGCGCAAGGCCGCAATTCCAGACCAAACGAGCGCGCCAACGCGGGAAAGGTTCTGGCCAAAACACGTATCGCGGACTTGCGACGACACCCGCACCGGAAATAGTTTCGGGCAACCCCAATTTCCGGTTGTGACCGCGCACAGCGCAGCTATTGTTCGAAATTGAACGATGTGGGGTTCCATCTCAGCGTCACCCAACCTCGACCAAGGCGCCATGACGGCAGTCCTTGTGCGGTAGCTATTGCAGCACTTGCAAAGACCATGACCAGCAAACGCAGCAAACTGCAGGAAGACACGCACTTCAGGGTTCTGCGCCTGTTGCAGGCCAACCCCGAGATGTCACAACGCGAACTGGCGCAAGCGGTCGGCGTAAGCGTCGGCGGGATGCATTATGTGCTGAATGCGCTGATTGAAAAAGGTCTGGTCAAGCTCGGCAACTTCAAAGCCGCCGAAGACAAGCGCCGCTACGCCTATATCCTGACACGCAAAGGACTGGCCGAAAAATCGTCCCTGACTCGACAGTTCCTGGCCCGCAAAATGGCAGAATACGAGGCGCTTAAATCCGAAATCGCCGGACTCGAGCTAGAGGTTGAAAAGACCAAAGACGCGGTGAAGGGGTGAGGTTCGGTATTTTGGGGGTTACTGGGCGTTTTTCTGGGAGGGGCCGAAAGATTTCTTCCATACAACATATACGCAACAGGCCCTTGGCTCTGAAATCAACTTTTCCCGTTCTAAGTGCCAAATGCCGTCGGCAAGAGCATCGCAATCGATAACTTTGCTTTCGCACTTAATTGAACGAATCCAGTCTGAATTACTCCAATTAGCATGACTATTCGCGCCATTAGACACAAAGCGACAGCGGCAAAAGATCAGCATGGGCCTATACGTGCGATAATCCTCTTTGGCGGATCGCAAGCAGCCAATGTCATCATTTCAATCGTCCGCACAAAACTTGTTGCCCTCCTACTCGGTCCGGG
Source organism: Marivivens sp. (assembly GCA_024642145.1). Taxonomy (GTDB): domain Bacteria; phylum Pseudomonadota; class Alphaproteobacteria; order Rhodobacterales; family Rhodobacteraceae; genus JAHEBS01. The sequence continues at coordinate 3,521 of JAHEBS010000112.1, forward strand.
CGGGATAGGTCTACTCGGACTCTATAGTAGTTTGCGAGATATTGCGATTAACATTGGTGGTCTGGGCATGAGTACCAGCGGCGTCAGGCAAATGGCGCGCGAGCAAACTGACAAGGACGCGCTGGCTCGTATCGCACAAGTCATGGTGGTCAGCCTCGCCATTCAGGGGATAATCGCGGCCACTATTATATATTTACTGCGTGACACATTAACAAAATTCATGTTTCCGGTGGAGGTTCCCCGCAGCTCATTGGCGGCAGTCTGTTTTTCAATCGGGTTACTTCTTCTTGCCTCCGGCCTTTCAGCGGTTATCCAAGGCATGCGCCGATACGATTATCTCGTGCGTGTAATTGTCGGGGGGGCATTGATCGGAACGGTTCTAGGTATTTCTGCTATTGTTTTGCTTGGCAGGCAAGGACTGGGGCTCTTTGTGCTTGGGCTCGCCATCGGGCAAACTGTCGTTGCGATCTGGTACTTTCGAAAATCGGCGCCCGATGGTATTTTTTCACGCTCACCCTTGGGGGAGCAGCTCACGAGATGGGCCGGCATCGCGCGGCTCGGTCTTGCCTTTATGTTCAGCGTGTTGCTAGCTAATTTGTCTCTACTGGTCATGCGTAGCCTTTTGCAGGACAGGCTGGGTCTTGATGCGCTTGGTCAGTTTGAGGCGGCGTGGACTCTTTCGACGACCTATCTGGGTTTCGTGTTGAACGCGATGTCCCTTGATTTTCTACCGCGGCTAAGCGCGGTTATCGACAATCGCGAGCGCGCGGGCGCGGTCATCAACCGCCAGATTCAGCTCTCACTGATTTTCGCAGGTCCGGTGATCCTCGTCACAATCGGTATTGCACCCTTGGCGCTGCGACTGTTCTACTCGCAGCAATTCGCCGAAGCCGCCACTATTCTTCAGGTTCAGTCGCTCGGCAATATTTTTCGCCTGACGGCCCTTTCGCTGGCATTTTCTGCGGCAGCTGCGGGCAAGGGCGGGACTTATTCTTTGTTGCAGATCATACTGAATTTTTCACTTGGTGGATTGTCTTGGTTTTGGATCGACAGGCTTGGCATTAACGCAACCGGTGCTGCGTTCCTTACCTCATATATGATCTTTTCCACGGCTAGTTATCTTGTCGCCAAGCGGGTGGTGGATTTTCAATTCGACATATTATCCAGCAAATTGTTGGCATTATACGGAATCTCGGCTCTGATCGTATTCGCGTCGTGCCTGTATTCTGCGACACTCGGTGCGATCCTCGGATTGATACTTTCTATGGTCGGTGCATTGTTCGGACTGCGGCATCTGGTAGCCTCAGTGGATCCAGGCCACCTCTCTGCTGATCGGATCGAACGAATTTTCGCTTGGCTTGGTTGGCCCATCGATCGGCGATAGGAAGCAGCACAAGATTGCCATTATCTTGGAACCTGACCTGACCCTACCGAGCGCCGTCACGTCAGCTAACCCTGGGTCTTTGACAGGGTGCCCTTTCTTTGTGACCTCTCTGCGGCTCACGTCTTTAGACAAGCGGACGCGTTCGACTATTGTCTCTTGCTGGGGCGGAGCAATCTGCGTGGTGGGTCATATTACTCTTACGCTGTCGACTCGATGCATGGGCGGGGCCTGAGATGTTTCGCCGAAACCTAACCTTGATCGGCTCGTAAGAATGGTAACGATCGCCAGTGCCGTCCACGTGGAGGCTAGGCTAGCGCAGAGCGATCCTTTTGCCGACTTTCTGGCCGACCTCGCAGCAATAGGTGTGCGTCCAGTCGCAGAGGGCGGACAGAATTATGCGGTGTTCCGGGGTCGGTCAAATGCACGCTGGTGGCTCGTGCCGAGCGATGATCGGCGCGCGGCGGCGGCGGGCCTCCAAATGATACAGCCAGTGACAATGCGAGCCACTCTGGCAAAGCGCGTTGCCCAACTGATCGCTCGGGTCAGCCCTAAAAATCTGCCATGCGACGGCCACCTGCGTCTCGCGGGCATGCCCGAGCTTGCTGGGGCATTCTCCGGCTCGGCTACTACTTATGCCTATTTCACCGGGACTGACGGTCCCCACCGCAAGACCGCAATTCAGATCATGGCGCCGCGGGGCCGCATCCTCGGCTATGCCAAATTCAGCCGAGAGCCGCGGATCATGCGGTTCGTCGCGGCGGAAGCGGAGATGCTAGCACTGTTGCACGATCTCGGGCTGCGCACGGCCGACGCGCCTAGAGTGATCGCCACCCGTCGCGAGGCGACGCTGACAATGCTTGTTACCGACAGCCTCAAAGCGTCACGGTACAGCATAAAGAAAGGTCTCGGTCAGGAGCACCTTGCGTTTCTTCACGAACTCGCGCGGCGGACGGGCCAAGTCGGGGCCATAGAGCCCCTCAATTATCTCGTCGGCGCGGTCGAGGCCCTAAAGAGTGCGCTAATTCCAGACTGGTTACGGCGATTTGCGGCAGGCATTGAACGCCTGCGTCCGATGCAAGAACGATTGCCTGTCGCCCTCGCGCATGGAGATTTCACACCTTGGAACTCCTTCGTGCAATCGGGGCGGCTTTACGTATTCGACTGGGAATACGCCGCCCGAGTTTACCCTCAGGGCTACGACCATCTTCATTTTCTGCTGGCGACAGTCGACCGCAATCGCCCAGCGCAAGATATCTCGCGGTGGATCATTGGGGAGCTCGCAAGGGACCACTTCGCCGGCGATACATCGTTAGCCCGGGAAGCAGCCCTGTTTTCCCTACTGTTACACGCGGCGTTCTATTTCCGTCGCGCGGTCGAGGCGGACGACCTTGCGGCCGCGCTCGATGGCGAGACGCTTCAGGGCA
>JAHEBS010000112.1:6338-9183 GCA_024642145.1 Marivivens sp.
CGCTTCCTCGGATCGGCGCAGTCGTGTTGACTTACAACAGCGCCGATGATCTGCTGGCCTGCCTCGACGGGCTTTTACTACAGAAGGGCGTCGATCTGAGGCTCTGCATCGTTGACAATGCCTCGCAGCCCGGACAGCGGGCGAAGATGGAAGCGATGTTTGAAACCCGCCTTCCCGACGGCGTGTTGTTCGACGCGGTTGAGGCCAAGTTGGAAGCGGTCGGCAAGGCGACGGCGCTGTTTCTGCGAAACGATTGTAACGCCGGGTATTCTGCCGGCAATAACATCGGCGCACGGCTGACAGTCGGGCTCGGCTGCGAGGCAGTGCTGATCATCAACCCTGATGTGCGAATTACCGACCCCTACTATCTTGCCAAACTCTGGGGCGGGTTGAGAACGGAGCCAGCTTGCGCTGTCGGCGGCTCGCGCATTATCAACCTAGACGGCAAAGATGAAAATCCGATCCGCGAGCCTGGCTTCTGGGAAGAGTTCTTTTGGATCCGACAGATCGGTCCACGCGCATTTCGGCCACGTCCTTGGGTACAGCCCCTTGAGGGCCAAGATCCCGTTGACGCTGAAAAACTACACGGTTGTTGCCTGATGATCCGCTGTGATTGCCTAGAAGACATGGGCTACTTCGACGAAAGTGTCTTTCTTTACTGCGAGGAACCAATTCTCGCGGCGCGCGTGCGTGCGGCCGGGCGACGGCTAATGCTGTTTCCCGAAATCGTAGCCGTGCATGCCCATGTAGCCTCGACCAAGGGGAATGCGAGCCGGCGGATGGGTCTGTTCATCAGGAGCCGACTTTATTATCTCGACCGCTATTCAGGCTACGGGCCGTTCGCCCGCGCCTTGCTACGTATTTCCTACGGCATTTTATCGACGCTTCATGCGGCGAAGGCCCGTCTTGGTCGCGCATGACCAGGCTGGGTAATTAGAAATTGGAGCTTACACGAATGCGCGTTGTTCACATTGTTCACGGCAAGGCAAACCCGAACGGGCATAACGGCATTTCGCGCGTGGTCTACTATCTCAATCGCGAAGAAAAGTCGCTCGGGATCGATAGCGAGATCTGGGGGCTCGTGGATGACGCACGGAAACATTACAGCCACGCGCGCGATTCCAATGTCGTGGTCGAGTGTTTCCCTCGCGTCAGGCTGCCGATCGGCCGGCACGAGATTATCGAGCGGCTGATTGCGCAGAAAAACGAAATCGACCTTGTCCATTTCCACATGATCTGGTTCTACGACAAGAACATTATCGCACGCGCGCTGAAGCGGGCGGGAATTCCTTATATTATTACGACGCACGGCACCTACTCGAAGCCACATGCAATGACCGGACGGCGGTGGCTCGCGCGGCTGTTGTACGAACGCGCCTATCTCAACGGTGCAACTGAAATCCACGCCATAACCCAAGATGAGGCCGAGAAGTTGATGGCCTATGGCTATCACGGCCCGACCTTTACTGCGCCGAACGGGATCGCGCTTGACGAGGTTCCGGATGCGCGACATGGCGACGTTTTCGGTGCGCTGCCCTCTGTCGGGATGTCGCGCTTCATCTGGATCGGCGTAAAGCGGGCCGACAAGAACCTCGAAGCATTAATCCGAGCGGTCGCTCTTCTGCCCGAAATGTTGCGCGCCCAGTTTGTCATCCACCTGCTAGGGCCGAACTACAAGAACAACGAGGCCGACTATCGGGCGCTGGCCGAAGATCTCGGCGTAGGGCGGAATTTCGTGTTCGGGGGGGCAGTATACAACCAGGAAAAATATGACGCGCTCGAAAGCGCCGACGTACACTTGCTGCCATCGGTTTCAGAGGTTTTCTCTCTTGCGATGCTAGATGCAATGGCCTGCGCCAAGCCCTGCCTCGTCTCGACTGGTTGCGGCTACGGCCCTTGGGAGAAGGACGATTTCTTCCTTTCCTTCGCTCCCACACCAAAAGGGATCGCCGAAGGGATTGAAAAGATGCTCGCGCGCCGCAACGACTGGCCGCAGATGGGGCGCAACGCTCGGGCGGTGATCGAGCGCGACCTGAATTGGCCGGCGATCGCGCGCACGATGGTCGATAACTACGCACGGATCGTAGCGGCATGAGCTGGACCGAACACCAAGCGCTTGCGCTCGGCGCCGCCTTCGACGCCCTCGACGCGGCCGGCATCGATTTGATGGTGCTGCGCAACCACCAGGGGCTGCCTCATGTCAACCGATCCAAGGATGTAGACCTCGGGCTAGAGAAATCCGAATTCCCACGCGCTGAACAAACCATTTCAATTGCCTTGGCCAAGTTGGGATTTGACCGCCTGTTGGTCGAAAATTTCCAGTATGTGCGCTGCCTGACTTTCTTCGGGCTATTCGACAACGGCGCACAGTCGATCAAGATCGACCTGCTGGACGGGTTTGTCTTTCGCGGCGCGCAAGTGTTCGCCTTCCAAGAAATCTACGCTCATGCACAGCGGCACGGTCGATTTACAATCCCGAGCGCAGCCGACGATGCGGTTATGCTATGGATCAAGCCGCTCTTGACCGGCGGGATTGTGAAATCGAAATACATAGCTGATATCCAACACGTGATAGAGACACAGCCCGAGGCCTTCCGCGCCATTCTGGACCGGATATTCACCGCCAAGGAGGCCGAGCGGGCTTGGGAAAGGCTCCGCATAGGTGACATAGAAGGCACAATCCCAATGCAGCGCGCGCTCAGACGCTCGGCTTGGTGGCGCGCATTCAAGTGCCATCCCGCCGCCACGCTTCGCGCGTCCACTCTCCACTTGATCTACGAACTCGCTCGACGCGGCCGGCGGGCGTCTGCGACTTTCTTGTCTGTGGCTGGTCCTGACGGCGTAG
>JAHEBS010000113.1 GCA_024642145.1 Marivivens sp.
TGCAGCCCGGCGAAAAGGTGTTGATCGTCGATGACCTGCTGGCCACCGGCGGCACCGCTGCGGCGGGGATCAAACTGTGCGAGCGTCTGGGCGCCGAGGTCGTGGGCTGCGCCTTTGTCATCGACCTGCCCGATCTGGGCGGGCGCAAGCTGCTCGAAGGCTTGGGCGTCGAAGTCCATGCCCTATGCGCCTATGGCGGCCATTAAAGTGGCTGAATCGCGCCGCTGCCGTTCGGTCTAATCAAGCACGATCGCGTTGTTCCCGCTCAGGCTGATCTCGACCTCATCGCCCGGGCGGGGTGGCGGCTGGTCGGCGCGGTTAAAGGTATCCAGCGTCAGTTTCTGTCCGGCGGCCATGACCTCGATGCGGATCGTCGAACCCATGAACTGCACCGAGGCGACATTGGCGCGAAACACCGCGCCCTCGCCGTCGCCCCGCCCGAGGCGTAAACCCTCTGGCCGGAGCGCAAGCGTCACGTCGCTGCCTGCCGCACGTTGCGCCGTCCCCTGAACCTGCAAATTCATGCCCGCAAGCGCGACCGTGCCAGTCTTGGGGTCGATCACCTTGGCCGCAATCAGGTTCAGCGTGCCCACGAAACCAGCGGCAAATCGGGTTGCGGGGCGGTTGTATATCTCGAACGGGGTGCCGACCTGATCGGCGACGCCTGCATTCATCACCACGATCCGGTCGGAAACCGAAAGCGCCTCTTCCTGATCGTGGGTCACAAAAATCGTCGTTATACCAAGCTCTTGCTGGATCGACCGGATTTCATTGCGCAAGGCCACACGCACCTTTGCGTCCAGCGCCGACAGCGGCTCGTCCAACAGCAGCACACGCGGTCGCGGGGCCAAGGCGCGGGCCAGTGCCACACGCTGCTGCTGGCCGCCCGACAATTGGAAAGGATAGCGGCCGCCCAGTTCTGGCAGGCCGATCATTTCCAGAATCTCGGTCACGCGGGCCGCGCGTTCGGCCTTGGCCACGCCGCCCACCTTGAGCCCGAAGCCCACGTTCTCGGCCACGGTAAGGTTGGGGAACAAGGCATAGGCCTGAAACATCATGCCGATATTGCGCGCGCTGGTCCGCAAACCGGTGACATCCTGACCCTCGATGGTGATGGCGCCCGACGATGGCGCCTCGAAACCCGCGATCATCCGCAGCACGGTCGTCTTGCCGCATCCCGATGGGCCAAGCAGCGAGATGAACTCGCCCTTTTCCACGGTCAGGTTGAAATCCTTGACCACATGGTTCTGGCCAAAGGATTTTTCGAGGTGGGCGAGGGTCAGATAGGTCATCAGGCTTTCGCCCTTTCGTGCTTGGCAAGGCGGGTGACAAGCTGCATCAGCCCCATGCAGCCCCATGTGATGGCAAAGGCAATCACCGCAAGCGCGGGCGGCTCGTAGGCGCGATTGGCGCCGAGTAGCTGCATATAGGGCCCGAAGGCTGGCCGGTTCAAAAGTGCGGCCATGGTGAATTCACCCATGACGATGGCCAGCGTCAGAAACGCCCCCGACAGGACCGCGACCATCACATTTGGCAAGATGATCCGCGCAAGGATGGTCAACCATCCTGCGCCAAGGCTCTGCGCGGCTTCGGTCAGCGTGGCCACGTCGATAGTGCGCAGGCCGGTATCGACGCTGCGATACATATAGGGCAGCGCCAAGGTCGTGTAGCCCATCGTCAGCAGGAAATCTGTGCCAAAGGCTGTGCCGGTCAGAGGCAGGATCGACGAGGTGTTGAAAAGGCGGATGTAGCCGAACACCACCACGATCGCGGGAATGACCAATGGCAAAAGCGTCACAAACTCGACATAGGGCCGCGCCTTTGGCAGGCGCAGCCGCACCCAATAGGCGGTCGGCACGACAAGCAGGACACCGACAACGATGGTCGCCGCCGCAAGCACCAGCGAATAGCCGAAAGTGGCCCAGAAGGTCGGGTCCTCGAACACTTTGCGGTAGGCGTCAAAGGAATAGACCCCGCGCCGCATCTTGAGCGAGAACTCTCCCATGCCGACCAGCGGCAAGATGAAAAAGACGCAGCCGAAGATCAGTGCGAGCCATGCCAAGAACCTTGTCATTTCAGCCACCTCTCGGCCCGCACGCGCAACCAGATATACAGCGTATTGGCGGCGGCGGTGATCAAGATCATGCCAAAAGCCAGCGCATAGCCCAGATTCGGGTTCCCCAGCACGTCGCCCCGGATCTGCGCAAATAGCTTGATCGGCACGATATTGAGCTGCGGACCCGTCAGGGCAAAGGCCGTGGCAACAGCGCCAAAAGCGTTGGCGAACAACAGGGCAAAGGTCCCCAACAACGAGGGAAACAGGATCGGCAACGCCACCATGCGCCAGTATTGCGCGCCGGTCGCACCAAGGACGGCGGCGGCCTCGCGCCATTCCTTTTTCAGCCCGTCAAGCGCTGGCGTGATGATCAGGATCATCAACGGGATCTGGAAAAAGAGGTAGGTAACGACCAGCCCCCAAAAGCTCAGCAGGTTCCAGCCCATGGCGCGCAGGTTGATGCCAAAGTTGGTCTTGAGCCAGATGGTCACCAGACCGACGGGTCCAAGCGTGGCGATAAAGGCAAAGGCCAGCGGCACACCGGCAAAATTGGACGCCACGCCGGAAAAGGTCAAAAGCGGGCCACGCACGGCCTTGGGCAAACCACCAAAGACCACCGCCGCGGCCATGGCAAAACCGACCGTGCCACCCAGAAGCGCGGTGATGACCGACAGCTTGATCGAGGTCCAATAGGCGCTGCGGATCGATGCGGTGTTAAGATCCAGCATGTTCTGGAACGTGAAGCCGCCCTCGGGGCCCTGAAAGGCACCGATCACGATTTTCAGCGTGGGCAAGATCAGGAACAGCAACGCAAAAACGGCAAAGGGCACAAGGCCCAGCCAGTTCAACGGCAGGCGCTGGATCAACCCTTGGCGGGTTCGAGCCATGCGTGTCCCCTTTTGCATCCATTATTGAACCGCGCCTTGGCCGCGCGGTCATGCCAGTTCTGTCCCGCCCCGGTCGAAACCGGGGCGGGCAGAGGTTTTCTACTTATTCGACGTTCGCACCGACCGTCGCATCCCAGCCACCGGTGACGGCAGCCTTGTTCGCGTTGACTTCGTCAACGGTCGGGAAGGTAGCCGCGGCATAGGACGCAGCCGGCGGCAGCGCATCGAGCAGATTTTGCGGGATCTTGCCGTCGGCGGCCATCGCGTTGAAGCGGGCGGGGTGGCAATAGCCCTGCAGCCACAGGGTCTGGCCCTCATCGCTGTAGAGGTATTCCATCCACAGCTTGGCGGCGTTGGGGTGCGGCGCATAGGCGCTGATCGCCTGCACATAGACGCCTGCGAGCGTGCCAGTGGCCGGCACGACGATCTCGACCGGCGGGTTGCCGGCAAGCGTGTCGCGCCACGCCAGCGCGTTGTAATCCCAAGCCACGACGATCGGGGTCGTGCCCTGTGCCAAGGTCCCTGCCTTGCCGATGACCGGAACAAAGTTCCCAGCGTCGTTCAGCTGCTTGAAGAAATCGAGACCGGCAAGGCCCGCGGCTTCGCCCGGTGCCGCGCCTGTCGACATGCCCGCCGACATCACGCCAAGAATGGCTTGGTTCGACGCACGCGGGTCACCCGCCAGCGCGACCGAAGCCGCGTATTCGGGCTTGAGCAGGTCCGCCCAGTCGGCCGGCGTGTTGTCGATCAGATCCTTGTTCACGATCATCGACATGACACCGTAATAATCGCCATACCAAAAGCCGTCGGCGTCCTTAACATCGTCGGGAATTTCGTCCCATGTCGCGACCTTGTAGGGCTGCAACAACCCCTCATCCTTGGCAGAGGGACCAAAGGCCAGACCGACGTCGATCACGTCAGGCGCTTGCGGGCCGGTGTTGTTCATGTTGGCGCGGATTGCCTCGACCTCATCTGCCGAGCCCGCATCGGGGTTCAACTCGTTGATCGAGATTTCAGGGTATTTCGCGTGGAAGCCTTCAAGCACGGCACCATAGCCGCACCAGTCGTGCGGCAGGGCGATCGTGGTCAGCATACCTTCCGCTTTCGCCGCGGCCTCAAGATCGGCCATGGCGTCTGCCGAGGCGACGCCCGCGGCAAAAAGGGCTGCGAGCCCCGTGGTAACACTCAATATGGACTTGATCTTCATGGATTTTCTCCCGTTTGCGTTGGACGCCCGTCCTTATGGCTTGGGTTCTGTCCTCGACGACGACTCGGCTCGAGTCGCCGCGATCATGACAGAAAAGCCCTAGGTTGTAGCGTTTCGTGGGATGACTAGTCGCGGCGGATTGTAACAGGACCATTGCGGCGCGAAGGAAAGGCGGACTGCCGCGGCAAAATAGTTTGATCCGAGCGCGCCATTCACACACCGCGACGCGACCCGTTTGCGGTTGCCATATTCCTGCCAAGCCAAGGCGGCCATAACGGCGCGCAGGGGCCGGTCTAGACCCCTAGAACGGCACCCGGATTCATGATGCCCAACGGGTCCAGCGCCGACTTGATCGCGCGCATGACGGCCCGCTTTGTCGGGTCGCCGTAGCGTTCAAGTTCGGGTGGTTTGAGACGCCCTAGCCCGTGTTCGGCGCTGAAAGAACCGCCGTAGCCCATGACAAGGTCGTGGACCGCGCGCATCACGACGGGTCTTAGCGCATCGAAATCTCTGGGGCTCTGACCACGGGGCGGGAACACGTTGTAATGCAGATTGCCATCACCCAGATGGCCAAAGGCATTGACGCGGAACGGGCCGATCGCGGCGATGGCCCCGACCCCGCGAGCGATGAATTCGGGGATCGCCGACAGCGGCAGGGCGACATCATGCGACGAGATCGCGCCGACACGTGCATTGGCCGCGGGGATGCTCTCGCGGATCCGCCACAGCTCGGCCGACTGTGCGCCGGACGCGGCAATCACCCCGTCACTGACCAGACCCAAACCATGGGCCTCGGTGAACAAATCCTGAAGCAGGGCGCGGGGATCCTGCCCCTCGCCCATGCCCAGTTCAATCAGCACCGACCAGTCGGGCAGGTGGTCAAAGGGGCGGCGATAGGCAATGCCGGTTTCGTCCATAAAGGCGAATCCTGTCCCGTGCAAAAGCTCGAAGGCCGAGATCGATTCTCCGGCCTTTTCGCCCAAGCGCGACAGCAGCGTCAGTGCGGCGTCGGGGTCCCTGACCACCATGAGCGCCGTCGCCGTCGCCACAGGGCGCGGCACAAGGCGCAGCGCAGAAGCGGTAATCACGCCCAGCGACCCCTCGGCACCGATCAACAGATCGCGCAGATCATAGCCGGTGTTGTCCTTGCGCAGCCGCGTCAGCCCGTGCAGCACCGATCCGTCGGGCATGACAGCCTCGACCCCCAGACACTGCGCACGCGCCGTGCCGTAGCGCAGGGTATTGATGCCGCCCGCGTTGGTCGACAAAAGCCCGCCGATGCGGGCCGAGCCTTCCGAGGTCAGCGACAGCGGAAACAGGCGGTCCATATCGCCCGCGATACGTTGCACATCGGCCAGAATACAGCCCGCCTCGGCAACGAGGACATTTTCCTGCGGGTGTCGGGAACGGATGCGGTTCATGCGTTCGAGCGCCAGAACAACCGGTCGGGGCTGGTCCTGCGTCACGATCTGTCCACCGACGAGCCCTGTTCCCCCGCTATAGGGGACCACTGCCACCCGCGCCGCGGCGCAGGCGCGAACTATGGCGCTGACGTCTTCGGTCGAATCGGGCGCCACCACCAGCCCGTGGCCTTGCCACTTGCGCCGCGGTTCTTCGAAAAAACGCGCATCGTCACGGAAACACGCCGGTGGCAATTGCGCGCGCAGTCGGGCTTCGAATTCGGGCGTGACAGGGTTCAGCATGGCCTCTCAGCCGGCATCGGTCTTGCCGCGCCGGTCATGACGGAGGTTGGCATAGAGGACATGGTTACGCCAGCGGCCGTTGATCTGCAGATAGGATTGGGCCACCCCTTCGTATTTGTAACCGCAGCTTTCCAAAAGCTGCCGTGAGGGCGTGTTTTCCGGCAGGCAGCCTGCCTCGATCCGGCTGAGGTCCAGCGCGGTGAAGGCGTGATGGACCACCGCCAAAAGCGCCTCGCGCATATAGCCTTGGCGTTTGTGCGGCTGGCCTATCCAATAGCCGGTCGTGCCGGCCTGTGCGGGACCGCGGCGGATATTGTCCAGCGTGATCGCGCCCAAAAGCATCTGGTCCGCGCGCCGGATCAGGAAAAACGGCACGGCGGTGCCGGCCGTGATCGAACGCTGCGACCAGTAAACGCGGTTGGTGAACCCTTTGCGCGACAAGTGGTCATCCGCCCATGACGGCTCCCATGGCTGCAAGAACGCGGCCGAATGGCGGCGCAGTTCCGACCAAGCGCGGAAATCGGAATGTTCCGGCGGGCGCAGCGTCAGACGCTCGGTTTCCAGCCGGACCCTGCGCCGCACCCCCAGCATCAGGCCGCGAGCCTGCGGCGGAGTTCATCAAGCGTGGGGGCGGCCTCGGCAGGGCCATAAAGCGCCAGCGCACTGCCTGCGCCACCCAGCATCTTGCCTGCAAAGGTCCGCACGCGGTCCAGATCAACAGCGTCGATCTGCGCCACCGTTTCATCAAGACCCTGCACGCGGCCGAAAATGGCCAGATTGCGGGCCAGACGTTCGGCGCGGTTCGAGGGGCTTTCAAGACCCATGACCAGTCCCGCCTTCATCTGGGCGCGGGCGCGGGCGACCTCGGGTTCGGATACGTTATCGGCAAAGCGGCGCATCTCGTCGATGGTCAGCCCTGCCAGTTCGGCAATCTGTTCGCCGCTGGTGCCGGCGTAGATGGTGGTCGAACCTGTGTCCTCATAGGCCCCGCTCTGGGCAAAGATCGTGTAGCAAAGGCCGCGCTTTTCGCGCACCTCCTGAAACAGCCGGCTCGACATGCCGCCGCCCAGCGCGGTCGAGTAGATCTGCGCGGTATAGACCTCGGGGTCACGGTAATCGGGGGCCTCGAGCGCCAGTGCGAAATGCACCTGTTCCAGCGCCTTGATTTCCCGCCGCTCGCCGCCCGAAAACCGCGCGGGCGCATGGCCGGCGGGCTGGATGACAGGGCTCATCTGACCAAAGATCGCCTCGGCCTGACGCACGATCGCCGCGTGGTCGATCCCGCCGGCGGCCGCGAGGATCATCTGGCCCGGACCATAATGTTCACCGACAAAACCCGACAGATCGCCGCGCCCAAAGGCGCTGACGCGTTCGGCGGGACCAAGGATCGAACGGCCGATGGGCTGGTCGGGATAGGACACCTCTTGCAGCCAGTCAAAGATGATGTCGTCCGGCGTATCCAGCGCCTGCCCGATCTCTTGCAAGATCACGCCACGTTCGACCTCGATTTCAGCCGGATCGAAGGTCGAGTTCAAAAGGATGTCGCCGATGATATCGAGCCCCAGCGCCACGTCGTCTTCCAAGACACGCGCGTAATAGGCGGTCATCTCGCGGCTGGTATAGGCGTTGATATAGCCGCCCACATCCTCGATTTCCTCGGCGATCTGCAAGGCCGAGCGACGCGCGGTGCCCTTGAAGGCCATGTGTTCAAGGAAATGGGCGATGCCGTTCTGTTCGGCCCGCTCGTGGCGACCGCCAGCCAGAACCCAGACGCCGACCGTGGCCGACTTCATGCCGGGCATGTGTTCGGTGACGATGCGGAACCCGTTGGAAAGGGTGTGAAGTTCGACGCTCACGCTCTGACGCGCTCCTGAACGATGGCCTTGAGGGCGGTAAGGTCGTTGGCGACCCGTGTGACCCTTTCGGGACGGTCATACAGGTCCGCCATGCGCGGGGGAAGGGCCGGATGAATTCCGGTGGCCGCTTGGACTGCGGCGGGGAACTTGGCGGGATGCGCCGTGGCCAGTGTGACCATGGGGCTCGCACCCATGTGTTCTTCAGCTACTTTCACGCCGACGGCGGAATGGGGGCAAAGGATCTCGCCCGTGGCGCGATGCATGGCGGCGATGGTGGCCGAGGTTTCGGCCTCGGACGCGCGGCCACTGTCGAACCGCGCACGCAGCCAGTGTGTTGCGCCTTGGCTGATGGTAAAGCCGCCCTTCTGCGCCAGATCGTCCATCTGTGCCGCGACAACCGCCCCGTCGCGGTCATAGGCGTCAAAAAGCGCGCGCTCAAAGTTGGACGAGACCTGAATATCCATCGAGGGGCTGATCGAGGGCGTCACGCCCTGTTTCGTTTGCGCGCCAGACTGCAAGGTGCGATGCAGGATGTCGTTTTGGTTGGTGGCAATCACCAGCCGGTCAATGGGCAGGCCCATCCGGCTGGCCACATAGCCGGCAAAGATGTCGCCGAAATTGCCTGTGGGCACAGTAAAGCTGACCTTGCGGTGCGGCGCGCCAAGCGCGGTGGCGGCGGCGAAATAATAGACCACCTGCGCCAAGACGCGGCCCCAGTTGATCGAGTTCACACCCGCCAGATGCACCGCATCACGAAACGCGAAATCGTTGAACATGTCCTTGAGCCGCGCCTGACAATCGTCAAAGTCGCCATCCATCGCCAAGGCGTGGACATTGGCCTCGACGGGCGTGGTCATCTGGCGGCGCTGCACCTCGGACACACGACCATGCGGGAACAGGATGAAGACATCCACGTTGTCGAGCCCGCGGAAGGCCTCGATTGCCGCCGATCCGGTATCGCCCGAGGTCGCGCCGACGATCGTGATACGCTTGCCCGACCGTTTCAGCGCGGCCTGCATCATCTGGCCGATAAGCTGCATGGCGAAATCCTTGAACGCCAGCGTGGGCCCGTGGAATAGCTCTAACAGGAAATGGTTGGGGCCAAGCTGTTTGAGCGGCGCGCGGGCCGGATGGCCAAAGCCCGCATAGGCGCGCGCGATCAGGTCGCGGAATTCCGCGTCGCTGAACGTGTCGCCGATAAAGGGCTTCATCACCGCAAAGGCCACGTCCTCATAGGGCTGACCCGCCATAGCGGCGATCTGGTCGGCGCCGAGCGTGGGGTAGCTCTCGGGCAGATAGAGGCCGCCGTCACGGGCAAGGCCGGTC
>JAHEBS010000114.1 GCA_024642145.1 Marivivens sp.
GGAAAACAACACGATCAGCAGCGGCCAGAGATAGGCGATCAGCCCCGTTTCGGCCACGGGCGCCAACCGGAAGGCGGTAAAATAGAGCGCGTGATATCCAAAAAGCCCCAAGGTGCCGAAAAGATAGGCGCGGCGCGGCACGCCCCGCAGCCGCGACAGACCACCGCGGGCGGCGGTCCAGATCAGCCCCAGAACCCCGCCGATGGCAAAGGTGATGGCTGTCAACAAAAACGGCGGCACAGGCGCGGTCCGGATGGTCAGCACGGCCAGCAGCGACCACAAGACCACCGCCGAAAACCCGATTGCCGTCGCCCGCGTCCTGTTCATTCGCACCCCCGTTTTCAGGGCGACGCTCTATCAGCGGCCCCTGCCCGTCAACATATGAAAAGGGCGGCAGGTTGCCCCGCCGCCCCTTTGTGCATTGACGCCCCGATCAGGAGAAGTACTGACCACCGTTGGCCGAAATCGTCGAGCCGGTGATAAAACCCGCTTCGTCCGATGCCAAGAACACAACGGCGCGCGCGATTTCCTCGGGCTCACCCAGACGACCCACGGGAATCTGCGGGATGATGCGTTCGGCCAGAACCTTTTCGTCGATGGCGCGGACCATTTCGGTGCCGATGTAACCGGGGCAGACGGCGTTGACGGTGATGCCGGCCCGTGCGCCTTCTTGCGCCAGCGCCTTGGTCATGCCGATGTCACCAGCCTTGGCGGCGGAATAGTTGGCTTGTCCGGCCTGACCCTTTTGGCCGTTGATCGACGAGATATTGACCACCCGACCGAATTTGCGATCCCGCATCCCCGACCACAGCGGGTGGGTCATGTTGAAAACGCCGGTCAGATTGGTGTCGATGACCTCTTTCCATTGTTGCGGGGTCATTTTGTGGAACATGGCATCGCGGGTGATGCCGGCATTGTTGACCAACACGTCCACGGGGCCCAGTTCGGCCTCGACCTTGGCAATGCCCTCTTTGCAGGCGTCATAATCGGCGACCGACCATTTATAGGTGGGGATGCCGGTCTCGGCGGTAAACTTGGCCGCAGCCTCATCATTGCCGGCATAGTTGGCGGCAACTTTGTAGCCTGCGTTCTTCAGCGCGATGGCAATCGCCGCGCCAATGCCGCGCGAACCGCCAGTGACGAGTGCAACTCGGGTCATGGGAAACTCCTTGAAAATCTGCTTCGAAATCTAATTACCTGCGCGCCAAGTCAAGCGCAACTTTATTACGCCGTGCCGGGGCTGGAAAATGGGGCGCGACAGGTTTGCGCGCGCCCCCGAGTTTGGTCAGGGCCGCTCAAGGCACATGGCAACGCCCATGCCCCCGCCGATGCAAAGCGTGGCCAAGCCGCGCTTGGCGCCGCGGCGCTTCATCTCGAACAAAAGCGTGTTGAGGATACGCGCGCCCGAGGCCCCGATGGGGTGGCCAATCGCAATCGCCCCGCCGTTGACGTTGACGATGGCGGGATCCCAGCCCATGTCCTTGTTCACGGCGCAGGCCTGCGCGGCAAAGGCTTCGTTTGCCTCGACCAGATCAAGGTCCGAGACCTTCCAGCCGGCCTTGTCCAGTGCCTTGCGCGACGCATAGATCGGACCGACGCCCATGATCGAGGGGTCAAGACCAGCGGTCGCGTAAGACGCGATACGGGCCAAGGGCTCGATCCCGCGACGCTCGGCCTCGTCAGCCGACATCAAGAGCGCGCCCGCGGCACCATCGTTGATGCCCGAGGCATTGGCCGCGGTAACGGACCCGTCCTTGGTAAAGGCGGGCCGCAGTTTGGTCATGCCGTCCATGGTCGCCCCATGACGGATGTATTCGTCCTTGTTGACGATCAGTTCACCCTTGCGGGACTTGACGATGAAATCGATCACCTCGTCGTCGAACTTGCCGGCCTTCTGCGCGGCCTCGGCCTTGTTCTGGCTGGCCAGCGCGAATTCGTCCTGCATGTCACGGCTGATCTGCCATTGGGCAGCCACGTTTTCGGCGGTCTGGCCCATGTGATAGCCGTTGAAGGCATCCCACAGACCGTCGCGGATCATCGAGTCGATGAACGACATGTCGCCCATCTTATGACCCGCGCGCAGATGCGCCACATGGGGGCTGAGCGACATGTTTTCCTGTCCACCAGCAGCCACAATCGCGGCATCACCCAGTTGAATATGCTGGGCCGCCAGCGCGACCGAGCGCAGGCCCGAGCCGCAAACCTGATTGATCGACCAAGCCGAGCTTTCCTTGGGCAGGCCGGCCTTGATATGCGCCTGACGCGCAGGGTTCTGGCCCTGACCGGCCGTCAGCACCTGACCGAGGATCGTCTCGCTCACCTCCGATTTGTCGATGCCGGCGCGGGCTACCAGCGCCTCGAGCATGGCGGCACCCAGATCGTGGGCGGGGGTGTTGGCAAAGCTGCCACTAAAGCTGCCCACTGCGGTGCGGGCGGCCGAGGCGATAACGACATTGGTCATGAAGAATCCTTTCGGTTGGCCGAACAAGGGCCCTGCACCGAAAGCGGCGCGGGGCCGTCATCGGTTTTCTGTTTATGCACTCGGCCCTGTCACGGCAACGCCATTCTGCCGCAAAGCGGGATTCAGCTGTTTATTGTCTGGAATGAGAATTTGGGGACGCCGAGATGATAGCCCTGCAGGCAATCCACCCCCAGTTTGGTCATGAACCCCGCCTCTTCCGCGCTTTCGATGCCTTCGGCGATCGTGAACATCTCGAACTGGCGGGCAACGGCCAAGAGCGCGCGCGCCAAGGCCTGATTATCGGCGTCCCGTTCAATGTTGCGGATAAAGGCGCGGTCGATCTTGACCATGTCGAACATGAAATCCTTGAGGTAGCGAAACGAGATCAGCCCCCCGCCGAAGCCGTCCAGTGTAAACGCCAGCCCGTGCGGCTGCATCTCGGCCATGAAGCGGATCACCACCTCATGCAGCGACATGGCGGAATCTTCGCTGACCTCAAGGATCAGACGCGGCACGACGGGATTGGGCTGGGCCACCGCCGCCTCGATCACGCGACGCCAACTGGCGTCCGCGATGGAACGGGCCGACACGTTGATCGACAGACGCCTTTGGGGATGGTCGGTCAGCGCCTTTAACGCCAAGTCCAGAACCAGACAGTCTATGTCGCGGCCAATACCGGTTTCCTCGACCCGACCCATGAAATCGCCTGCGGGGATCACGCGCCCGCCATCATCCATCACGCGCACCAGCCCCTCGTGAAAGGCGATCTTGCGCGGAGCCTTGGCGGTGACGACGGGTTGATAGGCCAAACGCGCGCGCCCCTGTGACAGCGCCTCTGACACCATAGCCATGACATCGCGCTGCCGCCCCATGACCGCGGCCTGCAGCGGGTCGAGCGGTATCTGTGCCGCCCATTGATCGTTGTCGCGCGCCTGTTGCATCGTGGTTCCCCTGAGGCGACTGTGGCGGGCAATGGCTAAGCCGTGGTTACCATCACGGGGCATAAGTCAAATTGAAGGTATTGATTCCACAATGAGCCGCTGCATATGGGCTGGGCCCGAGCCGATCTATCTCGACTACCACGACACCGAATGGGGTGTGCCCGAATGGGACAGCCGCGCGCTCTGGGAAAAGCTGATCCTTGACGGATTTCAGGCAGGGCTGAGCTGGATCACCATCCTCAAGAAGCGCGACAACTTTCGCGCGGCTTTCGCGGGGTTTGACCCCGCCGTGGTTGCCGGATGGGGCGAAGACGATGTGCAGCGTCTTTTGGCCGATCCCGGCATCATCCGCCATCGCGGCAAGATCGAGGCCACGATCACCAATGCCCAAGCCTATCTGCGCATCGAGGCGCGCGAAGGGTTCGACCGGTTCTTGTGGTCGCGCGTCGGCGGCGCGCCGATCGTCAACCATTTTGCCACCCACGCCGATATCCCCACGCAAACGCCGCTATCGGCGCGCATATCCAAGGACCTCAAGAAAGAGGGCTTCCGTTTTTGCGGGCCGACGATCGTCTATGCGTTCATGGAGGCGGTCGGCATGGTCAACGATCACGTTACGGGCTGTCCACGCCATGCGGCGGTTCAGACTACCAACGCCTGAGCGCGTCCTCGTCACCATCCTTGGCGGCGACCCATGCGGCACCGTCGCGGGTGATTTCCTTCTTCCAGAAGGGCGCGCGGGATTTGAGGTAGTCCATCAGGAACTCGGCGGCGGCAAAGGCCTCGGCGCGATGGGGCGCGGCGACCAGCACCATCATGATCGGATCGGCCGGCGCAAGGCGACCATAGCGGTGGATGACAGCGGCACCCGTCAAGGCCCAGCGCGCTTGCGCCTGATCCATGATCGCCGCGATCGCGCTTTCCGTCATGCCGGGGTAATGCTCGATCTCCATCGTCGCCAGCCCAGGCGCAATGTCGCGCACAACGCCGGTGAAACTGACCACGGCCCCCGCGCCAGCGCCATATTGCGCGGCAAAGGCGTTCAGTTCTGCCCCTTGATCAAAGTTCGCGGATTGAACGCGGACCCGTTCCATCAGCCGCCCGTCATCGGCGGAAAAAACGCCACTTCGCGCGCGCCGGAAATTGGATGGTCCATGTCCACCAGCACCTGATCGACTGCGGCCCGCAGCCCCTTGGGGTTGGTAAAGGCGATCTCATAACCCTCGCCGCGCGCAGCCAGTTCGGTCATCAGATCGGCCACGGTCGCGGCCTCGGTTTCCAGTTTTTCGCGCGGGACGCCGATCCGTTCACGCACCCAAGCGAAATAGAGGACCTCGATCATTTCGGCCCCCTGAGGAAGGGCAGCGACTTGCTGAAATAGTCCCATCCGGTGGTCAGGGTCAGCGCTGTGGCGATCCACAGCAGGCCCACGCCGCAATACCAGCTGATATTCCAGCCGACCGATTTCCAGATCAGGCCGATTTCGTCGGGAATGCTGCCATCAAGAATGCCTTGGACATAGGCGGGGTCCAGATCGGCGGTCTGCACGGTCATGAAATGCTCGAACGCGCCCTTGGCAAAAAGCACGGCAATGGCGACCATTTGCGCGGTGGTTTTCCATTTGGCCAGCTTGGTCACGGCCAGAAGCTTGGCATCCGACCCCAGAAATTCGCGCAGGCCAGAGACAAAGACCTCGCGGAAAATGATGAGCGTGGCGGGCAGCAAGATCCAAGGGTTCATGCCGGAAAAGCCCGTGATCACCAAGAGCGCGATCACCACCATGGCCTTGTCGGCAATCGGGTCCAGCATGGCGCCAAAGCGGCTTTCCTGTTTCCACGCGCGCGCCAGATAGCCGTCAAAGAAATCCGTCACCGCCGCGCCGACAAAAAGCGCCAGCGCATACCAGTCGGCAAAGGGGCGGTGGAAATAGAGAAACATCACCGCAACGCCGGGGGCGGCGAACAGGCGAAGGACGGTCAGGATATTGGGCAGGGTCCAGTTCATGTCTCACTCATAGCCGCAGCGGCGCGGCTGCGCCATATCCTGTGGCGCGACGTCTAGCCGCCCTCGTGGAAGAAACCATAGATCGTTTCGGCGATGCTGTCAGATATCCCTTCGACCGCCTTGAGGTCTGCCAATGCCGCGCGGCTAACCGCCTTGGCCGAACCGAAATGGGCCAAGAGCGCGCGTTTGCGGGTGGCGCCGACGCCGGGGATGTCATCCAGCGGCGTCGCGCCAACGGCCTTGGCACGTTTGGCGCGGTGGGTGCCGATGGCGAACCGATGCGCCTCGTCCCGCAGGCGCTGGATAAAATAAAGCACCGGATCGTTGCGCTGCAGGGCAAAGGGGCGTTCGCCCACGCGGTGGAATTCTTCCTTGCCATGGTCGCGGTCCACGCCCTTGGCCACACCGACGAAGGGCACATCATCGACGCCCAGCCCCGCCATGATTTCGGCCACGGCAGAAATCTGGCCAGCGCCACCGTCGATCAACAGCAGGTCGGGCCATGCGGCGGTCTTGCGGTCTGGGTCTTCTTTCAACAGACGCTCGAAGCGGCGGGTCAGCACCTCTTTCATCATGGCAAAGTCATCGCCCGGGGCGATGTCGCCCTTGATGTTGAACTTGCGGTATTGGCCCTTTTCCAGACCCTCCGCGCCTGCAACGATCATGGCGCCCACTGCGTTGGTGCCCATGATGTGGCTGTTGTCATAGACCTCGATCCGGCGGGGCGGCGCGTCGAGGTCCAATGCCTCGGCCAGACCACGCAGCAGCTTGGCCTGCGTGGCGCTTTCCGACATGCGGCGGGCAAGGCTTTCGCGGGCGTTGCGGGCGGCGTTCTCGATAAGCTCGGCCTTTTCGCCGCGCTGCGGCACAAGCATCTCGACCTTGCGACCTGCCTTTTCGGCCAGAGCCGCGGCCATGAGATCGGGGTTATCGAGCGCGTGGCTCATGATCACCTGACGCGGCGGTTCGCGGTTGTCGTAGAATTGCCCGACAAAGGCCTCCATCACCTCGGCCAGATCCTCTTCGCCCGAAATGCGCGGGTAAAAGTCGTGGTTGCCCCAGTTCTGGTTGGCGCGGATAAAGAACACCTGCACGCAGGCCTGCCCGTTTTCCACATGGAGCGCGATGATATCGGCCTCGGCCACGCCGCGCGGGTTGATGCCCTGCGCGGTCTGCACCTGTGTCAGCGCGCGAATGCGGTCGCGCAGCGCGGCGGCGCGTTCATATTCCATGGCTTCGGCGGCGGCGGCCATTTCTGCCGCAAGCGCCTCTTGCACCCCTGTGGTCTTGCCTTCGAGAAACCGTTTGGCGTCGGCAACCGATGCTGCATAGCTCGCCTCGTCGATCAGCCCGACACAGGGACCAGAGCAACGCTTGATCTGATAAAGCAGGCAGGGCCGCGTGCGGCTTTCCAGAACCGAGTCGGCGCAGTTGCGCAGCAAGAACACCTTTTGCAGCTGATTGAGCGTTCGGTTCACCGCGCCGGCGCTGGCGAAGGGGCCGAAGTAATCGCCCTTTTCCGTCTTGGCGCCGCGATGCTTCTTGATCTGGGCAAAGCGATGTTCGCGGCTGACAAGGATATTGGGGAAAGATTTGTCGTCGCGCAGCAGCACGTTGTAGCGCGGCTTGAGCTGTTTGATGAGGTTTTGCTCTAACAACAGCGCCTCGGTTTCGGTCCGTGTGGTCAGAAACATCATCGAGGCGGTTTCAGCGATCATGCGCGCAATCCGCGGGCTGTGATCGCCTGGTCGGGCATAGCTGGACACCCGCGCCCTGAGGTTGCGCGCCTTGCCGACATAAAGCACGCGCGCCTGCGCATCGAGCATCCTGTAGACCCCCGGCGAGCCATCCAATTGGCGCAGGTAGGACTGGATAACCGCATGGCCCTTGGGCAGATATACGTTTTGTTCAGCGGTTTCGGTCATCAGGCTCGCGATTCTCTGGGCTGCTGCAATGATATCTTGCCGACCTCAAGGGAAAAGGCATCCACTGTTTCTGTGGATAACTCCGTGGGAAAGTTCTGGGGCGCGTGGAATCTTCCTTGAATTTCGGGCCCTTCAACGGACTGCCTATTTTTTAGGCAGTTTTACAACCCCTTGTTATTGTTAATTTTAATTTTGACCTATTGGCAAGTGCCTGAAATCACTGGGGATTTGTAAACGAATTGTGAAGGCTTGCGTGACCGGTGCACAACTTTGTTGCGCGACCAACCTAGGCGCCGGTTCCAGGCGTCTTCCACGCCAGATGTTGGCCCCCGTCGATGGCCAGAATCTGCCCTGTCACAGCAGGTGCATCGAGGAAATATCCAAGCGCCCCAACCACATCCGCAGGGTTCGCGCCACGCCCCAGCAGGGTCGCGCGCCGTGCGCCGTCGAAATGTTCCTTGGTCTCGTTCGCCCCTTGCAGGGTCGGACCTGGCCCGATGCCGTTAACGCGCACCTTGGGGCCCAGCGCCTGCGCCGCCGTGCGGGTAAAAGTCCAAAGCCCCATCTTGGCAATCGTGTAGGTCATGAACTCGGGCGTCAGCCGATGCACGCGCTGATCGATCATGTTGACCACCAACCCCTGCGCCACAGGCTCGCCCCGCGCATCGACCAGCGGCTCGGGACAGGCGGCGGCCATGGACTGGGTCAGAACGAAGGGCGCACGCAGGTTCGAACCCATGTGTCGGTCCCAGCTTTCGCGGGTTGCGGTGCGGATGTTGTCGTATTCGAAAATCGAGGCGTTGTTCACAAGACAGGTCAACGCACCGCCCAGCGCCTCGGCGGCGCGGGGAACCAGCGCTTGGGTTTCTGCCTCTGACAATAGATCCGCCTGCAAGGTGACAACGCGACCGCCAGCGGCGCGGATGGCGGCGGCGGTTGCCTCGGCGCCATCGGATGAACTGGCGTAATGGACAGCGACATCAAAGCCGCGACTGCCCAGATAGATGGCCATGGCCTGTCCCAGACGCGCGCCCGCGCCAGTGACCAGAGCGCGGCCCCGCGCGGTCATTTCCGCCCCCGTAGATTGCGCTTGCCCCGCCATGTGCCAAAGACACCCAAGAGCGCCATGACAATCAGCAGCAAGATAAAGGCGCGGACGATCATGCGGGCTCCGTCAGATCAGGGTCCAAAGATAAAGCGCATAGGCCCCGATAAGCCCAACGCCCCAGCGCCGTGTCAGGTTTGTGCGGAAAAAGACCACAGGAACCAGCACAAGCGCCGATGCCAGCATGACCCAAAGATCGCGCGAGAAAAAGCCGGGGTCGGCGGGAATGTCGCCGAAAAGGCTGGCAAGGCCCAAAATGCCAAGAATGTTGAACAGGTTCGACCCGATCACATTGCCCAATGCAACCTCGGTCTGACGGCGGAGCGCCGCGATCACCGTTGTCGCAAGTTCGGGCAGTGAGGTGCCCAGTGCCACAATGGTCAGGCCGATGACCGTGTCGCTGACACCCCATGCGCGGGCGACGCCCGTGCTACCATCAACCAAAAACGCGGCCCCCACCGGAAGGCCGACAAGCCCAA
>JAHEBS010000005.1 GCA_024642145.1 Marivivens sp.
CCGACGTGACCGGCACCGTGAACCTGCCGGAAGGCACTGAAATGGTGATGCCCGGCGACAACCTGAAGTTCGAAGTCGAACTGATCGCGCCGATCGCCATGGAAGAAAAGCTCCGCTTCGCTATCCGCGAAGGCGGCCGCACCGTCGGCGCAGGCGTCGTCTCGAAAATCATCGCGTAATTACGCGGTTGCAATTCCGCGGGGCGGGCTTTATTGCCCGCCCCGCAACTCTTGAAGTTCCGGATTCGATGTGGGTCTGGCAATTCCGCCAGATCGACCTCTCAATCTGTAGCCGCGAAAGGCAATGATAATGGCCGCACAAAGCCAAAACATTCGCATTCGGCTCAAGGCTTTCGATTACCGCGTTCTGGATGCGTCCACCGCCGAGATCGTAAGCACTGCGAAACGCACCGGCGCCTCTGTGCGCGGTCCGATTCCGCTGCCGAACAAGATCGAAAAATTCACGGTTCTCCGTGGTCCGCACATCGACAAGAAGTCGCGCGACCAGTTCGAGATCCGCACGCATATGCGTCTTCTGGACATCGTTGACCCGACTCCGCAGACCGTGGACGCGCTGATGAAGCTCGACCTCGCCGCCGGCGTTGACGTCGAGATCAAGGTCTAAGGAGATAGCCATGTTGCGTACTGGTGTTATCGCCAAGAAGGTGGGCATGACCCGCCTGTTCATGGAAGACGGCCGTCAGGTTCCTGTGACCGTTCTTCAACTCGACAACCTGCAGGTCATCGCGCAGCGGACCGCCGACAAGGATGGCTATACCGCCGTTCAGCTCGGCGCGAGCAACGCGAAGGTCAAGCGCGTCTCGAAAGCCATGCGTGGTCACTTTGCGACCGCTCAGGTCGAGCCCAAGCGTAAGGTCGCGGAATTCCGGGTTGCCCCGGAAAACCTGATCCCCGTGGGTGCCGAGATCGCTGCAAACCACTACTTCGACGGCCAGTTCGTCGACGTGTCGGGCATCTCGATCGGTAAAGGTTTTGCCGGTGCGATGAAGCGTCACAACTTCGGTGGTCTGCGTGCTTCGCACGGCGTGTCGGTCTCGCACCGCTCGCACGGTTCGACCGGTCAGTGTCAGGACCCCGGCCGCGTGTTCAAGGGCAAGAAGATGGCCGGTCACCTTGGTGCCGTCCGTGTGACCACCCAGAACCTGCAGGTCGTCCGCACCGACGTCGAGCGCGGCGTTATCATGGTCAAGGGCGCTGTCCCTGGTTCCAAGGGTGGCTGGGTCACCGTCAAGGACGCCGTGAAAAAGCCCACCGCTGAGAGCACCGTTTACCCGGCTGCCCTCAAGTCCGCCGCGACCGCCGCTGTCGCAGATGCCGTTGAAGGAGGCGAGAACAATGAAGGCTGAAGCCATCAAGCTTGACGGCAAAAAAGCCGGCGCTGTCGAACTCGACGACGCCATCTTTGGCCTCGAGCCCCGCGCCGACATCCTGCATCGCGTCGTCCGTTGGCAGCGTGCCAAGGCTCAGGCCGGTACGCACTCGACTCTCGGCAAATCGGATGTGAGCTACTCGACCAAGAAGATCTACCGCCAGAAGGGCACCGGTGGCGCACGTCACGGTTCCCGCAAGGCCCCGATCTTCCGTCACGGTGGCGTCTACAAGGGCCCGCAGCCCCGTAGCCATGCACATGACCTGACCAAGAAGTTCCGCGCTCTGGGTCTCAAGCACGCCCTCTCGGCCAAGGCCAAGGCTGGCGAGCTTGTGATCATCGACGCTGCCGTGATGGATGAAGTGAAGACTTCGGCCCTCGCCAAGCAGGTCGCCAGCCTCGGCTGGAAGCGTGCGCTGATCATCGACGGTGCTTCGGTCAACGAAGGCTTCGCCCGTGCAGCCCGCAACCTCGAAAACCTGGACATCCTGCCCTCGATGGGCGCGAACGTCTACGACATCCTCCGCAGTGACACGCTTGTGCTCACCAAGGCGGCTGTCGAAGCTCTGGAGGCCCGTCTGAAATGAGCGCGAAAGCTGAACACTACGACGTGATCCGCAAGCCGGTCATCACCGAAAAGGCAACCATGGCTTCCGAAGCCAATGCTGTTGTCTTTGAAGTGGCGATGTCGGCCAACAAGCCGCAGATCAAAGCCGCTGTCGAAGCTCTCTTCGGCGTCAAGGTGAAGTCGGTCAACACGACCATCACCAAAGGCAAGGTCAAGCGTTTCCGTGGCCAACTCGGCACCCGGAATGACGTGAAAAAGGCCTATGTCACCCTCGTCGAGGGCAACACCATCGACGTGTCGACCGGTCTCTGATCGGCCACAAGGCACCAAGGATCGGCCCCGGATGCGCAAGCGCCCGGGGCCTTTTCATTTGGCGACAGGCGGGTAGGGTGGGATAGTTCTGCAAAAGGGTCGGTCATGAACATCAACGAACGCATCTACAAGATGACCTTTGCCAGCGTTTACCCCGCCTATGTGGCCAAGGTGGAACGTAAGGGTCAGACGCGGGCGCAGCTTGATCAGGTGATATCGTGGCTTACGGGTTATGATGCTGCCGGTATGCAGGACCAGATCGAACGCAAGACCACGTTTCAGGACTTTTTTGCCAGCGCACCTGCGATGAATCCGGCGCGGTCGCTGATTACAGGCACGATCTGCGGCGTCAAACTGCACGAGATCAAAGATCCGCTGATGCTGGAGATACGCTATCTCGACAAGCTGGTGGACGAGATCGCAAAGGGTCGGCCCATGGAAAAGGTGCTGCGCGCCTAGACAAATCGGGGCGAGGGCGTAGAACCCTTGACCATTCCCCCGCGCTTCACTATCAGGCCCCATCTGCCCGGTCCCGGATTCGTCCGGGGCTGATGTTTTTATGGGGTCGTGATTCGTTGCGGCACCGGAAAAAGGCGGAAATGGCGCGCTGAATGCGCCGTGATCTAATCGGGGACCTTCGGGGCCCTTCAACGAAGAGCCGGGCTAACGCCCGCAAAGCAACGGAAGACAGAAAAGCATGGCACTTAAGTCGTATAAGCCGACGACGCCTGGCCAGCGCGGGCTGGTGCTGATCGACCGTTCGGAGCTTTGGAAAGGTCGTCCCGTCAAAGCCCTCACCGAGGGTTTGACCAAAACGGGTGGCCGGAACAATACCGGACGTATCACGATGTGGCACAAAGGTGGTGGCGCGAAGCGTCTCTACCGCGTGGTGGATTTCAAGCGTCGTAAATTCGATATCCCGGCGATCGTCGAGCGTATCGAATATGACCCCAACCGTACCGCCTTTATCGCGCTTGTGCGTTATACCGACGGCGAGTTGGCCTACATCCTCGCTCCGCAGCGTCTCGCTGTTGGCGACCAGGTGGTCGCTGGTGCGAAGACCGACGTAAAGCCCGGTAACGCGATGCCCTTCTCGGGCATGCCGATCGGTACGATCGTCCACAACATCGAAATGAAGCCCGGCAAAGGCGGCCAGATCGCCCGTGCCGCCGGCACCTACGCGCAATTCGTCGGTCGCGACGGTGGCTATGCGCAGATCCGCCTTTCGTCGGGCGAGCTGCGTCTGGTCCGTCAGGAATGCATGGCCACTGTTGGCGCCGTGTCGAACCCCGACAACTCGAACCAGAACTTCGGCAAAGCCGGTCGTATGCGCCACCTTGGCATTCGTCCGACCGTCCGCGGTGTTGCCATGAACCCGATCGACCACCCCCACGGTGGTGGTGAAGGCCGGACCTCGGGTGGCCGTCACCCGGTCACGCCTTGGGGCAAGGGCACCAAGGGTAACAAGACCCGCAACCGCAAGAAGGCTTCGTCGAAGCTCATCCTGCGTTCGCGCAATGCGAAGAAAGGCCGTTAATCCATGGCTCGTTCTATTTGGAAAGGTCCCTTCGTTGACGCTTACGTCCTGAAAAAGGCCGAAGCGGCGCGCGAAGCGAACCGTAATGAAGTGATCAAGATCTGGTCGCGTCGTTCGACGATCCTGCCGCAGTTTGTCGGCTTGACCTTCGGCGTCTACAACGGTCAGAAACACGTTCCGGTCAATGTGACCGAAGACATGATCGGTCAGAAGTTCGGTGAATATTCGCCGACGCGTACCTACTACGGTCACGCAGCCGACAAAAAAGCCAAGAGGAAGTAAGCCATGAGCAAGGAAAAGAATCCGCGCCGCGTGGCCGACAACGAAGCGATGGCAAAGTCCAAAATGCTTCGCACCTCGCCGCAGAAACTGAACCTCGTTGCCGCTATGATCCGCGGCAAGAAGGTGGAACGCGCCCTCGCGGACCTCACCTTCTCGAAAAAGCGTATCGCTGACGACGTGAAGAAGTGCCTGCAGTCGGCTATCGCCAACGCCGAGAACAACCACAATCTCGATGTGGATACGCTCGTCGTCGCCGAAGCATATGTCGGCAAGAACCTTGTGATGAAGCGTGGCCGTCCGCGTGCGCGCGGTCGCTACGGCAAAATCATGAAGCCGTTTTCGGAACTGACAATCAAGGTTCGTCAAGTCGAGGAGCAAGCCTAATGGGTAACAAAGTCAATCCCGTCGGGATGCGCCTTCAGGTCAACCGCACCTGGGACAGCCGCTGGTACGCCGACAACAAGGAATACGGCAACCTTCTGCTCGAAGACCTCAAGATCAAGGACTTCGTGAAGAAAGAAGCCAAGCAAGCCGGCGTCAGCCGCGTGATCATCGAGCGTCCGCACCGCAAGTGCCGCGTCACGATCCACGCCGCCCGTCCGGGCGTCATCATCGGCAAGAAAGGCGCGGACATCGAAACGCTCCGCAAGAAGCTTGCTGGTCTGACCAAGTCGGAACTGCACCTCAACATCGTTGAAGTGCGCAAGCCCGAGCTTGATGCTGCTCTGGTCGGTGAATCCATCGCCCAGCAGCTCGAGCGTCGTGTGTCGTTCCGCCGCGCCATGAAGCGCGCGGTGCAAAACGCCATGCGTATGGGTGCGCTCGGTATCCGTGTGAACGTCGCAGGCCGCCTCGGCGGTGCTGAGATCGCACGTACCGAATGGTACCGTGAGGGCCGTGTGCCGCTGCACACGCTCCGCGCCGACATCGACTATGCGCTGTCTGAAGCCATGACCCCCTATGGTATCATCGGGATCAAGGTCTGGATCTTCAAAGGCGAGATCATGGAGCATGACCCCCAGGCCCGCGACCGTAAGGCCGCAGAAGCCCAGGACGTCCCGGCTCCGCGCGGCGCGCGTCCCGAGCGTCGTGAGCGTTGAGGAGTAACTGAAGATGCTGCAACCCAAGCGCACAAAATTCCGCAAGGTGCACAAGGGCCGGATCCATGGCGAAGCCAAGGGCGGTTCTGACCTTAACTTCGGTTCCTTCGGCCTCAAGGCCACGCAACCCGAGCGCATCACGGCGCGCCAGATCGAAGCGGCTCGCCGCGCGATCACGCGCCACATGAAGCGTCAGGGCCGTGTCTGGATCCGCGTGTTCCCGGACGTTCCGGTGACCTCGAAGCCTACCGAAGTCCGTATGGGTAAAGGTAAGGGTTCGGTCGATTACTGGGCCTGCCGCGTCAAGCCCGGCCGGATCATGTTCGAGATCGACGGCGTTTCGGAAGAAATCGCCCGCGAGGCCCTGCGCCTCGGCGCGATGAAGCTGCCGATCAAGACCCGCACCGTTCAGCGCGAAGACTGGTAAGCCCGTCCTCGCCGCGAGACAAGGAAACCCCCGCCCGAAACGGCGGGGGTTTTCGTTTGTGGCGCTGGCTTGTTGCGGCGACACCGGAAATCGCCTTACGGCTTATGCCAGCTTCGGCTGTTGTGCTGTCACCTTGTGGTAAGCGTAATGTGAATTGGTGAACGCAGGGGCGCACCCCATATCGGGTCTGACGTTCCAAAGGAGGGGAGAGACATGACCTACGCCAAGACCGAAGATGCCATCGCCAAACTGACGCCCGAGCAGTATCGAGTGACCCAGCAAAGCGGCACCGAGCGGCCCTTTACCGGCGAATACGATCATCATTTCGAGCCGGGTATTTACGTCGATGTGGTTTCCGGCGAGCCGCTCTTTGCCTCGTCGGCCAAGTTCAATTCGGGCTGCGGCTGGCCTTCGTTTTCCAAGCCGATCGACAATGTGACGGAACATGCTGACACCACCCATGGGATGCGGCGGGTCGAGGTGCGCTCAAAGCACGGCGACAGCCATCTGGGCCATGTTTTCCCTGACGGCCCGCGCGACATGGGCGGGCTGCGCTACTGCATCAACTCGGCCAGCCTGCGTTTCGTGCCCAAGGCCGAGATGGAGGCGCAGGGCTATGGCCAGTATCTGGATCAGGTCGAGGGCCGCTGAACCAACGCAGGGACGCCGAATACCCGCCCATAAAGACCGCGCATGAAATTGGACCCCTGCCCGAAACGGCAGGGGTTTCCTTGTTCGGGGCTACGCCTCGGCAATCACCGCATCGACCTCAATCTCGACCAGCCATTCGGGGTTCACAAAACGGTTGATCGCCATGATCGTGTCGACAGGGCGCGCGTCACGACAATAGGCCTTGCGCGCCTCGATGGCCCGTTTCCAATTGTCGATGTCGGTCAGGATCACCCGTGTGCGGACGATATCGTGCAGGCCGGATCCGGCGGCGATCAGCGCGGCCTCGATGATTTCGAAACAGCGGGTGGTCTGGGCAAAGACATCGCCGACCCCAACGGTCTTGCCGTTGGTATCGACAGGCGCAGTGCCGCCCACCGCGATGAAGGGCCCGACGCGCACCGCGCGGCTAAAGCCCACAATTTCCTCCATCGGATTGCCGTTCGAGACCCGTTGGCGGTCCATCTCCATCCGCATCTCCCTTTGCCCAGAGGGTCAGGTTAACACGGATTGGCCGGTCCGTCGCCCTAGGCCTGCGCCGCACCCGAGGCATCGGCCAGTTCGCCCGTTACCCAAGTCATGATGAACCGGTAGGTGATCAGCAAGACCAAGGGCGTCGCTATGGCCAAAGCGCCATAGGTGCCAAATACGGCGGGGGCGCCCAGACCCTTGGCCACGGCCAGCGTCTGCACCAGCAAGAAAGCCGTCGCGGGAAAGGTAAATGCCGACCACAGCGGCGACCAGCCACCGCGCATCATCCATGGACCCAAGGGGACCAAGGCCAAGGCGATGGCGCAGGATGTCCAGTAAAAGAGGTGGAACGCCCAGTCGACGTTCAGCAAGCCAAAGCTTGTGGCAAAAAGACAGTTCGGGGCCAGATAGATCGCCAAGGTCGGGCGCAACATCACCGGCAGTCCGCGACGCAGCGCGCCCAAGGCAAAGCCCAGCGTTATGATCACATAGGGCACCAGTGCTGCGGCTGTCAGCACGCGGCTTTCCCAAAGGTGGCCCAAGGGGATGCCAGCAATCGGCCCGACGACGGGGCCGACAAAGGTCAGGTATTGAAAGGTGGTAAAGCCGCGCGTTTCACCAGGATCACGCCAGATGGCGTAACAACCAATTCCGCTCGCACCGATTTGCAAAATGACACCGGTCCACCACACCGCGGGCACGTGCAGACCAAAGGGCAACAGCGCCGCAGCCAAGAGCATCATCGACATGGCCGCGGCGGATAGGCCGGCGCGGGCAGGGGGGCTTTGCACCTCGTCGATCAGCACCGACGGGCGGGCGATGACCTTTCGCAGGTAGAAGGCAAAGAAATACAGGAAAAACGCCGTGGCAAAGGCCAGCAGCAGATCGCCGATCTCATGCGCCACGGGCAAAACATCGGCCGCATTGCGCCAACCCAGCCCAAGCCCGAACAACCCCAGACTGACCGGAAAAACCGCAGGCGGGGTGCGCCGCCAGAGGGCCGTCCTGATTTGCATGTGCTAAAATTTACCCCAAACACAGGTTAACATTGGCCCCAAGCTAGCCTTGCCAAAGGCCGCCGATCAACTGTTGCGCACCGCGGCCAGTGGGCGCAGCCGACGCCGCCAAACTTGTCCTTGCCCTTTATGGACCCCTCCCGTATAGGGTCCCATCTCGCGGATTCCGGGGCGACTCGGGATTCGCTTGTTTGTCATTCATCCACCAGGTCACGGGTGACCCTTCAACGGGGGCCTTCTGGTGATGTCGAAAGGAAAAGGCGAATGAACGCCAACGAACTTCGCGCCAAGACGCCGGACCAGCTCCGCGACGATCTGGTTGCGCTCAAGAAAGAGCAGTTCAACCTGCGCTTCCAGCAGGCCACTGGCCAGCTCGAGAATACCGCCCGCATGCGCTCTGTCCGTCGTGACGCTGCCCGCGTGCTGTCGATCCTGAACGAAAAGGCGGCTGCTGCCGCTTCGGAGGCCTAAGACTATGCCCAAGCGTATCCTTCAGGGTGTTGTCACCTCGAACCAGAACCAGCAGACCGTGACCGTTCTGGTTGAACGCCGCTTCAAGCACCCGCTGCTTCAGAAGACCGTGCGTAAGTCGAAAAAGTACCGTGCTCATGACGAGCATAATGCTTTCAACGTCGGCGATAGCGTTCGCATTCAAGAATGTGCGCCGAAGTCGAAGACCAAACGTTGGGAAGTTATCGCTGAATAAGGCGATCACTGAACAATCAATCGAAACCCTGGGGGATAGGGCGCTGCAGCCCCCCCAAAGGTCGGGAGTAACCAAATGATCCAGATGCAGACCAATCTGGATGTTGCTGATAACTCTGGCGCTCGCCGAGTTCAGTGCATCAAGGTTCTGGGTGGCTCGCACCGTCGCTATGCGTCGGTGGGCGACATTATCGTCGTCTCCGTCAAGGAAGCCATTCCGCGTGGTCGTGTGAAGAAGGGTGACGTCCGCAAGGCCGTTGTCGTTCGCACCGCCAAGGAAGTCCGTCGCGAAGACGGGACTGCCATTCGTTTTGACCGCAACGCCGCGGTGATCCTCAACAACTCGGGCGAGCCTGTCGGCACCCGTATCTTCGGGCCGGTCGTTCGCGAACTGCGCGCCAAGAACTTCATGAAGATCATCTCGCTTGCTCCGGAGGTGCTGTAATGGCTGCGAAACTCCGTAAAGGCGACAAGGTCGTCGTGCTCACCGGCAAGGACAAGGGCCTGAAGGGCGAGATCGTTTCGGTCGACCCCAAGGCCGGCAAGGCCGTGGTCGAGGGCGTCAACGTGGCCATCCGCCACGTCAAGCCCACCCAGACCAATCAGGGTGGCCGTCAGCCCAAAGCGATGCCGATCGATCTGTCGAACCTCGCCATCGTTGATGCCAACGGCAAAGCAACCCGCGTCGGCTTCCGTGTGGAAGGCGAGGCCAAGGTCCGCTACGCCAAGACCACTGGGGAGGCGATCTGATGCTTGACGCTGCAACCTACACCCCGCGTCTGAAGTCCCATTACAAGGACGCCGTTCGCGCCGCGCTCAAAGAAGAGTTCGGCTACAAGAACGACATGCAGATCCCCCGTCTCGACAAGATCGTGCTGAACATTGGCTGCGGTGCAGAAGCCGTCCGTGATAGCAAAAAGGTCAAGTCGGCTCAGGAAGACCTGTCCACGATCGCCGGTCAAAAGGCAGTCATCAACAAGGCCAAGAAGTCGATCGCCGGCTTCCGCGTCCGTGAAGAGATGCCCCTCGGCGTCAAGGTCACCCTCCGTGGCGACCGGATGTACGAATTCCTCGATCGTCTGATCACCGTTGCAATGCCCCGTATCCGCGACTTCCGCGGCGTGCCGGGCAAGTCCTTTGACGGCCGTGGCAACTATGCCTGCGGCATCAAGGAACACATCGTATTCCCGGAAATCAACTTCGACAAAGTCGACGAAGTCTGGGGTATGGACATCGTGATCTGCACCACCGCGAAGACCGACGCGGAAGCCAAGGCGCTGTTGAAGCAATTCAACATGCCCTTCAACTCGTGACGCGCGGGAGGAGATAGAAATATGGCTAAGAAATCCATGGTCGAGCGCGAAGTGAAGCGCGAAAAGCTGGTGGCCCAGTACGCCACCAAGCGCGCTGCTCTCAAAGCGATCATCAATGACCAGACGAAACCCGTTGAAGAGCGTTTCAAGGCGAGCCTCAAGCTGGCTCAGCTGCCGCGCAACTCTTCGGCCACCCGTCTTCACAACCGCTGCCAGCTGACCGGTCGTCCCCACGCGTACTACCGTAAGCTCAAGATCAGCCGGATCATGCTGCGCGAGCTTGGCTCGAACGGCGAGATCCCCGGCCTGG
The DNA here is from genome assembly GCA_024642145.1 of Marivivens sp. GTDB lineage: Bacteria > Pseudomonadota > Alphaproteobacteria > Rhodobacterales > Rhodobacteraceae > JAHEBS01. The sequence continues at coordinate 10,100 of JAHEBS010000005.1, forward strand.
TCAAGTCAAGCTGGTAAGGAGGGTTAGATAAATGAACGATCCTATCGGTGATATGCTGACCCGTATCCGCAACGCGCAAATGCGCGGCCGTTCGACGGTTGACACGCCCGCCTCCAAGCTTCGCGCTTGGGTGCTGGATGTGCTGGCCGACGAAGGCTACATCCGCGGCTACGAGCCCAGCACTGATGCCAACGGCCACGCGGCCCTGACCATCAGCCTCAAGTACTTCGATGGCACCCCTGTCATTCGCGAAATCAAGCGGGTCTCCAAGCCCGGCCGTCGCGTCTACATGGGCGTCAAGGACATTCCGTCGGTCCGTCAGGGCCTGGGTGTGTCGATTGTCTCCACCCCCAAGGGTGTGATGTCGGACGCGAATGCACGCGCTGCCAACGTTGGTGGCGAAGTGCTTTGCACCGTGTTCTAAGGAGGCGCGCACAATGTCTCGTATTGGCAAAAAGCCGGTTGAGCTTCCCCAGGGCGTAACCGCCGCCGTTTCGGGCCAGACCATTGAGGTCAAAGGTCCCAAGGGCGTGCTCAAGTTCGCCGCGACCGACGATGTCACCATCGCGGTTGACCAGAACATGGTTTCGGTCAGCCCGCGTGGCACCTCCAAGCGTGCGCGTCAGCAGTGGGGCATGTCCCGCTCGATGATCCGCAACCTCGTGACCGGCGTCACCGCCGGTTTCAAGAAAGAGCTCGAAATCAGCGGTGTTGGTTATCGTGCGCAGATGCAGGGCAACACCCTGAAACTCGCGCTCGGCTATAGCCACGACGTGAACTTCGAGGTCCCCGCCGGTGTGACTGTTACCACGCCCAAGCAGACCGAAATCGTCATCGAGGGCATCGACGCCCAACTCGTCGGCCAGGTTGCGGCTAACATCCGCGAATGGCGTGCTCCCGAGCCCTACAAGGGCAAAGGGATCAAGTACAAAGGCGAGTATATCTTCCGCAAGGAAGGGAAGAAGAAGTAAGGATCGCAAACATGGCAAATACGAAACGAGAACTGTTTCTGAAGCGCCGCATGCGCGTCCGGAACAAGCTTCGCTCGGTGAACGCCGGCCGCCTGCGGCTGTCTGTGCACCGGTCCAGCAAGAACATCAGCGTCCAGCTGATCGACGACGTGAACGGCGTGACCGTAGCTTCGGCTTCTTCTCTCGAGAAGGATCTGGGCGTGGTTGGCAAGAACAACATCGAAGCCGCGAAAGTGGTCGGTGTGGCAATCGCGGAGCGCGCCAAAAAGGCGGGCGTCGAGGCTGCTTACTTCGACCGTGGTGGTTTCCTGTTCCATGGCAAGATCAAAGCTCTTGCCGACGCCGCTCGTGAAGCCGGCCTGAAGATCTAAGGAGACGAGAGAATGGCAGAACGTGAGAACCGCCGCGAACGCCGCGAGGAAGCCGCGCCGGAATTCGCCGATCGTCTCGTGGCGATCAACCGTGTGTCCAAGACCGTGAAGGGCGGCAAACGCTTTGGCTTTGCAGCGCTCGTCGTGGTCGGCGACCAGAAGGGCCGCGTAGGCTTTGGCAAAGGTAAAGCCAAGGAAGTGCCGGAAGCGATCCGTAAGGCCACTGAACAGGCCAAGCGCTCGATGATCCGTGTGGCGCTTCGTGATGGCCGCACCCTGCACCACGACATGGAAGGTCGCCACGGCGCCGGCCGCGTCGTGATGCGCACCGCCGTCCCGGGTACCGGCATCATCGCCGGTGGTCCGATGCGCGCTGTGTTCGAGATGCTCGGCATCCAGGACGTGGTCGCCAAGTCGATGGGTTCGCAGAACCCCTACAACATGATCCGCGCCACGCTGGACGGCCTGCGTAACGAGCAGTCGCCCCGCGCCGTGGCTCAGCGTCGTGGCAAAAAGGTTGCTGACATCCTGCGCAAGCCGGAAGAAGCCACCGAAGCCGTCGAAGCCTAAGGAGTTCGGAACATGGCAACGAAGAAAACCATCGTGGTCAAGCAGGTCGGTTCGCCGGCTCGCCGCCCCGACGTCCAGCGCCGCACCCTCATCGGTCTCGGCCTGAACAAGATGCACAAAACCCGTGAGCTCGAGGATACCCCCTCGGTGCGCGGCATGGTCAATGCGATCCCCCACCTTGTGGAGATCATCGAAGAGCGCGGCTAATCCCGCCCTTTGAGACCTGAGATAGCGCCCCGGCCCGAAACGGCCGGGGCGTTTTCGTTTGTTCAGATGAACGGATCATAGGCCCATTGCAGCAGCGCCTGCCGCTGGCGCGGACGGCACCAGATGTCACCTTCGCGGCAATTGGCGCGGATCTGTCCGGCATGGCGGGCAAAGGCGCGCCAACGGCGGATCTGGACGGCGTCGGTCTCTGACAGGCGGCGGCCCATCCAATAGCGGCAATACCACTGGAACCAGCCGCGCGGATCGGGGCCGTAAATCCAGCCCTTTTCGCGCCAGACCGCCAAGGGTTGTCGGCTTTTGATGCCAAAATAGTTGCAGGCGGGGTCGGGGCGGTCCGCGAGACGCGCATTGGCAAACCAGTCTGCCGGAAACTCGGCACGGCAGTCATTGAGGTATTTGCCTTCAAAGACCCCCATCGCCAGCATCTGTGCGGGCGACAGCTGTGGCGAAAACGCCGGATCAAAGCCTTCGCCCTGCGACGCCTCGCGCGCGTAGCTGTAATTCTGCTGGTAGTGGTCATTGACGGTGATGATCATGCCAGCGAATTAGGTCGCGGCGCTTGGCGGACAAGCCCGGCCCTTGCGTCACATGGCCCGACCGTCTATAGGCCCACGATGGCCCAAATCATGGGTCAAGAATCATTGATAAGCCGTGTTTGTCCTTCTGATCGCTCGGAGGGCAGTTCCGGCAAGGAGAAGCGATATGAAACTGCATGAACTCCGCGACAACGACGGTGCCGCGAAAAAGAAAAAGCGCGTTGCGCGTGGTCCCGGTTCGGGCGTCGGTAAGACTGCCGGCCGTGGTATCAAGGGTCAAAAGTCGCGTTCGGGCGTGGCTCTGGGTGGTTACGAAGGCGGCCAGATGCCGCTCTACCGCCGCCTGCCGAAGCGTGGCTTCAGCAAGCCCAACCGTAAAGAATTCGCCGTCGTTAACCTCGGCCTGATCCAGAAGTTCATCGACGAAGGCAAGATCGACGCCAAGGTCGAGATCACCGAAGACGCGCTGCTGGCCTCGGGCATCATCCGTCGCAAGCTGGACGGCGTTCGCGTGCTGGCCAAGGGTGAATTCAAGGCCAAGGCCACCATCACCGTGACCGGCGCTTCCAAGGGTGCCATCGAAGCTGTCGCCGCCACCGGTGGCGCTCTGAACGTGGCTACCGCGACTGCGGCGGAATAACCGGTTGTAGGCGGCGCTTTCGCCGCTTACATCTTCCACGAGTTTTCCCAACGCCGCCGTCCCGGGGAACCGGTCGGCGGCGTTTGCATGAAAAGAGATATCTTAATGGCATCTGCTGCTGAACAAATGGCCGCGAATCTGAGCTGGGGCGCCCTTGGACGGGCAACCGAGCTTCGCCAGCGGATTTTCTTCACGATCGGTCTTCTGATCGTGTTCCGCCTTGGCACCTATATTCCGGTCCCCGGCATCAACACCGACGCGCTCCGCAGCTTTATGGATACGCAGGCCACGGGCCTTGGCGGCATCCTGACCATGTTCACCGGTGGCGCGCTCAAGCGGATGGGCATTTTTGCCCTCGGCATCATGCCTTATATCTCGGCATCGATCATCATTCAGTTGGTCGCGTCGATGTATGAGCCCTGGAAGCAGCTTCGCAAGGAAGGCGAGCAGGGCCGCAAGAAGATCAACCAATACACCCGTTACAGCACCGTGGTTCTGGCCTCGTTTCAGGCCTATGCGCTGGCGGCCAGCCTCGAGGCTGGTGACATGGTCACCGATCCGGGCATGTTCTTCCGCCTTTCGGCGGTGATCACCATTGTCGGCGGCACCTTGTTCCTGATGTGGCTGGGCGAACAGATCACCTCGCGCGGCATCGGCAACGGCACCTCGCTGATCATCTTTGTCGGCATCATCGCTGAAATGCCTGCCGCCGCGGTGCGTTTCCTGAGCCAGAGCCGTGAAACCAATAGCTGGGGCACGGTGCTGATTGTCATGGCGCTGGTGGCCGTGGTGCTGGGCTTTGTGGTGTTCATGGAGCGCAGCCTGCGCAAGATCCACATCCAGTATCCCCGCCGTCAGGTGGGCATGAAGATCTATGACGCCGGTTCGTCGCACCTGCCGATCAAGGTCAACCCGTCGGGCGTCATTCCCGCGGTCTTTGCCTCGGCGCTCTTGTTGCTGCCCAACACGCTTTCGGCCTTTGCCAGCTCGGGAACGACCGGTTCGATCATGTCGACGATTCTGGCCTATTTCGGCCCCGGTCAGCCGCTCTATCTGGTGTTCTTCACCGTGATGATCGTGTTCTTCAGCTACTTCTACACCCACGAAGTCGCCTTCAAGGTTGATGAAGTTGCCGACAACCTGAAGAACCAGAACGGTTTCGTTCCCGGCATCCGTCCCGGCAAAAAGACTGCCGAATATCTGGAATACGTGGTCAACCGCGTGCTGGTTCTGGGTTCGGGCTATCTGGCGCTGGTCTGTCTGCTGCCTGAAATCCTGCGTTATCAGCTCTCGGTTCCGTTCTACTTTGGCGGCACCTCGATCCTGATCGTGGTTTCGGTCGGCATGGATACGATCCAGCAGATCCAGTCGCACCTTCTGGCCCATCAGTACGAGGGTCTGATCGAAAAATCGCAGCTGCGTGGCAAGCGCGGCGGCGCCAAGAAACCCAGGGGAGCCTTCCGTAAATGAACATAATCCTTCTTGGACCGCCCGGTGCCGGCAAAGGCACCCAAGCACGGCTTCTCGTCGAGAAGCGTGACATGGTGCAGCTCTCGACCGGCGATATGCTGCGAGACGCGCGCACGAGCGGTACCGAGATGGGTAAAGTTGTTGCGGAAGTCATGGACAAGGGCCACCTCGTTACCGACGAGATCGTGATCGGCCTGATCCGTGAAAAACTGGAAAGCGGCAAAGCCGGCGGCGGCTATATCTTCGACGGCTTTCCGCGCACGCTGGCTCAGGCGGATGCCTTGGGCAGTCTGCTGAGCGAACTTGGCCAAAAGCTTGACCGTGTGGTCGAGATGCAGGTCGATGACGAGGCGCTTGTCGCGCGCATCACTGCGCGCTCGACCTGCGGCAATTGTGGTGAGGTCTATAATGACAACACCAAACCGATTCCGGCCGATCATGTCTGCAGCTCGTGCGGGAAAAAGGCGGAATTCAAGCGCCGCGCGGACGACAACGCGGATAGCCTCAAGACCCGTCTTCTGGCCTATTACAAGCAGACCTCGCCATTGATCGGCTACTATTATGCCAAGGGTCGCCTCACCAGCATCGACGGCCTTGCCAGCATGGCCAAGGTCGAGGCCAGCATGGCCGCCGCGCTGGACGCATAGCCCAATAATCTAAGGGGTTGACGATTTGGTGGTCCACCCCTAGACAGCCCCATCCCGTAAAGGGAATCACGGGTTGATTCCGGCATCCGGCCAGAAAAAGCCCATTACCTCGAATGACTGCGGCCCGAAGGCTCTGCCCTCGGGCTTCCGTTGTGAAAAAAGGTTCCGGTATTACGGAACCGCAACAAAAGGATAGAACACGTGGCACGTATCGCCGGCGTAAACATCCCGACTGCAAAGCGGGTCCCCATCGCCCTCCAATATATCCATGGTATCGGCCCCGCCGTTGCCGACAAGATCTGTGAAGCCGTCAAGATCGACGCGACCCGTCGTGTGAACGAGCTTTCGGACGCCGAAGTCCTCGCGATCCGCGAGTACATCGATGCCAACGTCACCGTCGAAGGCGACCTTCGCCGCGAAGTGACGATGAACATCAAGCGTCTGATGGACCTTGGCTGCTACCGTGGCCTCCGTCACCGCCGCAACCTGCCCGTCCGCGGTCAGCGCACCCACACCAACGCTCGTACTCGCAAAGGCCCCGCAAAGGCCATTGCCGGTAAGAAGAAATAAGGGAGGGTTTGACCAATGGCTCGTGATACCCGCCGTGGTGGCAAGAAAAAGGTTTCCAAGAACATCGCCGCTGGCGTTGCTCATGTGAACTCTTCGTTCAACAACACCAAGATTCTGATCTCCGACGTGCAAGGCAACGCCATTTCGTGGTCGTCCGCCGGCACCATGGGCTTTAAAGGCTCGCGGAAATCGACCCCCTACGCCGCTCAGATGGCCGCTGAAGACGCGGGCAAAAAGGCGCAGGAACATGGCGTCAAGACGCTGGAAGTCGAAGTGCAGGGCCCCGGTTCGGGCCGTGAATCGGCTCTGCGCGCGCTGGCTGCTGTCGGCTTCAACATCACCTCGATCCGTGATGTGACCCCGATGGCGCACAACGGCTGCCGCCCGCCCAAGCGCCGTCGCGTCTAAGCAATCGAACTCATCGGGGCCTTGCTTTTGCAAGGTCCCGATTCGTCATTTTTGAACCTCGGGCGTCCGCCGTTTGGACATGGCAGGCGGACTGGTATGGAGGGACACATGATCCACAAGAACTGGGCTGAACTGATTAAGCCGGCGCAACTCGATGTCCGTCCGGGCAACGATCCCATGCGTCAGGCGACGCTGGTCGCCGAACCGCTGGAGCGTGGCTTTGGCCTGACGCTCGGCAACGCGCTGCGCCGCGTGCTGCTCTCGTCGCTTCAGGGCGCCGCGATCACCTCGGTGCAGATCGACAACGTCCTGCACGAGTTCTCGTCCGTCACGGGCGTCCGTGAAGACGTGACCGACATCGTCCTTAACCTCAAGGGCGTGTCGATCAAGATGGACGTCGAAGGCCCCAAGCGCCTCACCGTTCAGGCCAAAGGCCCGGGCGTTGTGACGGCTGCCGACATCTCGGAATCGTCGGGCATCGAGATCCTGAACAAGGATCACGTGGTCTGCCACCTTGACGACGGCGCGGATCTTTACATGGAACTGACCGTTGCGACGGGCAAAGGCTATGTCGCGGCTGACAAGAACAAGCCCGAGGATGCCCCGATCGGCATGATTTCGATCGATGCGATCTACTCGCCGGTCAAGAAAGTCTCGTACGAAGTTCAGCCCACCCGCGAAGGGCAGGTTCTGGACTACGACAAGCTGACCATGAAGATCGAAACCGATGGCTCGCTGACCCCCGAGGACGCCGTGGCCTATGCCGCCCGCATCCTGCAGGACCAGCTGGCGATCTTCGTCAACTTTGACGAGCCCGAAAGCGCGTCGTCCTCGTCGGCTGATGACGGCCTCGAGTTCAACCCGCTGCTCTTGAAGAAGGTTGACGAGCTTGAACTGTCGGTCCGTTCGGCCAACTGCCTCAAGAACGACAACATCGTCTATATCGGCGATCTGATCCAGAAAACCGAAGCCGAGATGCTCCGCACCCCGAACTTCGGCCGCAAGTCGCTGAACGAAATCAAGGAAGTGCTCTCGGGCATGGGCCTGCACCTCGGCATGGAAGTCGAAGAGTGGCCGCCTGAGAACATCGAAGAGCTGGCCAAGAAGTTCGAAGACCAGTTCTAAGCCAATTCGGGAGGCGTCAACCACGCCTCCCGCAATACCCGGGCATTCCGCCCCAAGGAGAGTAGCCGCTACGCACGGCTGCCGGACAAAGTAAAAACGCTACTTAGGAGACCATCATGCGTCACGCTCGCGGATACCGCCGCCTGAACCGGACCCACGAACACCGTAAGGCCCTCTGGGCCAACATGGCCGGTTCGCTCATCGAACACGAACAGATCAAGACCACCCTGCCGAAAGCGAAAGAACTCAAGCGCGTCATCGACAAGCTGATCACGCTCGGCAAGCGTGGCGACCTGCATGCCCGCCGTCAGGCTGCGGCGCAGTTGAAAGAAGACAAGGACGTTGCCAAGCTCTTTGAAGTGCTGGGCCCGCGTTACCAGGACCGTCAGGGCGGCTACTGCCGCGTGCTGAAGGCCGGTTTCCGCTATGGCGACATGGCGCCGATGGCGATCATCGAACTGGTGGACCGCGATCCGGCCGCCAAGGGTGCCGCCGACAAGGCCCGTCTGGCCGCCGAAGAGGCGATGGCCGACGCAGAATAAGATCCTTCGAGGGTCTGCAAACTTGAAAAGCCCCGCCCTACGGCGGGGCTTTTTCATTTTGGCCTAGTTCGCGTTGACCTGCGCGCTGACGGGGCCTGCGGGAATCGGGCGCGGGTGGTTGGCGCAGGGCTGGTCCTCGCCAGACAGGTCGTTTGGCTGGGGTTGCAGGAACCGCAACAGGGCGCCCAGTTGCCCAGGTTCCAGCGTGCGCAGTCGGTTCACAAGGTCGGGGTCGGGGAATCGCATTCTCTATCCTTGTATTAGTCCCTCGTGCATACAATTTATGGTTGACGAGATTTCTGACAACTTGTCTAAAAAGGTATGTCTGTTCGGTCTGGTATTGATCTGTTCACCAACAAATTGGCCCAACTTGCGCCGGGCGGGTTCTTCTTTGCCCTGCACATCCGCTTTGCTCTGCCGCTCTTGCACCACCAGACCTATCCGCAAGGTTGGACCGATCTTTACACAGAGGAGGCCTATGCGCTCCGCGATCCGATTATAGCTTGGGGGTTCAGTCGGCTCGGCACATCCAGATGGAGCGAAATCGACATTCCAGACCCGTTCGACATCATCGGACAGGCGCGGGAGTTCGATATGGTGTATGGGGTCGCCATCTCTTGCGGCCCGATGAAATCGCGCACGATTGCCTCGGCATCGCGCGCGGATCGTGAATTCACGGATGATGAGATCGCCAAGATCGCGCGGATCATCGAACAGCTCCATAACATCACGGAGCCCCCGAAATCTTTGACAAAAGCCCAAATCGAGGCCCTGAAGTGTATCGCGTCAGGGGATCGTCATGCAGCTGCCGCAGCACGATTGAAGATTTCGGAAAGCGCCCTGAAAGCGCGCCTATCCTCGGCCAGAACTGCCCTTCTGGCGAGGACAACTGCCGAAGCCATACAGCGAGCGAGGGACTATAGGCTGATGTGACGTCCCCTCCGGATTCGACTTCTGGGTGATCTGCTCAACCCTGAAAGCTGGAGGCCAAAATGCACAGCACGACAATTTCGTTCGCCAACATGCACAACCATGGCGAGTTATTTGCTAATATTCTTCGCGCAAGGCGGGAATCTTTCATCGTCAAGAACCGCTGGGACCTGCCCGAAACCATGGGTATGGAATTCGACCAGTATGATACTCCGGTTTCGCGTTGGCTGGCGGTGCATGACAACACGGGCCGCGTCATGGCGGGCGTCCGGCTGACCCCCACGACCGCGCGCTGCGGGATCTATAGCTACATGATCCGCGACGCCCAGCGTGGTCTGCTGGAGTCGATCCCGCAGGATCTGCTCTACACCGAGGCCCCTGTCGAAGAAGGCACATGGGAGGTCACACGCGGTTTCGTGGCCCAAGGCATTCCCGCCGGCATCCGCCATCGTGTGCGGATGCGTCTGGTCATGCAGATGATGCGGACCTCACGCGAGGAAGGCATCCGGCGGATGCTGGCGCTCTTGCCGTCAAACTGGGGGCGGTGGGCGGCGCGCTGCAGTCTGGACATGGGCGCAGCGGGGCGAAACATGAATATGGGTGGCATCGACTATCAGGCGGTCTGGATCGATTTCTCCAGCCAGCTGCACTGACCTTTCCAAGCGCGGGGGCAACCCTTACCTTGGCGCCATGCCGGACCTGTTCGACAATTTTTCAGGCGATGGAGCGGTTGGGGCTGGGCCCCGACCGCTGGCTGACCGTTTGCGCCCGAAAAAGCTGGACGAGGTCATCGGTCAGGAACAAATCCTCGGCCCCGAGGGGCCTTTGGGCGTCATGCTGGCCTCGGGGTCTCTGTCGTCGCTGATTCTCTGGGGGCCGCCTGGCGTGGGCAAGACCACCATCGCGCGGCTGTTGGCGGACGAGACGGATCTGCATTTCGAGCAGATCAGCGCGATCTTTTCCGGCGTGCCCGAATTGCGCAAAGTGTTCGAGGCCGCCAAACTGCGTCGCCGCCAAGGGCGCGGCACCTTGTTGTTCGTGGACGAGATCCATCGTTTCAACAAGGCACAGCAGGACGGGTTCTTGCCGCATATGGAGGACGGCACGATCCTGCTGGTCGGCGCCACGACCGAAAACCCTTCGTTCGAGTTGAACGCCGCGCTTCTCAGCCGCTCGCAGGTTCTGGTGCTGAACCGTCTTGGCCTTGCCGATCTGGAACGGCTGGCGCAACGGGCGGAAAAGGAAATTGGGCGTGCGCTGCCGTTGGATGGACCGGCGCGCGAGGCGCTTTTGTCCATGGCCGATGGTGACGGGCGGGCGCTTTTGAACCTGATCGAACAGATCGCGGCATGGAAAGTTGAAGGCAAGCTGGCCACCGCAGCATTGACCCAGCGGCTGATGCGACGCGCCGCGAAATACGACAAATCGGGCGAGGAACATTACAACCTGATCTCGGCCCTGCACAAATCCGTGCGCGGCTCGGACCCCGACGCGGCTCTTTATTGGCTGGCGCGCATGTTGGAAGGCGGTGAAGACCCGCGTTTTCTGGCGCGCCGCATCACACGCATGGCGGTCGAGGATATCGGCCTTGCCGACCCACAGGCCCAAGGCATCTGCCTGCAGGCTTGGGAAACCTACGAAAGGCTGGGCAGCCCCGAAGGCGAACTGGCCTTGGCGCAGGCGGTGGTCTATCTGGCGCTCGCCCCGAAATCGAATGCGGCCTATGCGGCATTTGGTGCCGCTTGGGCAGCGGCGAAAAAGACCGGATCGGAGCCTCCGCCCAAACATATCCTCAACGCACCCACGCGCATGATGAAAGATCAGGGATACGGCGCGGGATACGCCTATGACCACGACGCCGAAGACGGTTTTTCAGGGCAGAACTATTTCCCCGAAACCATGCGGCGCGGCATCTTCTATCAACCCGTCGATCGCGGTTTCGAGCGTGAGTTGAAGAAGCGGGTGGATTATTTCGCGGGATTGCGTGCGAAACGGGGCGGAAAAGACCGCTCTGATTGACTTCCTGCGCCAGAGGGGCCAAGGGAGCCGGATGTTGAACACGCTTATCTCTGTGGCCCTTGGCGGGGCCATCGGCGCCTCGGCGCGCTACCTCGTCAATATTGGCGCGGGGCGGCTTTTGGGGCTGAACTTTCCTTGGGGCACGCTTGCGGTAAATATCGTCGGCTCGTTCCTGATGGGCGTGATCGCAACCTATTTCGGGCTGCGCGGCGGGCACCGTCTGGCACCCTTCATGATGACCGGCATCCTTGGCGGCTTCACCACGTTTTCGGCCTTTTCGCTGGATGCGGTGACGCTGTTTGAACGGGGCGAGTTCATGCAGTCGGGCGCCTATGTCGTGGCCTCGGTGGTGCTGAGCATCGGGGCGCTGGTGGCAGGCCTAATTTTGACGCGGATGGTATTGGCATGAGCAAGGTAGAACTACGCACTGTGGCCGAGGGCGAGGGCGATCAGCGTCTCGACCGCTGGCTGAAAAAGCAGTTCCCGCACCTCAGCCAGATCCGCATCGAAAAGATGTGCCGCAAGGGCGAGATCCGCATTGATGGTGGCCGCGTCAAACCGGGCGATCGCGTGGCGGACGGCCAGCAGGTGCGCATTCCGCCCCTTGCCCCTGAAGACAGCCGCCCGATCGAGGAATCGACGCCCCGCAACCGCGCCGCCAAATACATCAAAAGCGATGTCGAGATGATCCAGTCCGCGGTTCTGTGGATGGATGACCATATCATCGCCTTGAACAAACCCGCCGGCCTGCCGAGCCAAGGTGGCTCGGGGCAGGGCGACCGTCATGTTGACGGGCTCTCGTCGGCTCTGATGTTCGGCTACAAAGACAAACCCAAGCTGGTGCATCGTCTGGACAAGGACACATCGGGTGTTTTGCTGTTGGCCCGCACCGACCGCGTGGCCCGCGCCCTGTCCGAAGGTCTGCGTCACCGCAATGTGCGCAAGATCTATTGGGCGGCGGTCGCAGGGCGGCCTGAACCGCGCATGGGCTCGATCAAGTTCGGACTGCTCAAGACCGGCGGGCGGGGCGAGAATGAAAAGATGCGCTGCATCCACCCCCGCGAGGTCGACAAGACCGAGGACGCCAAACGCGCCCACACCGACTATGCCGAAATCGAAAGCGCGGGTGGCCGGATGACATGGGTCGCGCTGGTCCCGATCACGGGTCGGACCCACCAGTTGCGCGCGCATATGGCCGAGATCGGGCATCCGATCATTGGTGACGGCAAATACGGCGGATCGAGTCAGGAAAACTTGGGTGACGGTTGGGGCGCGGGCATTGGTGGCGACATCAGTCGCAAGCTGCACCTGCATGCACGCTCGATCAGTTTCGAGCATCCGATCACCAAGAAGATCATCACCCTGACCGCGCCCCTGCCGGACCACATGCAGCGCACGTGGGATTTCTTTGGCTGGAATCCGGCCGAGGCCGAGGCCGACCCCTTCAACCCCGAAGACTGACCCCAGCGGTCAAGCCGCTCTGCCCCTGTCGCACGAGCGTCCTAGTGGAGAGCCTTATGTCCGGCTGGAAAGCGAAACGGTTCTGGAAAGAAGCCAAGCCCGTGCTGCAAGACACGGGCTATGCCGTTCAACTGGATGGCCGTCCGGTTCGCACGCCCGCCAAGACGCCGCTGATTCTGCCGACATTGGCGCTGGCCGAGGCCGTCGCCGCCGAATGGGATGCACAGGACGGCGAGGTCAAACCGCTGAGCATGCCGCATACGCGCAGCGCCAATGCCGCCCTCGACAAGGTGCGCCCGCAACATGGCGCCGTGGCGGCGATGCTGTCTGAATACGGCGGCAGCGATCTGCTGTGCTATCGCGCAGTCGGCCCCGAGGCGCTGGCCGCACGCCAAGCCGCCGCATGGGACCCGCTCTTGGACTGGGCGCAGGGCAGATTCGGCGCGCGGCTTTTGACTGGCGCGGGCGTGATGCACATTGCGCAGGACCCCACGCTGTTGGCACGCTTTGACGCCGACGTTGCGGCCATCGACGATTTCGGCCTTGCCGCGTTCCATGACCTTGTTGCGATCTCGGGATCTCTGGTTGTGGGATTCGCGGTGATCGAGGGCAAACTGGACAGCGCCGAGGCATGGGCCATCGCGCGGATCGACGAGATCTGGCAGGTCGAAACATGGGGCGAGGACGAGCTTTTTGCCGAATCCGAAGCGGCAAAGAGGGTCGCGTTTGACCATGCGGCAAGGTTCTACAACCTTAGCAGACCGACCTGAGCGTCATTTATCGCAAGTAACGGTCGATCTGACGTCGATCAGACCAAATTGAAAGGGGCGATGGACTTGACCTGCCCCCAATAATCTTCGCATTCTTCGAGTTAGAAGGTAAAACTTCATCCGCCGGCCCAACCGGCAAAACAAAAGGCCCGCCCATAAAGGGCGGACATAGGGAGAGATACATATGAAAAAATCCGTATTCCTCGGCGCAGCAACCGTAGCCGGTCTGCTCGCGGTCGCGGTTTCGGCTCAGGCTTCGACCCTTGACGACGTCAAGGCCCGTGGCGAGCTGATCTGCGGCGTGAACACCGGCCTGACCGGTTTCGGCGCCCCTGACGCCAACGGCAATTACCAGGGCTTCGACGTGGCAATTTGCCAGGCCGTCGCCGCTGCCGTTCTGGGCGACCCCGCTGCCGTCAAGTACGTCCCCACCACTGGTGAAACCCGTTTCACCGCCCTCGCTTCGGGCGAAGTGGACATGCTGGCCCGCAACTCGACCTGGACCTTCTCGCGCGATAACGACCTCAAGCTCGATTTCGTCGCCGTCAACTACTACGACGGTCAGGGCTTCATGGTGCACAAGGACCTCGGCGTTTCGTCGGCCAAAGAGTTGGACGGCGCCACGATCTGTATCCAGACCGGCACCACGACCGAACTCAACCTCGCCGACTTCTTCAAGGCGAATGGCATGAGCTATACGCCGGTTACCGTGGCTGACGACTCGGAGGCCCAGCGCCAGTACCTCGCCGGTGCTTGCGACGCCTTCACCACCGACGCTTCGGGCCTTGCCGCTACCCGCGCAACCCTGCCGGATGCCGAAAACCACATCATCCTTCCGGAAATCATTTCGAAAGAGCCCCTCGGCCCGGTCGTTCGCCATGGCGACAACAACTGGGGCGACATCGTGCGCTGGACCTACTACGCGCTCGTGACTGCTGAAGAAAAAGGCATCACCCAGGCGAACCTCGACGAAACCGCTGCGACCAGCACCGACCCGGAAACGCGTCGTCTGCTCGGCGTTGACGGCGACCTCGGCGCCATGATGGGCCTCGACGCCGAATGGGCCAAGCGCGCGATCGCCGCTAACGGCAACTACGGCGAGATCTTCGCTTCGACCATTGGTGAAGCGACCCCGATCGGTCTGGCCCGTGGCCTGAACGCACTGTGGACCCAGGGTGGTCTCCAGTACGCTCCGCCCTTCCGTTAATACGATCCAAGTCAGGGCGCGTCGAAAGGCGCGCCCTAATTGTCTTCGAATATAACGACCGGAACGGATCCGCGCATATGCCGATCAATCCGCGCCCGTAATTTGGACGGGTTATCGTTAGGGGGAACTCCATGGCTATTGCTGCAACTACGCCGAAAGAGACCTTTCGGCTGAGCATGCTCATCTACGATACGCGATACAGGTCCTATACGATCCAGTTTGTCGTGCTCGTTTTGTTTGTGGCCTTTCTGGCCTGGCTTTTGAACAACACGATCATCAACCTCGCCGCCAAGGACAAGGACATCAATTTTTCCTTCCTGTTCCAGCGCGCTGGTTATGATCTTGACCAACAGCTGATCCCCTATACGAACGACAGCACCCATGGGCGTGCCTTGTTCGTGGGTCTTCTCAACACCTTGATTGTTGCAGTGTTCGGTTGCTTCTTCGCGACCATCATCGGCGTGGTCGCCGGTGTTCTGCGATTGTCGCACAACTGGGTCGTCTCGCGATTGATGACGGTCTATGTCGAGACATTTCGCAACATTCCTTTGCTTTTGTGGATCATTCTGGCCTTTGTCATCCTGTCTGAAACCGCGCCTTCGCCGCGAGATTTCAAGGTCACGGATGAGATGGTGGCCGCCGGAACCGAACCCGCGGCGCATATGATCTTGTGGGATACTGTCGCGATCACGAACCGTGGCACCAACATCCCCATGCCCTATGTGGATCACCACATCGGCACGCTGAATTTCCTTGATGTGCCCTTCAACCTGACGGTCGCGGTTGCCCTGCTGATCGTTCTGGCGGGCGGCTACGTCAATCGGATCATCAATCGGCGCGCGCAGGTTATACAAGAGACGACGGGCGTCAGGCCGACGACGTGGTGGCAATCAATCCTTGTCCTCTTTGGACCGCTGGTTGTTTACCTCTGGGCCATGGGCCTGCATTGGGATCTGCCGGTTCTGGGCGGCTTCAACTTTGCTGGCGGTATCAACGTCGCGCACAGCTTTACCGCCTTGCTGATCGCCATTTCGCTTTATACCGGCGCCTTCATCGCCGAGGCGGTGCGGGGCGGTATTCTGGCCATCTCGCGCGGGCAGACCGAGGCCGCTTTTGCGCTGGGCGTCCGTCCTGGCCGCACCATGCAACTCGTGATCTTGCCGCAGGCCTTGCGGGTAATCATCCCGCCGTTGATCAGCCAGTATCTGAACCTGACCAAGAACACGACGTTGGGCATGGCCATCAGTTACCTCGACCTCAAAGGCACGCTGGGCGGCATTACGCTGAACCAGACCGGTCGCGAGCTTGAGTGCATGCTTTTGATGATGGCGATCTATCTGACGCTCAGCCTGATCATCTCGTCGATGATGAACGTCTATAACACCGCAATGAAGCTGAAGGAGCGCTGAGATGAGCAACAACAACGCCTCCTTTGTCCGCACCGAGATGCTCGGTTCGCAAGAACCGCCAACCTCGGAACGCGGCGCAATCAAGTGGGTGCGCGAGAACCTGTTCTCGTCAGCGCTCAACAGCATCCTGACCTTGTTGGGCGTGGCCGCGATCTATCTGATCATCAGCGGTTCGCTGCCTTGGTTCCTGCACGGGGTCTGGAATGCCAGTTCTATGGGCGAGTGCCGTCAGATTGTCGCTGACAACTACGGCGAAGGCGCATCAGGGGCCTGCTGGGCCATGATCCACGAACGTTGGCACCAGTATATGTTCGGCTTCTACCCGCGCGAGCTTTACTGGCGGCCGGTCACGGCCTTTGCCCTGATGATCGTCTCGCTGGCGCCGGTGCTTTACTACAACAACCGCCGCACCGACACGGTCATGACGGGCGTTGTATCGGTTCTGCTGATGCTGGCGCTCTGGGGCGTCAACACACCCGGCAGCGTCTTTGCCGCGGTGTTCTTGCTCTTTGCGGTCATCGTTGCCGTTGCCCGTGTTGCCCCCAAGTATCTGGTCTGGGTCACGATCCTTTTCCCTGCGGTCGGCTTCTTGCTGCTCTGGGGTGGATCGGTCTGGTCGCCTGTGGGCGCAATGGCCGGATTTGTCCTGATCGGCATCACCTACTCGCTGACCAAAGACCGCCTCGGCGTTCCGGTTGGCACGGGTGTAGGCGTGATCATCGCCTCGATCTGGTGGCTGTTCATCCAGTCCCATGTGACCGGACCGCTGGCCAGCGCCATGAACCTTGGGTTCGAGAAGGTCGACAGCGATCAGTTTGGCGGCTTCCTTCTGGCCTTCGTCATCGGCGTGACCGCCATCTCGGCCTCGCTGCCGGTTGGCATCCTGCTGGCGCTTGGCCGCCGGTCGGATATGCCTTTGATCAAGGCGCTGTCGGTGGGCTTTATCGAGTTCATCCGCGGTGTGCCGCTGATCACGATGCTGTTTACCGCATCGCTTCTGCTGCAGTACTTCCTGCCGCCGCAGACCAAGTTCGACCTGATCTTGCGGGTTATCATCCTCGTGACGGTGTTTTCGGCGGCCTATATTGCCGAGGTTATCCGTGGCGGGCTCGCGGCGCTGCCAAAGGGCCAATACGAGGCAGCGGATGCGCTGGGTCTGGACTACTGGCAGGCGCAGCGGTTGATCATCATGCCGCAGGCCCTGAAAATTTCGATCCCGGGGATCGTCTCCTCGTTCATCGGTCTTTTCAAGGACACCACGCTTGTTGCGCTTGTGGGTCTTGCCGACCCGCTGCAAGGCATCACCAAGATCGTCCGTGCCGACATCAACTGGAAGGGTATCTACTGGGAACCCTACATCTTCGTCGGTCTCATCTTCTTCGTCGTCTGCTTTAGCATGTCGCGGTACTCGATGTACCTCGAGAACAAGCTCAAGCGCGATCACCGTTAAGGAGGCTCCACTATGTCGGACCCGCACGCAGTAACCCGCGAAATCAACCGCAGCCAAATGCAGGTGAGCGACGAAGTCGCCATCCAGATCACGTCCATGAACAAGTGGTATGGCGCATTCCATGTGTTGCGCGACATCAACATGACCGTGAACAGGGGCGAACGCATCGTCATCTGCGGGCCCTCGGGCTCGGGCAAATCGACGCTTATCCGCTGCATCAACCGTCTGGAAGAACACCAGTCGGGTCAGATCATCGTGGATGGCACCGAGCTGACCAACGACCTCAAGAACATCGACAAAGTGCGCTCTGAGGTCGGCATGGTGTTCCAGCACTTCAACCTGTTCCCGCATTTGACCATTCTGGAAAACTGCACGCTTGCGCCCATCTGGGTGCGCAAGACGCCCCGTAAAGAGGCGGAAGAAGTGGCGATGCACTTCCTCGAGAAGGTCAAGATCCCCGAACAGGCGCTGAAATATCCGGGCCAGCTTTCGGGTGGTCAGCAGCAGCGCGTGGCGATCGCCCGTTCGCTGTGTATGAAGCCGCGGATCATGCTCTTTGACGAGCCGACCTCGGCACTCGACCCCGAGATGATCAAAGAGGTGCTGGATACCATGATCGAACTCGCGGAAGAGGGCATGACCATGCTGTGCGTGACGCACGAAATGGGCTTTGCCCAAGCCGTCGCCAACCGCGTGATCTTTATGGACCAAGGCCAGATCGTCGAACAGAACGAGCCCAAGGCCTTTTTCAACAACCCGCAATCGGACCGGACCAAGCTGTTCCTCAGCCAGATTCTCGGTCACTAAGACGGGCAATGCAGAACCAAGAAAGGCCGCCGGAAACGGCGGCCTTTTGCTTTGTCAGAGGATCAGATCAAAGGTCTTGATCAAGGGCAGTTCGCGCGCCCGCGTGCCGGTCAACGCAAAGAGCGCGTTACCAAGGGCCGGTGCCGCCGGCGGGGTCCCAGGTTCGCCAACGCCGGACAGGCCGATCGCGTTTTGCAAGATCCGCACCTCAAAGGCCGGTGCATTGTGCATGCGCAAGGCGTCGTAGTCCCAGAAATTGCTTTGTTCGGCACGGCCATCGGCAAAGGTAATCTCGCCCATCACCGCCGCCGAAAGACCATAGAGGCAGCCGCCAAACATCTGCGCCTCGATATTGCGGGGGTCCAGCGCCACGCCCGGATCGCAGGCGATCCAGACCTTGTCGATGCCGATCCCGCTGCCGCGCTGTGAAACCTGAATGACTTGCGCCACAGGCGTGCCGAAAGAATAGGTAAAGGCCACGCCCTGCGCCGTGCCCTGCGGCAGCGCGCTACCCCAGCCTGACATCTCGGCAACCGTTTCCAGCAGCTTGGCCGAGGGTTCATGCTCGGGGCGGATCAGGTCCAGCCGGAACGCCAGCGGGTCTGCGCCAGCGGCATGGGCCATCTCGTCGATGAATGTGTCGAAGAAAAAGCCGCCATAAGACGCGCCGACCGACCGCCACGAGGCCGTCGGCACGCCCGTAAAGGTGCGGTAGGCCGCGACGCGAAAATTGGGGATGGCGTAAGGCTGGTCATGCATGCCGCCGACCAATTCCTTGTCCTTCATGGGCGCACCGCCACCGCTGGCCTCCATCGCGTCCAGCGTGATCGAGGCCGAGGCGACATGGGCATCGTAAAGCACGGCCTTGCCGTCCCGCACGACACCCCGCATCCGCGCCATGGCTGCAGGACGGAAGTGGTCGCGGGCCACATCCTCTTCGCGCGTCCATGTCAGCTTGATCGGCGTGCCAGCCATTTCCTTGGCGATCCGCGCCGCCTGCACGACGTAGTCGGGCGTGGCGCGGCGACCAAAACCGCCACCCAAGAAGGGCACGATCACCGTTACATCCTCGGCAGCGATTCCTAGCGCCGCAGCACAGTTGTCGCGGGTGATGGCCATGGTCTGCACACCCGCCCAGACGGTCAGTTTGCCGTCTTTGAACAGGGCGGTGGCGTTCATCGGCTCCATGGTCGTATGCGCAAGGTAGGGTGCGCGGTACTCCGCGATCACCTCGGTGCCGTCTTGCGTCCTGTCGGCGTTGCCCTCATCGCGCGCAACGACATGCGGCTCGGCATCGAAACCCTCGGCCACTTTGGCCCAGAGGCTGGCGGTATCGGCGGGATAGGGGGCTGGGCCCCATTCCGGCTCAACCGCCTCGGCGGCCTTGAAGGCCAGCCACGTGTTGCTGGCCACCACCGCAAATCCATCACCCAGATCGATGATGCGCTCGACGCCCGGCATGGACTGGGCCTTTGATTTGTCAAAGCCCACCATCTTGCCGCGACGCGGGCTCATGTGGACGGTGGCGTATTTCATGCCCTCAAGGCGCACGTCGATCCCGAATTCGGCGGTGCCCGTGACCTTGGCCACCATATCAAGCCGCGGCATATCGCGGCCCAGATAGCGCCACGTTGACGGGTCACGCAGGCCAACGCGCGGCGGGTCAACATCTGCGGCAAGGGGCGCAATGGTTGCGTAGGACACACGTGTGCCGTCGCCCAGCACCACGTGACCGCCCTCGGTGGTCATCTGGGATACCGGCGTGCCGGTTTCGCGCGACAGGGCCAGTTTTAGCGTCTCGCGCGCGGTGGCGCCGGCAATGCGCAGGCGGGTATAGCCATCCCGTATCGAGCTGGAACCGCCCGTTACATCAAGATCAAGGAGCTTGGCGGCCTTGCCCATGAACGCGGCGATCCCCTCGGCCACGGGGCCACGCCGATAATCAAGACCCGGCAGGGCCATGCCGAAAAGCCCTGCGTTGTAATAGGCGAGCGCGGCGGGCGAATGGACAACGCGGATCTGCTGCCAATCGACGTCCAGTTCCTCGGCCACCAAAGCGGCCCATGTGGAATGCACGCCTTGCCCGAATTCGGACTTGGGGCAGATGACCGTAACGCCATCCGTGGTGATGACGACAAAGGCGTTCAGGGGCCACTCGCCCTCGCCTGGTTTCAGCGGATTGGGTGGGTCTTGGTTCAGTTTGTAGACGCCAAAGACCACACCGCCCGCGATGGCAGCCGTGCCGACCAGAAAGGTGCGACGGGCAATTTTTCCGATGCTGGCCATGTCAGACGCCCTCGCCCATACGGCGCGCGGCCTCGTGGATCGCGGCGCGAATGCGCGGATAGGTTCCGCAGCGGCAGAGGTTTCCCTGCATCGCATCATCAATATCGGCATCGCTGGGGGTGGCATTCAGGGCCAACAATTCTGCCGCCTGCATGATCTGCCCCGATTGGCAGTAGCCGCATTGCGCCACTTGTAACTCGGCCCAGACCGCCTGCAGGGTGGATAGCGTGTCTGGCGCGCCAAGGCCCTCGATAGTCGTCACCGGACCGCTGACATCGGCCAAGGCCACCTGACAGCTACGCACGGCCATACCGCCTATGTGGACGGTGCAGGAACCGCAGGCCGCTACGCCGCAGCCGAATTTCGTGCCCGTCAGTCCGACTTCGTCGCGCAAGACCCACAACAATGGCACGTCGTCCGGCAGGTCGATGAAATAGGACTGCCCGTTGACAGTGATTTGTTTGGCCATGGTCATTTCCTGCTCTTGCCCAGTTCTAAAATTGGGCTCTTGGGCCAAAAGGCAAGGTTACCGCCACGAAAAGTCGGCAAAAATACCGCTCAGACCAGATCGGCAGGCGTGGCAAAGGCCTCGACATCGCCCTTGTCAATCAACGCCCAATCGGCGGCGTCGAACCGCAAGACCGTGGTGGCGGCGGTTGGGTAGTCGTCAAAGGCAGGGGCATCGGGTGCGCGGCGGGCCAGATATTGCGCCAACATGCCGACACCGGGGTTGTGGGCGACCACCATCACGCAGGGCGCCGTCGCTTTGGTCAAAAGCGAAAGGATCGTGCCAGGGTCGGCATTATAGAGCGCGCGCGTGATCACCACTTCGACCGATGGCGGCAGCGCGCCGCGGATCGCATCCATGGTCTGACGCGTCCGCAGCGCATCCGAGCAGATGATCAGGTCGGGGACATGGCCTGTGGCCGCTAACCAGCGCCCGATCGCCGCGGCGTCGCTGCGGCCACGGGGTGCCAGATGCCGCGCATGGTCCGGCTCGCCCAGCCCTGCGCTTTCGGCCTTGGCATGGCGGGTGATGATCAGCTTGAGGCTCATGGATGAAACATCCTCATGTGATAGGCGGATTGCGCGGCGCTGCGACGGCCCGCGCCCACCGGACAGGCACGCCGCACCAGACAGCCCGACGCCAGACAATCGGCGCCTTCCGGGCGGTCGAGCCAGTCGTGACAGCGCGCAACGTCATAACCATCGGGGCCAAGCGCCCCGACCGGACAGGCCGCGCGGCAGGGTTGACCCGCACAGCTGTCACAAGGGCGCGGGGACGCGGGCCTTGGTTCGGGGGGGCCAGACAGGCGGATCGCGCCGCGGAACGAGATGAACAGCCCCGCCTCCGCGTGGACCAGCAGCGCAACGGGCGAGGGCCACGCCCGCCCGCTGGCCGTGGCCCAACTGTAAAAGGGCGGATAGGGCGGACCGTCCGAGGGAAAGATCGCCGTGCCGCCGACCTCTGCCGCAATCGAACCGATGACGCGCTTGGACCAGCGGTCGATCGGATCGGGCTGGCCGTCCGCGAATTCGGGGCTGTCGTTCACGACCAGCCAAAAACGCGGCTCATCCGGCGCCAAAAGCGCCACAGTGTCCCCATCCACCGCCCCCACACCCGCCAGCATCAGCCCAAAAGGGCCAGCCAGCGCGGCGATGGCGGCCTGATCGGTCACTTGCGACGGGGTTTGACGCGCGACTCGGTCGTTCGGATGATCGTGCCCGCGCCGTGTTCGGTGAACAGTTCCAGAAGCGAGGCGTTGGGCAAACGGCCATCCAGAATGACCGCAGCGCGCACGCCGTCCTCGACCGCTTTTACCGCCGTTTCGACCTTGGGGATCATGCCACCCGAAATCGCGCCCGAAGCGATCATGCCGCGCACGTCTTCGGGGGTCAGCTGGGTCACGATCGCGCCCGAGGCATCCTTGACGCCAGCCACATCGGTCAAAAGCAGCAGACGGTCAGCCTTGAGCGCCCCTGCAATGGCGCCTGCAGCGGTGTCGCCATTGACGTTGAAGGTTTCGTTCGGGTTCATGCCTGTGGCCACCGGCGCCACCACGGGGATGATGCCCGCGGTAAAGAGATCGCGCAGCACCTGCACGTTCATCTCGACCGGCTTGCCCACGAACCCCAGTTCGGGGTCGTCCGCCTCGCACACCATCATATCGTCGTCTTTGCCCGACAGGCCAACCGCGCGGCCGCCTTCGTCCATGATGGCCTGAACGATGCGTTTGTTGACAAGGCCGGTCAGCACCATCTCGACCACCTCGACGGTGGGCTTGTCGGTCACGCGCTTGCCGCGCACGAATTCGGATTTGATGCCCAGTTTGCCCAGAAGGTCATTGATCATCGGGCCGCCGCCGTGGACCACGACGGGGTTTACCCCAACCTGACGCATCAGCACGATATCGCGCGCAAATTCGGCCATTGCGGCCTCATCGCCCATGGCATTGCCGCCAAACTTGACCACGACAACCGAGCCCGCGTAGCGCTGCAGGTAGGGCAGCGCCTCGGACAGGGTGCGGGCGGTGGCGATCCAGTCACGGTTCATATTCTGTGTCCTCACGTTGACCCCCGATCAGGTTCAGTCGATCCCGGCAATGATGGCGCGCAGCGTTTCGATACCGTCGCCTTTTTCCGACGAGGTCAGCACGATTTCCGGATAAGCGGCGGGATGTTTGGCCAGTGCCGCGCGCGTCTGTTCGATGTTCTCCGCAAGCTCTTGTTTACTGACCTTGTCGATTTTGGTCATCACGGCCTGAAACGTCACCGCGGATTTATCCAGCAAGGTCAGAATCTCTTCGTCGACTTTCTTGACGCCATGACGTGCATCGATCAACACGAATGCGCGGCGCAGCGTGGGCCGGCCCGAGAGGTAGGATTTGAGCAGACGCTGCCATTTTTCCACCACGGCTACCGGTGCCTCGGCGTAGCCATAACCCGGCAAGTCGACCAGATAGCGGCTTTCGCCCATGGTGAAATAGTTGATTTCCTGCGTGCGGCCAGGCGTGTTCGAGGCGCGGGCCAGCGACTTGCGGCCCGTCAACGCATTGATCAGAGACGATTTGCCAACGTTTGACCGCCCCGCAAAGCAGACCTCGGCACGGTCGGCGGGCGGCAGGCCCGACATGGCGACGACACCTTTGAGAAAATCCACCGGACCGGCAAACAGCAGCCGCCCTTTTTCGCGGGGTGCGGCGTCGGGCTCGGGGGCGATGTTGAAGGTGATCTTGGTCATGCGTGCCTCTGGTCTTGGACGATCTTAGCCCGCGTTGCGCGGGGGGCAAGGCGCGGTTGCGCCCATGAAAAGGGGCCCCACAGCTTTTTGCTGCGGGGCCCCGATCATTTCCGGCCTATCAGCGCTTTTTCGGCGCTTTGGTCGAATTTGCGGCGGCAGGCTTGCGTTTAAAGCCCGACTTGATGTTGCCAAACAGATCCGGCGGGTGACCGTGGCTCCACATGATCAGATATTGCTGGGTGAAGGTGATCGTGTTGTTGGCGATCCAGTAGAGAACCAGACCGCTGGCAAACGACCCCAGCATGAACATGAAGATCCAAGGCATCCAGGCGAAAACGGCGGCCTGCGCGGCGTCGGTCGGGGCTGGGTTCAGCTTTTGCTGGAACCACATCGAGATGCCCAGCATGATCGGCAGGATGCCAAGCGACAGGATCGACAGCGCGCTACCTGCGTCCGGTGCTGCAAAGGGCAACAGGCCGAACAGGTTCAGGATCGAGGTCGGATCGGGGGCCGAAAGGTCATGGATCCAGCCAAGCCACGGTGCTTGACGCAATTCGATGGTGTTGAAGATCACCTTGTAGAGCGAGAAGAAGATCGGGATCTGCACAAAGATCGGCAGACAGCCCGAGGCCGGGTTGACCTTCTTGCGCTTGTAAAGCTCCATCACCTCTTTTTGCATGCCGGCGCGGTCGTCGCCAAAACGCTCTTTCAGCGCTTCCATCTCGGGCTGCAATTCCTTCATCCGCGCCATCGACACGTAGGACTTGCGCGCCAGCGGGAAGACGATGGCCTTGATGATCAGCGTCAGGCCGATGATCGACCAGCCCATGTTCCCGATGAGGCCATGGATCGCGTGCAAGAGCCAGAAGATCGGCTTGGTGAAGAAGAAGAACCAGCCCCAGTCGATCGAGT
>JAHEBS010000115.1 GCA_024642145.1 Marivivens sp.
GAACGTTGTGACATCTACACCGATGTCGACGGGGTCTATACCACCGACCCGCGCGTGGCCTCGAAGGCCCGCAAACTTGACAAGATTTCGTTCGAGGAAATGCTCGAACTGGCCTCGCTCGGGGCCAAGGTATTGCAGACCCGTTCGGTCGAACTCGCCATGCGCTACAAGGTGCGTTTGCGGGTTCTGTCGAGCTTTGAGGAAATGTCGGACAGCGCAGGCACGCTGGTCTGTGACGAGGAGGAAATCATGGAAAGCAAAGTGGTGGCCGGCGTGGCCTTTAGCCGCGACGAAGCGGAAATGACGCTCCTTTCGGTCGCGGACCGTCCGGGCGTGGCGGCGGCGATCTTTGGCCCGCTGGCCGAAGCCGGCATCAACGTGGACATGATCGTGCAGAACATCTCCGAGGACGGTCAGACGGATATGACCTTCTCGCTGCCGGTCGATCAGGTGCGCCGCGCCGAAAAGGCCGTGCGCGATGCCGCCGGTCGTGGGGATTTCAAGTTTCAGGATCTGGTGACGGATACCGGCGTGGCCAAGATCTCGGTCGTGGGGATCGGCATGCGCAGCCACGTGGGCGTTGCCGCCAAAATGTTCCGCGTCCTGTCGGCCGAAGGCGTCAATATCAAGGTCATCACCACCTCGGAAATCAAGATCTCGGTTCTGGTGGATCGCAAATATATGGAACTTGCCGTGCAGGCGCTGCACGACGCATTCGAGCTGGAAAAGGCCTGATCCGGCCATTCCAGCCTTCAACGGTTCGCGGCGCCCGGATTACCGGGCGCCGTTTTTGTTTGCGTGATCGTTCCAAGGCCACCAAGATGTTCCAACTCGAACGGAGGCACGAACATGGCGACCGACAATGCGGTAATATGGCAAAAAATTGAGGGCGCTCTTGTGCTGATTGCGGCTCTGGCGACTTGGTATTGGGCGCCCGAGACATCGGTTGCGCCCATGCACTGGGCCATCGTGATCCTTGTGTTCTTTGCCCCGGACCTGTCCTTTTTGGCCTATCTGGCGGGGCCACGGATCGGGGCCATGGGTTACAACGCGGTGCATCTTTATGGTTTTGGCGCCGCGATTGCCGCGGGCGGCCTGATTTTGTGCTGCCCCCTTGCGACGTCGATCGGGCTCTTGTGGTTTGGCCATGCCGGCATGGACCGCGCCTTTGGCTACGGGCTGAAATTGCCAGAGGGCTTTGCCCATACCCACCTCGGCATGATTGGCAAATCCAAGGGCTAGTCGCCTGCAATGGATACTCCCCTTCGGTTGCAAACTCCCCTATAGAGAGGGCAACGGAGGAACCTGATGCCGGAACGCGTCGAAAGTGAAAGTCGCAAGCTATTGGGACGGCTGCGTGACTCGCTGGCGGAAAGCGCCGCGGGTCAGGACCGGCTGGACCGAATAGTTACGCTGATCGCCACATCGATGCAGGCCGAGGTCTGTTCGATCTATCTGTTCCGCGACGAAGAAACGCTGGAACTCTGCGCGACCGAGGGCCTCAAACCCGAATCCGTCCACCAGACGCGGCTCAAGCTGGGCGAAGGCCTTGTGGGGCGCACCGCCAAAAGCCGGCAGGTGATCAACACGGGCAATGCGCCCAGTGAAAAAGGGTTCCGCTACATGCCCGAGACGGGCGAAGAGCGGTATTCGAGCTTCTGCGGCGTCCCGGTTCAACGGTTGGGTCAGGTCATGGGCGTTCTGGTTGTCCAGTCCAAGGCCGCACGCGAAATCACGCCGGACGAAGTCTATGCGCTGGAAGTCGTGGCCATGGTGCTGGCCGAGATGACCGAGCTTGGTGCCTTTGTCGACGAAGGCGCGAGCCTGCAGGCACGCCACCGCCAGCCCGTGACGTTCCGTGGCAGTTCCGGTCAGGAAGGCGCAGTCGAGGGTCGCGTCTATCTGCACGAGCCGCGCGTCGTCGTGACAAATCCGGTATCGGACGACCCCGAGGCCGAGGCCGCACGTCTGAAAACCGCAATCGACGCGCTGAAAATGTCTGTGGATTCATTGCTCGAAGGGGCAACGACCATGGATGCCGAACAGGTGCAGGTTCTTGAAACCTACCGGATGTTCGCCAATTCCAAGAGCTGGGTAGCGCGGATGGAGGCGGATGTGGGCAGCGGCCTGTCCGCCGAGGCGGCTGTCGAAAAGGAACAATCGCTGGCGCGCAGCCGCATGATGGCCTCGGACGACCCCT
Source organism: Marivivens sp. (assembly GCA_024642145.1). GTDB lineage: Bacteria > Pseudomonadota > Alphaproteobacteria > Rhodobacterales > Rhodobacteraceae > JAHEBS01. The sequence continues at coordinate 2,201 of JAHEBS010000115.1, forward strand.
ATCTGCGCGAGCGTCTGCATGATCTTGACGACCTGTCGAACCGTCTGCTGCGGATCTTGACGGGCCAAGGCAAGGACACGGGCGTCGATTTGCCGGAAAACCCTGTGCTGGTCGCGCGCAATATCGGCCCCGGTGAATTGCTGGAATACGGCAAGGCCCTGAAGGGTATCGTGCTGGAAGAAGGCTCGGTCGGCAGCCATGCGGCGATCGTGGCGCGTGCTTGGGCCATTCCGCTGATCATTCATGCCGAGGGGATCACCACCGAGGCCCTGAACGGTGACACGATCCTTGTCGACGGCGATCAGGGTGCCGCGCATCTGCGGCCCGACGATACGTTGAAATCCGCCTTCCGCGACAAGATCGCGATGGCCGCCAAGGCGCAGGAAAAATACGCCTCGCTGCGCGATCTGCCAGCCGAAACGCGCGACGGCGTGCGCATCGGTCTGCATATGAACGCGGGCCTGATGGCTGACCTGCCCTCGCTGGCAGGCTCGGGCGCCGAAGGCGTGGGGCTATTCCGAACCGAGTTGCAGTTCCTGATCCGCAACCAGATGCCACAGCGGGGCGAACTGTCGGCGCTCTATTCCCGCGTCATGGACAATGCCAAGGGCCGCCGCGTGGCGTTCCGCACGCTCGATATCGGCTCGGACAAGGTGCTGAGCTATATGAAGCGCATCGAAGAGCCAAACCCCGCGCTGGGCTGGCGCGCGATCCGCGTCGGGCTGGACAAGCCCGGCGTGCTGCGGATGCAGTTGCAGGCGCTGGTGCGCGCGGCGCAGGGGCGTCCCTTGACGCTGATGTTCCCCTTTATCACCCAGCTAGCCGAGTTCCGCGCCGCCAAGGCCGAGATGGACAAGGTGCTGATCCGCGAGGCGATCCTTGGCCACCCGCTGCCCGAGGAACTCGAGGTCGGCGCCATGCTGGAAACCCCGAGCCTCGCCTTTGCGCCCGACGCGTTTTTCGAGGAAACCGATTTTGTCTCGATCGGTGGCAACGACCTGAAACAGTTCTTCTTTGCCGCAGACCGTGAAAACGAATTGGTGCGGCGACGCTATGACACGCTGGATGTCAGCTTCCTGACCTTGATCGAACAGATCGTCAAACGCTGCGCGCAGAGCAATACCGCACTGTCATTTTGTGGCGAGGACGCGGGCAGACCGATCGAGGCGCTGTGTTTTGCGGCCATGGGTCTTCGCACCCTGTCGATGCGTGCGCCTTCGGTCGGGCCGGTCAAGCATCTGTTGCGCCGTGTCAATCTGGCCGAGGTGCGCCGCGTGATCGATACCGCGCGGGCGCGGGGCGATCTGACGGTGCGGCCTGCGGTGATGGACTACCTCTCCAAGCTCGACTAGCACCTAGCCGCGCGGCAAACGGCTCTGGGCCAAGGCGCGGTGAAAAGCCTCGGCCACGGGTTCGGCCCCATGCCGCGTCATCAGCCGACGCAGCCCGAAATGCACATGCGCCAGATCGACGTAATAATCGGTAAAGGCGTAATTGGTTCCCGCCCCTGCCACGGCCCCCAGCACCGGCACGGCCTGACCTGCCAGTTTCTGGCCCAGAACCGTGGCAAAGCGCGGCGCGACACGGGCGATAATCGTGTGCAGCGCCGCACCTGTCAGGCCAACGCGCGCGCCGAAAAACGCGGTGTCGATACCGTCATCGGCCTCGTCCGGACCGCCCGATCCAAACACCAGCAGGCATTCTGCCCGCGTTTCGGGTGATTGCGGATCGGCGCCGTAGTCTTCGGCCACCCGCTGGACCGCGCGAAAGATCAGCGTGGTGGCAAAGGGTAGCTCGATCAGCGCGGTGGGCAGACCACCCAGCCCGCCCAAGGCGCCGGAAACCGTGGCCAAGGCGCTATGGGCGCGGTCTGTGCTGGCCAGTCGGGCAAGTTTGCCACTGCGGCTCTGACCCGCGACCTCGTAGCTTTTGAGCAAGGCCGCGCGCGCGGCACGGTCAATCTGGCGGCGCGCACCTTCGGGCAGGCGCGCAAGCCCGTTTTCCACCTGACCGCCCAAGGCCGAGACCGCCCGCAACAAGAGGCCGCCCGCCCGCGCCTGACGTCGGGCCAGACGGTCGATTTCGGCCAGATCCTCCGGCGTCAAAGCGTCGGTCGGCGGCTGGGTCGTGGCAGGCAAGAAGACGTTCTGGTCTGTCATGTCCCTAAGATTGGGGTGGCTTGGGCATTTTACAATCCAGCGCCCGTGTCACGCGTCCCGAAACGCCGACCCAAGCGCCTTCTTCCAGTTCGTAGCCCAAGACGCGGTCGGGGTTGGTGGGCGGAGGCATCCGCACGCCGTCAAGCTTGTGAAAGCCAAAGCGGCGGTAATAGGGCTCGTCCCCCACCAGCATCACCCGCTTGAAGCCCGTATCATGGGCAAGGTGCAGACAATGGCTCATCAATATGCCGCCCAGCCCCTCGCCCTGTCGTGTCGGGTGGACAGCCACTGGGCCCAAAAGCACCGCCAGCTTGCCGCCAACACGCACCGGCCAGTTGCGTATGGCGCCGGCCAGCGTGCCGTCATCGTCGCGCGCGGTCAGGCATAGATTTCGAATGGGTTCGATACCGTCGCGCAGCCGGTAGGATGACAGCGCGGTGCGTCCGGGCGCAAAGCAGAGGTCGTAGAGCGCTTCGACCTCCCACCAGTCGGACGGGGTTTCCTCGGCCAGATGAATCATGCGGCTTGGATACCCCTCCTGTCCCTTGGTCTGGAAATGGGCCTAACATGACGCTAGTTGCAATCCAACAGCCCAAAACGCCGGAGCCCGCATGTTCTATCGCCCCCAAGACGGCCACGGCCTGCCGCACAACCCCTTTAACGCCATCGTGGCCCCGCGCCCGATCGCATGGATTTCGACCCGCGACAGCGCGGGGCGCGACAACCTAGCCCCCTATTCGTTTTTCAACGCCGTAGCCTATGAGCCACCGCAACTGATGTTTTCCTCGACCGGTCGCAAAGACAGCGTGTCGGCGATCGAGGAAACCGGCGTCTTCGCCGTCAACGTGGTCAGCTATGACCAGCGCGACCTGATGAACGCCACCTCGCAAACCCATCCGCGCGGGGTGGACGAGTTTACCCAAGCCGGCATCGAACGCGCCGAGTGCCAGACCATCGATTGCCCCCGCGTGGCGCTTGCGCCCGCGACGCTTGAATGCCGTCTGTCAGAAGTGATCGTGTTGAAAGGGCGCGAAAACCTGATGGTTCTGGGCGAGGTCACGGGCGTGCATATGCGCGACGACTGCGTGATCGACGGGCGGTTCGACCTGAACCTCGCCCGCCCCTTGGCGCGGCTCGGGTACCGCGACTACGCGCAACTGGGCCCCCTGTTCGAGCTTTTGCGTCCGGGACAGAAATAGTCATTTGGTAATGCGGCCGGAAACCTGTCCGGGGTCCGAGGCGACAAGATAGGCCCACGGGCTGTCCAGCACGCCAAGCTTGCCGCAAAGAGCCTGCGAGGACCGGTTATCTGCACGCACACCGGTCATAAAGGCGCGGGCGCCAAGCTTTTCCCACATCTGCACAAGGACCATCGCCCCAAGGACCGCGGCGATCCTTTCACCGCGCCGGTCGGGTCGGGTGACAATCATGCCCCAGAAATGCACGTCTTGGTTGGGATTGCGCGCGTGATGGGCGCGAAAACTGGCGGCAGCGGCCACGACCTCGCCGTTGCTGTCGCGCGCGGCCATGGTCATGCCGGGTATCGATAGGCCGCGCATGATCGAGCCTGGCACTGGCAAGACCTCGTTGGCCATCTGCAGGGCCGCCACATCTTGCACAAGCGCCGCGGGGCTCTTGGCGTCCAAGACAAACGGCGTCACATCGGGCGGGAGCTTTGTGACCCCGAGAAAGGACCTTGCCGCGTCATAGGCGTTGGCGCGGCCAATGAACTGCTCATGCCTGTCGATCTGCAGCCCCATATCGGCAAGCCGCGCGCCATGTCTGGCCATGTCCTCTTTCGGCACGAAATAGGCCACAGCCCCGCCTTGGGTCCGCGCCAAGGCCGCAATCCACGGCACCGGATCCACGCCCGGATTGGAAAAAGACACGAGCCGCCCATAATAGGCAAAGCGCGGATCATCGCTCAGCAATTGCCAAAGCGCCTGCGATCTCTGCGACATGGCCACGCGGTCAGGGGCGCCAAAATAGACATCGGCAGTCATCGTGATCTCCCAAGTGGTCGATGGACCATTCTCGCGCCGCCCGCCGCGCAAAAGCAACGCCGAGTGTCACTTGTTTCTCACCCAGCCGCTCGCCTATATGGCGCGGAACCGAATGCGAGGATCTTGCAAGATGAAAGCGACCGTAACCTGGGCGGGCAACCGCACCTTCCTCGGCCAGACCGAAAGCGGCCATACCGTTGCCTTTGGCGTAGCCCATGAAGAACATCACAAGCCGGGCCCGAGCCCGATGGAGCTGATCTTGATCGGCACGGGCGGATGTTCATCCATCGACGTGGTGATGATCCTCGAGCGTGGCCGCGAGGCGATCGAGGATTGCCGCGTCGAGATCACCGCCGAGCGCGCCGAAACCGATCCCAAGGTTTTCGTGAAGATGCACATGCATTTCGTGGTGACCGGCAAGGCGCTGAACCCCGCCAAGGTCGAACGCGCCATCCAGCTGTCGCTGGAAAAATACTGCTCGGCCTCGGCCATGATGGCCGCCACCGCCGTCATGACCCACGGCTACCAGATTATCGACACCGCCGCCTGATTTCAGGCCGGACGGGTAAACGGAAAACGGCGAGCCGCTTGCGTGGTCCGCCGTTTGCATTTTGGGCACGGCCCAGACGTCAGGCCACTTTCCACCTCTGCGTGTGCCGCCTAGACTGGCGGCAAGCATCAGCGGAGAGGTTCCATGCAGACGATGATCGGCGTTATCGGCGGGTCCGGTGTCTATGAGATCGAAGGGCTGGAAGCCGCGCAATGGGTTTCGGTCGAAACCCCTTGGGGCGCGCCCTCGGACGAGGTGTTGGTGGGGCGGCTGCAGGGCGTGCCCATGGCCTTTCTGCCGCGACACGGGCGGGGGCATGTCCATGCGCCCTCGGACGTGCCCTACCGCGCCAATATCGACGCGTTGAAGCGGCTGGGTTGCACCGATGTGGTTTCGGTCTCGGCCTGCGGGTCGTTCCGCGAGGCCATGGCGCCGGGCGATTTCGTGATCGTGGACCAGTTCATCGACCGCACCTTTGCCCGCCCCAAAAGCTTTTTCGGCGCGGGCTGCGTGGCCCATGTGGCTTTTGCCCATCCGACCTGCGCGCGGCTGATGGACGCCGCCGAAGCGGCGGCGCGGGATGCGGGCGTGACCGTGCATCGCGGCGGCACCTATCTGGCCATGGAGGGCCCCCAGTTCTCGACCTTGGCCGAGTCGCGGCTATACCGCGAACAATGGGGCGCGGACGTGATCGGCATGACCAACATGCCCGAGGCCAAACTGGCCCGCGAGGCCGAGCTTTGCTATGCCACCGTGGCAATGGTGACCGACTATGACTGTTGGCACCCCGACCATGACAACGTGGACGTGGCGCAGGTCATTGCCACTTTGACCGGCAACGGCACCAAAGCCCGCCAGACGGTGGCGGGGCTACCCGCGCGACTGGGAACCGAACGTGCGCCCTGCCCCTGCGGCTGCGACCGTGCGCTGGATTTCGCGGTGATGACAGCAAAGGGGAAGCGGGACGCGGCGCTGGTCGCAAGGCTGGATGCCGTGGCAGGAAGGGTGTTGGGGTAATGACCACCCTCCGCCTCGACAATATGGGCCTCGCCGTCGAAAACCTCGACGCGGCGATCGACTTCTTTCTGGACCTCGGGCTGGAACTTGAAGGCCGCGCGATGATCGAGGGCGAATGGGCGGGGCGCGTCACCGGCCTGCACGATCAACAGGTCGAGATTGCCATGATGCGCACGCCCGACGGGCATGGGCGGCTGGAACTGTCGCGGTTCATTCGGCCAGAGGTGGTCGCGGACCATCGTCGCGCCCCTGTCAATGCGCTGGGCTATCTGCGCGTGATGTTTGCGGTCGAGGATATCGACCGCACGCTGGAACGGCTCGCGCCGCATGGGGCCGAGGTGGTGGACGAGGTCGTGCGCTACAAGGACGCCTATCGGCTTTGCTACATTCGCGGGCCAGAGGGCATCTTGATCGGCATTGCGCAGGAACTGAACTAACGCCCGGTTTATTGCCAGCGGGCCGCGTGCTAACAATCAGCCAAGCCAGATAGGACCCCCCATGAAAACCGTCCGTGACTATATCCGCACCATCCCCGATTTCCCGCAGCCGGGGATCATGTTCCGTGACGTGACCACGCTTTTCGGCGATGCGCGGGGGTTCCGGATGGCGGTTGACCAGTTGCTGCATCCCTATACGGGTCAGGCGATTGACAAGGTTGCAGGGCTAGAGGCGCGGGGGTTCATCTTGGGCGGCGCGGTCGCGCATCAGCTGGGCAAGGGTTTCGTGCCGATCCGCAAAAAAGGCAAGCTGCCAGCCGAGGTCATCGCCCAGGACTATGCGCTGGAATACGGGCAAGCCACGGTTGAAATCCACGTCGATGCCTTGCAGCCCGGCGAAAAGGTGTTGATCGTCGATGACCTGCTGGCCACCGGCGGCACCGCTGCGGCGGGGATCAAACTGTGCGAGCGTCTGGGCGCCGAGGTCGTGGGCTGCGCCTTTGTCAT
>JAHEBS010000116.1 GCA_024642145.1 Marivivens sp.
CCCCTGAGTTGGCGCCCCGCCACGGGTGCGCGACCTGCAGGGGGCGGCGCAGGCTCGATCAGCCGCAGGTTCGCGCGTTGCGGCGGCTGGCGCTGTTCGGCAACGGCCTCGGTGGCCTCTTGTTCGACAATCTCGCGAATCGCCGCGAGCGTTTCGTCCTCGACCTGCGTGGCGAGGCGTTTGGCGACCCTGCGCGGGCGCGTGGATTGGGGCTGGTCTGTTCGGTCCATGACGGTCTCCCGTTAGGGTTTCTGTCATTTCTAGTGCCGCTTGGTGGCGAAAATTTGGCATGGCGGCCCTTTTTGACCGCGCTGGCCAAAGCCCCGCCCTTGGCCTAACGCTGTGCCCTGAACAGGCGGAATGCCCCGACGACTGCAATACAAAGGTGCCCGACCCATGAATGCGAATCTGTCTGGCAGCCTCTGGATGGTGTTGGCGATGGCAGGTTTCGCCGTCGAGGACGCGATCTTTAAGGGCGTCACGCGGACAGTGCCGCCCGGTTATGCGTTGATGGCCTTTGGGCTGACAGGCGCGCTGATCTACATGGGCATAAGCCGCGCCCTGCGCGAGCCCGTCTTTGCGCGCGAGATGATCGAACGGCGGCTCTTGCTACGCTCGGCCTCGGAAATCGTCGGGCGGCTGTTCTACGCTCTGGCGCTGGCTTTCACGCCGTTGTCCACCACTTCGGCCATTTTGCAGGCGACGCCACTGGTTGTGGCTTTGGGGGCCGCGTTGATCCTTGGGGAAAAGGTCGGACCACGGCGCTGGGTGGCCATGGTGATCGGTTTTGCGGGGGTTATCGTGATTCTGCGTCCGACGCCCGACGCGTTCCGCGCCGATGCGCTTTTTGCGCTGGTGGGCATGATGGGCTTTGCGGGTCGCGACTTGGCCACCCGTGCCAGCCCGCCCCATGTGTCGCGCTGGCAATTGGGCACGCTGGGATTTCTGGTCGTCGCGGCAGCGGGCGCGGTTATCATGACCGCCTCTGGCGAGGGGCTTGTGACGCTGACCCCGTCCGAGTCAGGGCGCGTGGTTCTGACCGCGATTTTCGGTGTGATCGCCTATACATCGCTGACACAGGCGATGCGGACAGGTGCAATCGGCGTTGTCGCGCCCTTTCGCTATACGCGGCTTCTGTTCGCCTTGGTGATCGCCGTGACCTTTTTCGACGAGACGCCGGACCTGTGGACCTATGCGGGCGGGGCGATTGTGGTGTTGAGCGGCATCTACACCCTGTTGCGCGGAGCGCGCAGCACACGCGAAACCTGAGACAGGGCTGGCGCGTGCGGGTATTCTGGCCTAAGAGACGCCGCCTCTAGAGTATTGGAAACACCATGACCACACGCGCGGGCTTTGTCGCCCTGATCGGAGAACCGAACGCTGGCAAATCGACCCTGCTGAACCGCATGGTCGGCGCCAAAGTGTCGATCGTCACGCATAAGGTGCAGACGACACGGGCGCGTATTCGTGGCGTGGCAATCGAAGGTGAGGCGCAGATCGTCTTTGTCGATACCCCCGGCCTGTTCCGTCCGCGCCGCAGGCTCGACCGTGCCATGGTCGCAGCCGCATGGGGCGGTGCTGCCGATGCCGATCTGGTGGTGTTGCTGATCGAGGCGCATCGGGGCCTGACGGATGGCGCCCGCGCCATCATCGACAGCATCCGCGACCGCGTGGGCAAGGCCCCCGTCGCGCTGGCCATCAACAAGCTGGACAAGGTCAAGGCCGAACAGCTTTTGGCGCTGAGCCAAGAGGCGAACGCGTTGTTCCCCTTTAGCCGCACCTTCATGATTTCCGCCGAGCGCGGTTATGGCTGCGATGACCTCAAGGCCTGGATCGCGGGCGAGATGCCCGAGAGCCCGTGGCTCTACCCCGAGGACCAGATCGCCGATCTGCCGATGCGGATGATCGCCGCCGAGATGACGCGCGAAAAGCTGACGCTGCGGCTGCATCAGGAACTGCCCTACGAACTGACCGTCGAGACCGAAATGTGGACCGAGCGTCCGGATGGTTCGGCGCGGATCGACCAGATCGTCTATGTGGCCCGTGACGGCCACAAGGGGATCGTGCTGGGCAAGGGTGGCGAGACGATCAAGGCGGTCTCCAAGGCCTCACGCGAGGAGTTGGAAGAATTTCTGGGCCGCAAGGTCCACCTGTTCTTGCAGGTCAAAGTGCGCCCGAATTGGCTGGAAGAGGCCGAGCGCTATTCCGAGATGGGGCTCGATTTCAAGGACGGCAATAGTTGAGGCTGACGGCCGATACATGGGTTTCGGCCTATATCACGCGGCTGAGGCTGGCAGACATCCCCGCCTTTGTCGTCCAGCGCGGTGACAGCACGGCAGGCGCGGTTCTGGTCAAACTCAATACGCTGGACGGGCGCGCCTGTGCCTATCAGCGGTCCTTTGATCTGATGTCCGGCGAACGCAAATGGATGGTGCTGGTCGAAGGCGACGAGGCCAAGGTCGATGCGTCGGTGGCCAAGCAACGCGGGTTTGATCCCGACCTCTGGGTAATCGAGGTCGAAAGCCGCGACGGGCGGCACCTACTGGGTGAGGCGGGGCTGGAATAGGCTTTACAGCCGACTGCGGTCGGGCCTAGCTGTGGTCGGTGAGTGACCAAGGACACCTGATGCCAAAGCATCTGCCAGAACCTACGCGCTTTCTGCCGGTCTGCGGTCCGGCGGGCTGGGTTGCTGTCTGGCGGCGCATGGCACAATGCGCGGCAAAGGATTGCGGTGTGCGGGCTTAGGCCGCAACCTCAACGCAAATCCTTTTCCGGAGTTTTCCATGACCGACCCGATCAACCCCGCCCAGCATGGCGCGCAAATGTCCTTCGATGGGCGCATGTCCTATACGGACTATCTGGGGCTGGATGCGGTGCTGACCGCGCAGCACCCTCTGTCGACCGCCCATGACGAGATGCTGTTCATCATCCAGCATCAGACGTCCGAACTTTGGATGCGTCTGGCGATCCACGAACTGGACGCCGCGCGGACCGAGATGCTGGCGGGCCGCTTGCAGCCCGCCTTCAAGATGGTCGCCCGCGTGGCGCGGATCTTTGAGCAGTTGAACAAGGCGTGGGACGTCCTGCGCACCATGACGCCCGCCGACTATAGCACCTTCCGCGAGGCGCTGGGCCAGTCGTCCGGTTTTCAGTCATGGCAATACCGCAAGATCGAATTCATGCTGGGCAACCGCAATCATGCGATGCTCAAGCCCCATGCCCACCGTCCCGACCTGATCGCCGAGCTTGAGGCGGAACTGGCCAAGCCCTCGCTTTACGATGTGGCGATCCGGCATCTGGCTGACACATTCCCCATCCCCGACGAAGTGCTGCACCGCGAGGTGTCGCGCCATTACGAGGCGCATCCTGCCGTGCAGGCCGCATGGGTCGAGGTCTATCGCCAGCCCGAGAAATACTGGTCGCTCTATGACCTTGCTGAAAAGCTGGTGGATATGGAGGACTACTTCCGGCGTTGGCGGTTCAACCACGTGACCACGGTTGAACGTGTCATCGGATTCAAGCGCGGCACTGGCGGCACCGTTGGCGTGGAATATCTGCGCCGGATGCTGGCGGTGGAACTGTTCCCCGAGCTTTGGCATCTGCGCACCGAACTCTGATCGCACTTGCGCTGGATGCGCCTGCGGGGCGAGATGGGCGCATGATCGAATGGCGAGACCATGGCGCGCTGTTGTCAGCGCGCCCGCATGGCGAGACCTCGGTGATTGCCGAGGTCTTTTGCGCCGCGCATGGACGATGCGCGGGTGTGATCCGTGGCGGCATCAGCCGCAAGTTGGCGCCTGTGCTGCAACCGGGCAACGTGGTTGCGGTGGCATGGGCGGCGCGGCTTGAGGAACATCTGGGCCATTTTACAGTCGAACCCGTCCGTAGCCGCGCGGGAATGGTGCTTGGCAACCGTCTGGCGCTAGAGGCGTTGCAGGCGGTGACGGGGCTCTTGGGCCTTGTCTTGCCGGAACGCGAGCCGCATCCGGCGCTTTATGATGCCACGCAGGGCGTGCTGGACCTGCTGACGGATGCCGATCTTTTGCCTTTGGCCTATCTGCGCTGGGAACAGAAGCTTCTTGAGGATCTGGGCTACGGGCTGGAACTGGGAACTTGCACGGTGACGGGGGTCAATGACGATCTGGCCTTTGTCTCGCCCAAGACCGGGCGGGCGGTCAGCCGCAGCGCCGCAGGGCCATGGGAAGGGCGGCTCTTGCCGCTGCCGCCGGTTCTGGTCGGGCAAGGCGATGCCGCGGGTCCCGATATCGCGGCGGCGCTGGCCGTCACCGGCTATTTCATCGAACACCGCCTGATGCGCGCGCAGAGCGAGCGGCCGATGCCAGCGGCGCGCGCGCGTTTCATCGCGTTGCTGGCGCGTCAGTCCTGAGCCGAAAGCTCCATCACGATGGCAGACCCAGAGGACAGCACGAGCCTCCCGTCGATCATTTCGCCGTGCCGCACGGTGGCCAGCGCCGTGAAAAACACCGCCTCGGCGGCGAGTTGAGGGCAGGCCATCAACGTGGCGCGAAAACCGCCAAGCCGGATGTCGGGCCACGCGCCATCAATGCGGCCCGCAAAGCTGTTGCAGGGCGCCTTGCCGTTCAGGGCACCGTTCTCGCCAAAGGTCAGGGTCGCGTCGGCGGTAAAGGGCACGCCCGCGATCGTATCGACCGACCAGACACTGCCCGCGCCTGGCCTGTCGGCGGGCTGACAGGCGGCAAGGGTCATCAGGGCGAGTGCTGTGATCAGGTTACGCATGGCCGGATCATGACAAGCCTGTGAATTGCGCGCAACCGTCAGGGGTCCGCGATTCCCTGCGACAGATTGCGTCGCAGACGGAACAGACCATTGCACTGGCAGGGGTGTTCTTGGGGCAAGAAAGGCGGTTCTTATGCTCAATCCGCGTTCCCCGATCTATGTCACCCATGCGCCCACGCCCAAGGTTCAGGATTTTGCCCTGCTTTCGGCGCTCGAGGCGGGGGTGCGGGGGCTGCTGCTGTCAGTCATGCCGCTTGCGATCTACAATGTTTTTGACGATGCGGCGGTGGTCAGCCGCATCTATTTTTATGTGGGTCTTGGCGCGCTGATCTTCGGGGCGACCGTGCCCTTCGTGTCGCGATTTGTGCCGCGCCGCTGGCTCTATACCTCGGCGGGGGTGCTTTACCTTTTGGGCGTGTCGCTGGCGATCTCGGGCATTCCGGCCTTGGTCGGCGCGGCGATCATGTGCAACGCGCTGGCCGCAACGGTGTCTTCGATCAGCCTGTCGGCCTATGTGCTGGACTACATCCAGCGCACCGATCTGGGCCGCAATGAATCCACGCGGCTGGTCTATTCCGCCCTGCCATGGTCCGTGGGGCCGTTTCTGGGCGTCTGGCTCATGGATCGTTGGCAGGGTCTGCCCTTTGCCGTGGCATCGCTTTTTGCCATGGCGATGATTGCGGTTTTCTGGAAGCTGCGCTTGGGCAACGGCAAGCAGATCGCCAAAGCGCGGGGGCCCGCGCCCAACCCCTATGCCTTTATCGGACGCTTTATCGCGCAACCGCGACTGGTCGCGGGCTGGGCCTTTGCCACGATCCGGTCCTGCGGCTGGTGGGTCTTTGTGGTCTATGTGCCGATTTTCTGTGTTGAAAGCGGTATCGGCAAATATTGGGGTGCGGCCGCGGTATCCTTTGCCAACGCCATCCTTTTTGTGGCGCCCATGATGCTCAAGACCGTCAACAGGCTGGGCGTCCGCATGGCGGTTCGCGGCGCTTTTGCGGGCGCGGCTGTCTGTCTGACAGTGGCGTGGGCGGCGGCGGGTTGGCCTTGGGCGACCTATGGCGCCATGATTGCTGCCGCCTTTTTTCTGGTCACGCTGGACGTCTGCGGCAGCCTGCCCTTCCTTATGGCGGTCAAGCCGTCCGAGCGGACGGAAATGGCGGCGGTGTTTTCCAGCTACCGTGATGCGTCCGGCATTCTGACGCCTGCTGTGGCTTGGGGCGTTCTGGCCTTTGCGCCGGTATCGGCTGTGTTTCTGGCCGGCGGCTTGGGCATGGTGATTGCCTGGGGTCTGGCCGCCACGCTGCACCCGCGACTGGGCGAGAAACGCGCGCCGGCCGAATAGCCTAGCTTTCCAGCAATCGCCGCGCGATGACCTGCGCCTGAATTTCGGCCGCGCCCTCGAAGATATTGAGGATGCGCGCATCGCAAAGGATGCGGCTGATCTTGTATTCCAGCGCAAAACCGTTGCCGCCATGGATCTGCAACCCGTTATCGGCAGCAGCCCAAGCCACGCGCGCGCCCAAAAGCTTGGCCATGCCCGCCTCGAGGTCGCAGCGTTTGTCGTGATCCTTTTGCCATGCGCTGAAATAGGTCAGCTGGCGGGCAATCATGATTTCGACGGCCATCATGGCCAGCTTGCCCGAGACACGGGGAAAGGCGATCAGCGATTTGCCGAATTGTTTGCGGTCGCGGGCGTATTGCATCGCCACGTCCAGTGCCGACTGCGCCACGCCGATGGCGCGGGCTGCGGTCTGGATGCGGGCGCTCTCGAAGGTCTGCATCAGTTGCTTGAAGCCCTGACCCTCGACCCCGCCCAAAAGGTTCGCCTCTTTGACGCGGAAATTGTCAAAGCCAAGCTCGTATTCCTTCATGCCACGGTAGCCCAGAACCTCGATCTCGGTGCCGGTCATGCCAGGCGTTGGAAAGGGCGCCTCGTCGGTGCCGGGGGTCTTTTCGGCCAGAAACATCGACAGACCACGGTGGTCGGTCGTGGTGGGGTCGGTGCGCGCAAGGAGGGTCATCACATGGGTGCGTGCGGCATGGGTGATCCATGTCTTGTTGCCCGTCACGCGCCAGTCGCCATCGTCGCCCTTGACCGCGCGGGTGCGCAGCGACCCGAGGTCCGAGCCGGTATTGGGTTCGGTGAAAACCGCGGTGGGCAGAATCTCGCCCGAGGCGAGTTTGGGTAGCCAAGCGGCCTTTTGGTCTGGCGTGCCACCACAAAGGATCAGTTCGGCCGCGATTTCGGACCGCGTGCCGAGGGACCCCACGCCGATATAGCCGCGCGACAGTTCCTCGGACACGACGACCATCGACGCCTTGGACAGGCCCAGACCGCCGAATTCCTCGGGGATGGTCAGGCCGAATACGCCCATTTCGGCAAGTGCCTCGATGATCTCCATCGGGATCAACTGATCCGCGAGGTGCCAATCATGGGCAAAGGGTTCGACCCGTTCGGCGGCATAGCGGCGGAACTGGTCGCGGATCATATCAAGCTCGTCGCCCAGACCGGTCTCGCCAAAGGTCGCGTGGGCAAGGTTGTCTTGCATCAGCGCCACCAGCCGTTCACGGGCGGCGGGGCTGTTGCCATGGCGGATCAGCCTGCGGATGGCGTCGTTGTCGATTGTGGCTTCGTCAACCCCCAGATCAGACAGGCGCGTGATCTCGCCTTGGCTCATCGGAATACCGCCGCGGATCTGCGCGAGGTATTCACCAAAACCGATTTGCAGGATCAGCGCCTCGATTTCGCCAAAGCGGCCCTCGGCGTCGATGCGCTTGGCCCAAGCCTGCATCTGCGTCAGGGCCTGAACATAGGTTGCCAGCCATGACAGCCCGTGCGCTGCGTTCTGCTCGACCTCCAGCAACCGAGCCGAGACCTTGTCCCCCTCGCTCACCCGTGCCAGCACCTGTGACTTGGCCGCGGCAAAGGCTGCGGCAAGCGGCGGCAGCGCGGCCTCGGTCAATGTGGTGAGATCTGCAAGCAAGGCTTCGGATTTATCAGTCATGGGCTGGCCGTCGTGGGGCATGGGGGTCTCTCTATTTCGCTCTTGCAGAGATATGGCCTTTGCAGTTGCAGCGCAATATTAATTCGTGGTGAGGCGGGGAATTGCACATAAATGTCGTGTTCAATTTCTGCTGCGGAGCGGATCAACGCCCGTTACAACTGGCGCCATGACCGAACTTTTCCCCTTTATCACCGCCCACCAATTGTTGCTGGCCCTCGGCGTCGGCCTGATCGCGGGCGTGGTCAAGGGCATGGTGGGTTTCGCCATGCCGCTGATCCTGATCTCGGGGCTTTCGGCATTCCTGCCGCCCGAAATCGCGTTGGCGGCACTGATCCTGCCAACGGTGGCCACCAACCTTATTCAGGCGCTGTCACGCGGGGTTCCGGCCTTCTGGGCCACGGCACGCGATTTCAGGCTGTTCCTGCTGGCCGGTCTGATGACCCTTGTTCTGAGCGCCGCCATGGTGCGCGCCCTGCCCAAAGAAGTGCTGTTCCTGTCCATTGGCGGCATGGTGGTGGTTTTCACCGCTGCGCAACTGGCGGGCTACGCGCCGCATCTGTCGCGCCGGATGGCTTGGCTCGAGGCGCTGGTCGGCGGCTTTGCGGGGCTGGCGGGCGGCATATCCGGTGTCTGGGGGCCGCCAACGGTCATGTATCTGACCGCGCTGGATGTCGAAAAGACCGAGCATGTGCGCGTGCAGTCGATCGTCTATCTTCTGGGGGCGATTGCCCTGATGTTCGCCCATCTGGGCTCTGGCGTTCTCAGCCGTGAAACCGCGCCGTTTTCGGCCTTGATGGTGGTGCCGGCCTTTGCCGGAACGCTGGTCGGGATGCAGTTCCAGAAGCGGATTGACCAAAAGACGTTCCGCCGCGCGACGCTCTGGGTCTTGGCGGTGGCGGGGTTGAACCTGCTAAGGCGCGGCCTGATGTAACGAAAAACGCGGACCTAGCGGCCCGCGTTTCTGATTCTGGTTCGTGACCCGATCAGCCGATGACGCGACCGATCGCGGCGGCTTTTACGTCATCGTCGATAAACGGCACGTATTTGGCAAAGTTGTCCGAGAACATGCCCACAAGCTTGCGGGCCTGCGCGT
>JAHEBS010000117.1 GCA_024642145.1 Marivivens sp.
CATCGACTATGCGCTGGTCCTGCTACTGGGCGGCATACTGCTCTGGGTGACGCGGCGCGTCCGCGCGGCATAAACAGCACAAAAACGACAAGGGCCTGAGAACTCAGGCCCGCGTCATTTTCGATTGTGTAGGGAAGTGGCGGACTGGGGAGGATTCGAACCCCCGACCCCTTGATTCGTAGTCAAGTACTCTATCCAACTGAGCTACCAGTCCGCGAGAGTGGGGCCGATGTAGCCGCCTCTGCCGAGCTATGCAAGGGCCAATTCGCAGTTTTATCCAGAGACTTCGACGCCGGCCGCATCGGCCTTGGGCAGCACAATTGCGAAGGCGGTTCCATGTTCATCGCTGCGCCTTAATTCCAGACGTCCGCCATGTCCGCGCACCAGTTCTGCGGAGATCGCAAGCCCCAGACCCGCGCCGCCCTTGGTCGCGCCGCCTTGAAACGCCTGAAACAAATGCTCGCGGGCTTTTGGCGGTAGCCCCGGACCTGTGTCGACCACCTCGATGGTCCACGATTCGTCGTCTTCCTCGGCCTGCACGCTGATCTCGCCCGCGCGACCCGTGGCCACAATTGCCGTGCGGGCGTTGCGGATCAGGTTGGCCAGCACGCGGTGCAGCTGTTCGCCGTCGGCGCGCAGTTGCAGGCCCGCTGGCACATCCTCGGAAAAGGACAAGTCATAGTCGCCCGCAGCCAGCCTTTCGGCCTCGACCACATCGGCCACGATCTCGGCCAGAATCACCCGCGACAAACGGGGCGGCGGCTCGTCCACGCGGCCAAAGGCCAAGGTCGTCTCGCAAAGGTTGACCGCACGCGTGATCGACCCCACCAGCTTGGGCGCAAGCCGTTTGACGGTCGGGTCTTCCGAGGTTTCGATCCTGTCGGTGAACAGCTGCGCCGAGGTCAGGATATTCCGCAGATCATGGCTGACCTTGGCCACGGCAGCGCCCAGTTGGGCCAGCCTTTCGCGCTGTCGCAATGCGCCGGTAAGCTGGGTCTGAACCTTGCGCATGGCTTCTTCCGCATCGCGCAATTCGCGGATGCCAGTGCCGGGTTCGATGATGCGGCGTGCGTCCTCGGGGGCCTCGGCATAGGCCTGCATCAGAGCGACCACGCGGTTGATGGGCTGCAACAACAGCGCGCGCACCGCCACGAACAGCAAGATCGCGGTGCTGACGGAAAACACCGCCGACAGCGCCAGCACATTCAACGCGTAATCAATCATTGCGCCGCGCATCGGGCCCTGTTCCATGGTGACCTCGATCTCGATCCCGCCGTCCCGCACGGGCATACCGATCACGCGGATCACCGGATCACTACGGTCAAACAGCGCCATCAGCGAATCGCGCATCTGCGCGCCGTAACCCGCATGCCGCAGATCATAGGTCGCCACGACCGGACCCGGCACGGGCGAGGACAGCACCAACTGGCGTACCTCGTCACGGCGCAGAACCACGTTGAACACACCGGCATTGGTCAGCAGTTCCTGCTCAAGTTCGGGCGAGATCATCGGGTCGGCCAAGAGTGACAGTGACGCGATCTGCGCCCGTTCCAGTCGCAGGCCCAGATAGTCGGTCCTGTAGCGCGTCACCGATGGCACAAAGATCAGCGCCTCGGCCAACAGAACGAAGGCCGTGGTCAAGATCAGTAGCCGCCCAGAGAGCGAATTGAACATCTGCGCCCCTTTTAGGGAACCAGCCGTTGCACCAGTGCCGCAAGGCCGCGCAACCATCGGTTCCCGAATAGTTTAGGGGAAAGATAGGTAGAGGCAGCGCGTTTGTTAATCTCGCTCCGCGTCGGATAGGGCAAAACCACGCCGGAAACGGCTGTCAGAGGCAGATTTTTCGCCATGACCAGCGCCCAGAACCCGATCAGCTCGCCCGCCTGAGGGCCGATGATGCTGACGCCGACCGCACGGCCCTTGACCGCAAGCAACAGGATTTCACCGCCCGTGCGCCCCTCGGCTACGGCGCGGTCATTGGCGGACATGGGCAAACGGATCACCGTCAAAGCCGCGCCGTGGCGCGTGCGCGCCTCGGCCTCGGTCAGGCCGATCGCTGCAATTTCGGGGCTGGTGTAAACACAGCGCGGTATGTGGTCATGACGCAGCTTTGCCGGCAGGCCAAAGACGGCGCGGCGCACCACAATTCCCGCGTGATAGCCCGCGACATGGGTGAAATGGCCCTGCCCTGCGGCATCACCGATGACAAAGACGCGGCCATTGCCACGCGCGCGCAGGTCTGGACCCAACAGCGGCACCCCGCGCGGATCAAGGGTGACGCCTGCCGCCCCGAGCCCCAGATCATCCAGCGCCGCGACCCGGCCCGCCGCAACCAACAGGTGACTGCCTTGCAACGCCTCGCCATCGTCGAGCAGGATTTCGACGCCATCGGCGGTCGCGCGCGCGGCCACGGGCCGATGCGGGGCAATGATGCGAATGCCCTGCGCCGCGAGTGCGTCAACCAGTGCGGCGGCATGGGTGGGATCGGCTGCGCCCAGAGGGGCCGCGACATCGACCACCGTGACCGCGCACCCCAAACCGCGATGCGCCTGCGCCATTTCCAGCCCGATAGGCCCCGCCCCCAGAATCAACAGATGCTTGGGCCGTTCTGCCAGATCAAAGATGGTGTCGCTGGTAAGATAGGGCAGATCCGACAGCCCCGCCAACGCCGGCACACGTGGCCGCGCGCCCGTAGCAATGACAAAGCGGCGCGCGCGCACCTCGGTATCGCCCGCAACCACGGTCTTGGGTCCGGTAAAACGCGCCCAGTCACGGATAACGGTGACGCCCAGACCCTCGAACCGTTCTTGGCTGTCGTGCGGGGCAATAGAGGCGATCGCGTCGCGCACCGCCTGATGGGCGGTTTGCCAATCCTCGCCCCGCGCGCCAGCGGCCAAAAGCGCCTTCGAGGGGACACAGCCACGGTTAAGGCAATCGCCCCCCATCTCGGCACCCTCGATCAGCACGGTTCTCAGGCCCAATTGCGCCGCACCCGCCGCGACCGATAGCCCGCCCGATCCTGCGCCAATGACGCAGATATCTGCCTTGATCCGGTTCATGCGGCGCGCCTCCGACGGGTTTCACGCCAAAGAACCGGCAACAGGATCAGCAAGCACAGCGCCGCAAGCGGCACCAAGAGCCGCGCCGACAACAGCGCCGACAGATCGGGCTCGGCGGCCCCCGTGGCAAAGACATCGCCCAGACCCGTGCCAATCGAGGTAATCACCAAAGTTCCGGGCAGGATGCCCAGCGCCGTGGACATCACGAATCGACCGAGCCGCACGTTCAGCAATGCGGGAATCAGGTTCGCCACGAAAAACGGCACCGTCGGCGCCAGCCGGATCAGGAACAGCATGGCCCATTCATTGCGCCGCAACCCCTCGCGGATCTGTTTCACACGGCCATCCTGCGCGTCGATACGGCGCGACAGGCCCTCGCCCAGACCCCAGCGCACCGCCAGAAAGATGCAGATCGCGCCAATCGTCGCGGCCAGCGCGTTCAGCGCAGTGCCAAGGACCGCACCAAAGATATAGCCCCCCGTCATCGACAGAATCGCGGCACCCGGCACCGAAAAGGCCACGATCACAACATAAATCGCCAAAAACAGGCCCATGGCGGCCAAGGGTTGCGCCGCGCTGAACCCGATCAGCCGGTCACGCTCGGCTGCCAGACGGGCAAAGCTCAGCGAATCTCCCAATGCCCATGCAGCGGCGACTGCCACCACCGCCAGGCCCACCATCGCGGCTATGCGCCTGCCATCACCCTTCAAATCGCCTGCTCCTTGCCGCTTTGGGGTAAAGATGCGGGCTGCTATCTGGCAAAGCCAGCGCCAAAGGCCGCTTATCGCCAAATTGTGAGCCTATCGCGCTTTTTCCGACGCGCTTGCGTTGACAGGGGCGCGGGGGGCGACTAAAGGACGGGCCTCGAATGAACGGGTCTGGCAGTCCAATAGTGGATTCGGCCCCAATGACTATGGAGAGAACGCGATGAAGCGCACGTTCCAACCTTCGAACCGGGTCCGCAA
Organism: Marivivens sp.; assembly: GCA_024642145.1. GTDB lineage: Bacteria > Pseudomonadota > Alphaproteobacteria > Rhodobacterales > Rhodobacteraceae > JAHEBS01. The sequence goes on from JAHEBS010000117.1 coordinate 4,025, forward strand.
GGCCCGTCACGGTTTCCGCGCCCGTATGGCGACCAAGGGCGGCCGCAAGGTCCTTAACGCCCGTCGCGCCCGCGGCCGGAAGACCCTCTGCGCCTAAGGGTGCGGTCGGCACTGCGATGAACGCAGAAGCCGGACAGAAGACCGAAACCGCCGGGGCCCCGCCCGCGGCGGTTTTCGTTCGTCCCGACCGGATGCGCAAACGCGCCGATTTCCTGCGTGCCGCGCAGGCCCGCCGCGCCAGCGCGCCGGCCTTTAGCCTGCAGGGTCGCGACCGTGGCGACAGCGCGCCCCCGCGACTGGGGTTCACCTGTTCAAAAAAAGTGGGCAATTCCGTCGCCCGCAACCGCGCCCGCCGCCGACTGCGTGAAATCGCGCGACAGGTGATGCCCGCTCTGGGTCGCCCCGGCTGGGATTATGTGCTGATCGGCAGGCCCGACCTGACCGCCACACGCCAGTTCGCCCTGATGGTCGAGGACCTGCGCCGCGCGCTGGCCAAGGTGCATGGATGAGCCCGCTTGCCTATGTCATCGCGCTGCCGGTGCGGGCCTATCGGCTGATCTTTTCGCCGTGGGTCGGGCATAATTGTCGCTATCATCCGACCTGTTCGGCCTATGCCCTGCAGGCCCTCGAAAAGCATGGCGCCTTCAAGGGCAGCTATCTGACAATCCGCCGTATCCTGCGCTGCCACCCTTGGGGTGGTTCGGGCGTGGACGAAGTGCCGGATTGACGCGCGCGGGCGCGCTGCCCAGCATGGCCTCATGCTGACCGCCCAAGCCACGATTGACGAAACCCGCGCCCGTTTCGAATGGGTCATCCCCGCACGCTATAACATCGGGGTCGATGTCTGTGATCGCTGGGCCAAGTCCGATCCCGACCGCGTGGCAATCATCGATGCCGCCGCCGATGGCCGCGCGACCAAGATCAGTTTTGCCGCGTTGCGGGCGCGCACCAACCAACTGGCCAATGCGCTGAGCTTGGACTGTCGGCGCGGGGACCGGATCGGAGTTTTGCTGCCACAGGGGCTGGAAACCGCGGTTTCGCACATTGCGGCTTTCAAGGCAGGGATGATCTCGATCCCGCTTTTTACGCTTTTCGGCCCCGAGGCGCTTTTGCATCGGCTGCGTGACAGCAGCGCTGCGGCGATCGTCACCAATGCCGAAGGCGCGGCCAAGATCGCAGCGCTGCGCGACCAACTGCCAGCCCTGAATCGCGTCCTGTGCATCGACGGGGCGCAGCACGGGGCCGCGGACTATCACGCGGTGCTGGCCGCCCATGCCGATACCTTTGACCCTGTCGATACCGCCGCCGATGATCCCGCACTGATCATCTATACCTCCGGCACCACCGGCAGCCCCAAGGGCGCGCTGCATGCGCACCGCGTGCTGTTAGGGCATTTGCCGGGGGTCGAGATGAGCCACGACTTTTTCCCCCAAGAAGGTGACCTCATCTGGACCCCCGCCGATTGGGCGTGGATCGGCGGGCTTTTGGATGTGCTGATGCCCGCGCTGCATCATGGCGTGCCGGTGCTGGCGCACCGCTTTGCCAAGTTTGATGCCATCGCGGCCTTTGACCTCATGCGCCGCTACGGCGTCCGCAACGCATTCTTGCCGCCCACCGCGCTCAAACTCATGCGGCAGGCGGCAGCGCCCACAGGCCTGAACCTGCGCACCGTCGCCTCGGGTGGCGAAACGCTTGGGGCCGAGTTGATCGACTGGGGCCGCGCCACGTTCGGCTGCACCATCAACGAATTTTACGGCCAGACCGAATGCAACATGATCGTGTCCTCTTGCGCGGCCCTCGCCCCCGCAGAACCGGGCGTGATGGGCTACGCCGTGCCCGGGCATGAGGTGGCTGTTCTGCGCGCAGATGGCACGCCCTGCGACACCGGCCAAGAGGGCAACATCGCCGTGCGTGCGCCCGATCCGGTGATGTTTTTGGGCTATTGGAATAACCCCAAGGCCACCGCGCAAAAGTTTCAGCGTGTGGACGGCGCGGACTGGCTGCTTACGGGCGACCGTGGCGCCCCCACCGCCTCGGGTCGGGTTCGGTTCATTGGTCGCGACGACGATGTGATTTCCTCGGCAGGCTATCGCATCGGCCCCGCCGAGGTCGAGGATTGCCTGATCACCCATCCCGCGGTCGCCATAGCGGGTGTCATCGGCATTCCGGATGAAATCCGTGGCCAGATCGTCGCGGCCTTTGTCCAGCTGACTGAGGGATATAGCCCGTCCGACGCGCTGGCAGGGGACATTGCCGCTCATGTCCGCTCGCGGCTCTCGGCCCATGAATACCCACGTGTGATCCGCTTTATCGACGCCCTACCCATGACCACCACCGGCAAGATCATCCGCGGCGCGCTCCGCGCCCTTGCTGCACAGGACGAAACGGCATAGAGGGCGCCCATGCTTGACGAGGCCGACGATATTCACCCGCTGTTCTACGGTGCCCCCAAAAGCACCGAGTTCAAAAAGCTGCGCAAACGCATCATCCAGAATGTGCGCGAGGCGATCGACCATTACGGCATGATCGAGCCGGGCGGCAAATGGCTGGTCTGTCTGTCGGGCGGCAAGGACAGCTACACAATGCTTGCCGCGCTCTATGAGTTGAAATGGCGGGGCCTTCTGCCTGTCGAACTTTTGGCCTGCAACCTTGATCAGGGTCAGCCCGGTTTCCCCGCGACGGTCCTGCCCGAGTTTCTCGAACGCATGACCGTCCCGCATCGGATCGAGTATCAAGACACCTATTCCATCGTCACCGACAAAGTGCCCGAGGGCCGGACCTATTGTGCGCTCTGCTCGCGTCTGCGCCGCGGCAATCTCTATCGCGTCGCCCGCGAAGAGGGTTGCACCGCCGTCGTTCTGGGCCATCACCGCGACGATATTCTGGAAACCTTTTTCCTTAACCTCTTTCATGGCGCGCGGCTGGCAACGATGCCGCCAAAACTGGTGAACGAGGATGGTGATCTGTTCGTCTATCGCCCGCTGGCCCATGTGGCCGAAGAGGACTGTGAACGGTTTGCCCGTGCGATGGATTACCCCATCATTCCCTGCGACCTTTGTGGCAGCCAAGAGGGCCTGCAACGCCAACAGGTCAAGGCGATCATCGACGAATGGGAACGCCGCGCGCCGGGGCGTCGGCAAAAGATGTTCAAGGCGCTGACCAACACGCGGCCATCGCATCTGCTCGATCCCGCGATCTTTGATTTTCGTGGCCTGACCACCGAGCCGCGAAAAGACAACAATTCGAGCGATATTCCGGACCTGCGTTAACACGCCGTCAGCCAAGCTGACCTAGCCTCGCTTTCGGGGAATCGGGCGTTTTGCCCATTCGCCGTTGCGTCGAGGTAGCGTCATGCGAATGCCGGGCACGGGGTCTTACTTGCTGAAATTGCGGGACAATGCCGCCCCGATTGTCACTGTTGCGCTCTGCGCGCTTGCTATCGCGCTACATTCCACATTGATCGACCGCGCCGCGAGCGCGGCGTTGGTTGCAGGTATGGCGCTGTATTTCATACGCCGTGACAAATCACGCGCCCCTACCCGTCAGGCAACGCGCGAGGGGCTGGTGCGGGCGCTCGACAGGATAAACCGGCGCGGCAAAGGCCAAAGGGTCGCCGCTGCCGTGTTACTGGAAATCGACCAGTTCCGCCGCATCGAGGAAGATTTTGATCACGCTGCCGTGGCGGCCCTGATCGCGCTGGTCGAGGAGAGGATTTGCGGCATCGTGCGTCATGGTGACGTGGTGATGCATCTCGAGGGCGCATTGTTCGGCCTTGCGCTGGACACCGTGCGGCGGACCGATCTGGGGGCGATGATCCAGCTTTGCACGCGATTGCAGCAGGCGGTGGCCTCGCCGCTGGCGCCAGAGGGCGGCCAGATCGCCATCACCGCCTCGGTCGGGTTCAGCCTTTCGTCGCGGATCGACGGAGACGGGGCAACGCTGTTGCAGGCGGCGACCGCCGCATTGAGCGAAGCGCAACGGTCGGGCCCCGCTGGCGTCCGCAGTTTTTCCGATGCCATGCGTCAACGGATCGCCTCACGCTCGACACTGGCGGAAGAAGTGAGTTTCGCCATCGACCGCGGCGAAATCGTCGCCCATTTCCAGCCCCAGATTTCGGCACGCTCGGGCGCAATCACCGGCTTCGAAGCCTTGGCACGATGGCACCACCCGCGCCGTGGCCTGATTCCGCCGGCAGAGTTCATTCCCGCCCTGACCCAATCGGGGCAGATGTGCAAACTGGGACAGACGATGTTGGCGCAGGCCCTTTCAGCGTTGAAGGAATGGGATCGCGCGGGACTGGTCGTGCCGCATGTCGCGGTCAACTTTTCCAGCGCCGAACTGCGCGACCCGCGTTTGGTGGACCGCGTCATGTTCGAGCTGGACCGGCACGAGTTGATGACCGAGCGATTGGTGATCGAGGTTCTGGAGACCGTGGTTGCGGAACGCACCGATGACGCGGTTATCCGCAATCTGGCGCAATTATCGCGTCTGGGCTGCAGCCTCGATCTGGACGATTTCGGCACGGGGCACGCCTCGATCACCAATATCCGCCGCTTCTCGATCACGCGCATCAAGATCGACAGGTCATTCGTGTCGCGCATCGATCAAGATAGCGAGCAGCAAAAGATGCTGTCCGCCATTCTCACCATGGCCGAAAGATTGGGGCTGGAAACGCTGGCCGAAGGGGTCGAGACCGAGGCCGAACGGATCATGCTAGCCAAGCTTGGCTGCGGCCATCTGCAAGGCTACGCGATCGCGCGCCCCATGGCCGCCGCCGAGACAATCGACTGGGC
>JAHEBS010000118.1 GCA_024642145.1 Marivivens sp.
TATTGGTGGAACTCGGACCGCTACCTTGGCCCCGCGGCCCTGCTGCACGCCTATCGCTGGATCATTGACAGCCGAGACGAAGCCACGGGCGAGCGTCTGGACGCGCTAGAGGATCCCTTCAAGCTCTACCGCTGCCACACGATCATGAACTGCGCCAAGACCTGCCCCAAGGGCCTGAATCCGGCCGAGGCGATCAGTCATATCAAGAAGATGATGGTGGACCGCGTCGTCTGACGCGGCCCGCCTTTCAGCCCGCCACGATCTCGACCTCGGCCGCCTCGAGACGACGGTAGAGGCGGATTTTGCGGTAAAGCGGCCACCAGTCGTAAAAGAACGTGCCGATGGGTTGCCAGTTGGCGACCCAACCCAGAATCCACAGGCCCTGTTCCAACACATAGGTGACCGGATTTTCGCCAAAGACGCGCGGGATCAGGTCCACCAGCCCCAGACAAGCCGCCAGCGTGGTGATGCCCACCACCGCGTAAATCCGGCCTAGCCGGAACAACTCGTGCCGCTGGCGCTCGATGGACTCGCGCCAATAGGCGAAATTCTGGCTGATCGCGGCTGCGATTTCAGCGCCCTGCGCGCGCTGGGCTTCGGCCTCGGGGAAATGCAGGCGCAGCACAAAACGCGCGTCGCTGGGATATTCCAATGCCCAACCCACGATGTAATCCATCGCCTTGGGATCAAGATCACGTTCGTGGAACGGCGAGGGATCGAGGCTTTCAAAAAGGCCTTCGACGCGGCTCAGTTTGATATCGATGGTCGCAGTATTGGTCATGGGACACCTCCAGTCGGAGGGCTCTATCCCTGACGGGCTCAGCTGCGCAAGCCCCCCGTGGTCGGAAAAGGCCATGGCCGCCGGAACGGCCATGGCCTCATTATCAGGCGAATGCGGCGCGAAGCGCGATTTCCACCATGTCACCAAAGCTCTGTTCGCGGTCCTTGGCGGGCAGGGCTTCGTGGGTCTTGAGGTGGTCCGAGACGGTCAGCACGGCCAATGCACGGCGGCCATGGCGCGCCGCCAGCGTATAAAGTTCGGCGGCCTCCATTTCGACGCCCAGAATGCCGTGACGCTCCATCGCGGCCGTCAGGTCGGGGCGCTCGTCATAAAAGACATCCGAGGAATAGATACCGCCGACATGGGTCGGGATATTCATTTCCTTGGCGGCGGCAGCGGCGGCGGCCAAAAGGCTCCAATCTGCCGAGGGCGCAAAGTTCAACTCGCGGAAAATCCCGCGCGAGGGCGTGGACATGCTGGTCGTGGACATCGCCAGAACGACATCGCGGATTTTCACGTGATCCTGCATGCCGCCGCAAGAACCGATACGGATCAATGTCTTGACGCCGTATTCGCTGATCAGTTCGTTGGCGTAGATCGACAGCGAGGGCATGCCCATGCCGGTGCCATGGATGGTGACGCGGTGACCATTCCACGTTCCGGTATATCCATACATGCCCCGCACCTCATTGACGCAAACCGCGTCTTTGAGAAAGGTCTGCGCGGCCCAGCGGGCCCGCAACGGGTCACCGGGTAGAAGAACGGTTTCGGCAATATCGCCCACGCGGGCGCCGATATGTGTCGTCATATTATCCTCGGGATTAATGGACCCGCCTGAACGGGTCCGAGCTTAGATCTTGAAATCTTCGCGCGACTTTCCGGCGGCCTCGGCGGCGGCCAGCCAACGCGGTGCGCGTCCGCGTCCGGTCCAAGTTTCAGACGCGTTTTCGGGGTTGCGGTATTTCGGGGCGACTTTCCCAAGCTTGCGGCCCGCGCGCGGCGATTTCGCGGCTTTGGGGGCGGCTTTGGTCTTGGCCGGTGCGGCGCCGGTCAGATCCTTGAGGCTGAAACCAAAGGCCTGCGCGGCCTTTTCAGCGGCTTCCGCGGCAGCGCGGCGATCAGCCTCGTTTGCTTTGGCCAGTGCCTTGTCGATATCCGCGCGGAGTTTTTCCAATTCCTTGCGGGTCATATTCTTCAGGTCGATTTTCATTTCTTCTTCCCATGAATGAGCTATCTGAAACCAAATACCAGCTTAACCAAGCCATTCATGGCGCAAGGGCGGCAGAACTTCAATCTGACCTTTGATATAGACGATTATCAGGCGGCGTTTTGCGCCAGCGTGACTATATCACCCATAATGCGGTTCAATTCAAAATCCTTGGGCGTGTAAATCGCCGCCACGCCCGCTGCCCGCAGGGTTTCAGCATCTTCCAGCGGAATAATTCCCCCGACGATAACAGGAATATGGCCCATGCCCGCGTCGCGCATCCGCGCGATGACTTCGCCGACAAGCGGCAGGTGCGATCCCGACAGGATCGACAACCCCAGCACATGCGCCTCTTCCTCGGCCGCGGCGGAAACGATTTCCTCGGGCGTCAGGCGAATGCCGGCGTAATGGATCTTCATGCCGCAATCGCGGGCGCGCGCGGTGATCTGTTCAGCGCCATTCGAATGGCCATCCAGACCGGGTTTGCCCATTACAAAGCTGAGGCGGCGACCCAGCTTGCGGCTGGCCTCGTCCACGCGGTCGCGCAACTCGTCCAACCCTTCGGTGCGGTTCGAGGGCGAGGCAGAGACGCCCGTCGGGGCGCGAAACTCGCCGTGAACCACGCGCATTGCAGCGGCCCATTCGCCGGTCGTGACGCCCGCCTTGGCGCAGGCAATCGAGGCGGGCATGACGTTTTGGCCTGCCTTTGCTGCGTCGCGCAGCGCCCCCAACGCCTTGGCGACGGCGGCATTGTCGCGCGCGGCGCGCCATTGATTGAGACGGGTGATCTGGTCTGCCTCGGCGGCGGGATCGGCGGTCAGAATGCTGCCGTCGCTCCCGACCAAGGGCGAGGGTTCGGCCTCGCGCCAGCGGTTAACGCCAACGACCACCGTCTGGCCTGCCTCGATCGCGCTGATGCGGGCGGCGTTTGAATCGACCAGACGGCCCTTCATATAGGCAATGGCGGCAACCGCGCCGCCCATGGCGTCAATCTGCGCCAACTCGCGCCGCGCGCCGTCTTTCAACGCCTCGACCTTGACGGTGACCGCGGGGTTGCCATCAAACAGATCGCCATATTCCAGCAGGTCGGTTTCATAGGCGAGGATCTGCTGCATGCGCAGCGACCATTGCTGGTCCCACGGGCGCGGCAGGCCGAGCGCCTCGTTCCACGCGGGCAGTTGCACGGCGCGGGCGCGGGCATTTTTCGACAGGGTGACCGCCAGCATTTCCAGCAAGATGCGATAGACGTTATTTTCGGGCTGCTGTTCGGTCAGGCCGAGGCTATTGACCTGCACGCCATAGCGGAAACGGCGGAATTTCTCGTCCTCGATGCCATAGCGATCGCGACAAAGCTCGTCCCAAAGCTCGGCAAAGGCGCGCATCTTGCACAACTCGGTCACAAACCGGATGCCCGCATTCACAAAGAAAGATATCCGCCCCACGATTTGCGGAAAGTCGGCGGCGGGGACTTTGCCTTTGAGAATGTCCAGATGCGCCGTTGCCGTCGCCAAGGCAAAGGCCAGTTCCTCTTCCGGCGTCGCACCTGCCTCTTGCAGATGGTAGGAACAGACGTTCATCGGGTTCCATTTGGGCAGATGTTCGCGCGTATAGGCCACTACATCCGTGGCCAGCGCCAGCGAACCGTCCGGCGGCCCGATATAAGTGCCGCGGCTGAGGTATTCCTTGATGATGTCGTTCTGCACCGTGCCCTGCAGCGCCGCGACCTCGGCACCCTGTTCTTCGGCCACCGCGATATAGAGCGCCAACAGCCAGGGCGCGGTCGCGTTGATGGTCATCGACGTGTTCATCTGTTCCAGCGGGATGCCATCGAACAGCGCACGCATATCACCCAGATGGCTGACCGGCACACCCACCTTGCCGACCTCGCCCCGCGCCAGCACATGATCGCTGTCGTAGCCGGTTTGCGTGGGCAGATCGAAAGCCACCGAAAGGCCGGTCTGACCCTTGGCAAGATTGGCGCGATAAAGCGTGTTCGATGCCGCCGCGGTCGAGTGACCCGCATAGGTTCTAAAGAGCCAGGGTTTGTCTTTCTGCGGGTGCGACATCGGGGCCTCTCGAAATCTTGGCGCGCAATAATGTTGCGCTTGCTGGACCTCTACAGGACATTTTGTGAGGATGTCAATTCGCTGCGGCGCGGCATCATAGGATTTACGGACCGGCAATAGACTGCAATGGTGCGTCATGACCCAGACTATCGCCGTGCCGCTGTGGCTCTTGATCGTCATTTTGCTGTTCGCGGCGGTAACCTTCGCCTCGCACTTTCTGTTTCCGTCCGTGCGTTGGTATCTGCGCCGCCGGATGGAGCGGGTCGTGGCCAAGCTGAACCAACGCCTGCAACGTCCGATCGAGCCTTTCAAACTGGCGCGTCGCTACGACATGATCCAGCGTCTGGCCTTCGACCCCGAGGTGGCGCAGGCGGTTTCCGACTATGCACAGGAAGCCGGCGTTCCCGAAAACGTCGCTTTCGAAAAGGCGCGCCGCTACGCCAGCGAGATCGTGCCCTCGTTTTCGGCGACGGTCTATTTCTCGGTCGTCGCGCGCATCACCCGCTGGGTTTCCCGCGCGCTGTTCCGCGTGCGGCTTGGCAATTTTGACGCCGGCGAATTGCGCGGGATCAACCGTGACGCCACGGTGATTTTCGTTATCAACCACCGCTCGAACATGGACTATTTCCTCGTGACCTATCTGGTCTCGCAGGCATCGACGATCAGCTATGCCGCCGGAGAATGGGCGCGGGTCTGGCCGCTTTCGACGCTGGCGCGGATGATGGGCGCCTATTTTATCCGGCGGCAAAAAACCAACGCGCTTTATCGCACTGTGCTGCAACGCTATGTGCAGATGGCCACGCAGGGCGGTGTGACACAGGCTATTTTCCTTGAAGGCAGACTGAGCCTCGATGGTGCTACAGCGCCGGCCAAGCTGGGGCTTTTGGGCGATATCGTCGCGACGATCAGACCTGGCGCGCGCGATGTGGTCTTTGTGCCCGTGGCGCTGAACTATGACCGTGTGATCGAGGATACCTTTTTGATCCGCGCCGGTCAGACGGGAGTTCGGCGCTACCCTGTCGGGCTGTTCAAGATCATCCGCGTGGCATCACGCTATTTCTGGCAGCGCGTGACCTTCAGTTTCCGGCTGTTTGGCACCGCCATGGTCAGCTTTGGCAGACCGCTTGAACTGGCGGGCTACATCGAAACCCACGGCGGCGACGGCGAGGCCGCTACGCCTGCTTTGGGGCAAGAACTGATGGGCCGGATCAAGCAGGTGATTCCGGTCTTGCCGGTGCCCCTCGTCGCGACCTGTCTGCTGGAAGGCCTGACCAGCGAAACCCTGATCGCGGCACGGATCGGCATCATCAAGCCCGCGCTTGCCGCGCGCGAAATCATGGTCCCGCGACGCGAGCCACCAATCATCGCGCGGGATGGTCTGGATCTGCTGGAGCAGCGCGGCCTGATCCGGCGCGAAGGTGATCGCATTGTCTTTGGCGCCGAAATCGAGCCGGTCCTGCATTATTACCGCAATTCAATCGCGCATCACCTTGATGCGGCTGCAGCAGAAATTTCTGCATCCGCGGGGTAATTTAATTGCGAAAATGACCTCTTGAGGGTTGCATTCTTACTTTGCCGTCCATATTCCTTGGGCGTGTCCGCCGATTCTGCGGCGCGGCGAAACTGCGGAGCAAGACCATGGCCCTCGACGATCAACCTCAACTTTCCTACGACGCCCCCGAAAAGGATCTTTACGAGGTCGGTCAGATTCCGCCCCTCGGTCATGTGCCCGAGAAAATGTATGCTTGGACCATCCGTCGCGAGCGTCATGGCGAGCCGGAAAAAGCGTTTCAGGTCGAGGTCGTCGATACGCCCAAACCCGACAGCTACGAGGTGCTGGTGCTGGTGATGGCGGCTGGCGTCAACTACAACGGCGTCTGGGCGGGTCTGGGCATCCCGATCAGCCCCTTTGACGTCCATGGCGCGCCCTATCATATCGCGGGCTCGGATGCGTCGGGCATCGTCTGGGCCGTGGGCGACAAGGTCAAACGCTGGAAAGTGGGCGACGAGGTCGTGATCCACTGCAACCAAGACGACGGCGATGACGAAGAATGCAACGGCGGCGACCCGATGTTTTCGCCCAGCCAGCGTATCTGGGGCTATGAAACGCCCGATGGCTCTTTTGCCCAGTTCACCTGCGTGCAGTCACAACAGCTGATGCACCGGCCCAAGCACCTGACGTGGGAAGAATCGGCCTGCTACACGCTGACTTTGGCCACCGCCTACCGGATGCTCTTTGGCCACAAGCCGCATGAACTCAAGCCCGGCAACAACGTGTTGGTCTGGGGCGCGTCCGGCGGTCTGGGGTCCTATGCGATCCAGTTGATCAACGCCGCTGGCGGCAATGCCATTGGCGTTATCAGCGACGAAAGCAAACGTGACTTTGTCATGAGCCTCGGCGCCAAGGGCGTGATCAATCGCAACGATTTCAAGTGCTGGGGCCAGATGCCCACCGTGAACACGCCGGAATACAAGGCGTGGTTCAACGAAACCCGCAAATTTGGCAAGGCGATCTGGGATATCACCGGCAAAGGCAACAACGTCGATATCGTCTTTGAACACCCCGGCGAGGCGACCTTTCCGGTATCGGTCTTTGTGGTCAAGCGCGGCGGCATGGTCGTGATCTGTGCTGGCACCACCGGCTATAACCTGACCTTCGACGTGCGTTATCTGTGGATGCACCAAAAACGCGTGCAGGGCAGCCACTTTGCCAACCTCAAACAGGCGTCGGCCGCCAACCAACTGATGCTGGAACGGCGTCTGGACCCCTGCATGTCCGAAGTCTTTACCTGGGACGAGATCCCCCATGCGCATGGCAAGATGCGCCGCAACGAACACAAGCCCGGCAATATGGCCGTGCTGGTTCAATCGCCGCGCGCGGGCCTCAGGACGCTGGACGATGTGATCGCAGAACAGCCGGCCTGATCCCTGTCTTGGGCCGAAAAGGGGCGCGTGGCGGCAACGCCCGCGCCCCCGCTATTTCTGGGGGGGCAAAATAGGCGGGTATTCAACCAATGATTGCGCGGAGTAGCATTGTCTTAAGGGATCATTAACCAAATCTGGGGAGGGTTAACCGTGGGTTACGACTGGATCATCGATGTTCTTGCCGATCTGGAAAACTTCGCGCGGAAGAACAACCTCGAGGCGCTCGCCCAGAGTTTGAATGAGACCGCCAACGTGGCCCAGATCGAAATCGCAGCCGTCCAGCACGTGCCGAACGTGGCTCTTTTGGGAGATGGCGGTGGCAATAGAACAGTTTCTACGAGCATTGGAGCAGGCCGACGGGACTGAGGCCATTCAGGCCGCCGTTGTAGCGCTGCGCGACAACTTGGCCGTTGATCATCTGGTCTATCACTGGGTCAGCACCGATGGTGAACAATACGGCTTTGGCACCTATGACCCTGCTTGGGTGCAACATTATGTGGACCGCGACTATCTGCGGATCGACCCCGTGGTTCTGGGCTGTTTTCAGCGATTTCATCCGGTCGACTGGCGACGTGTCGACTGGACAGGCAAAGCCGCAAGGGCCTTTCGCGCGGATGCGATCGCCCATGGGATCGGGCCGCAGGGGCTGTCGATCCCGATCCGTGGCCCCAACGGCCAATTCGCGCTTTTCACCGTCTCGGACAGCCGTGACGATGCGGCGTGGTCGGACTTTACCATGCAATGGCAACGCGACCTGATCTTGATCGGGCATTACCTCAATTCCAAGGCGCTCGAAGTGGCGGGCGCGCGCAGACCGGAACCGGTCAAGGCGCTGTCGCCGCGCGAACTGGATGTGCTGACCTATCTGGCCATGGGCTATTCGCGCGGGCAGATCGCAGAGATGCTGGATATCTCGGAACACACGTTGCGGGCCTATGTCGAAGGCGCGCGGCTGAAATTGGGCGCATTGAACACCGTTCATGCTGTCGCGCGCGCCGTGGCCGAGGGGCTGATCCTTGTCGGTGGTGCGGTGCGCGGCGCGGTCGGTGACTGGCCCGGACGCCAGCCGCTGGGCTCAAGGGCAGAGACGCGCGGTGGCCTGAGGGCGCATTAACCGCCGTGGGGCAGTCTGGCCAAAATCACCCGAGGCCCCATGCTCCGCTTTCTCCGCCCCGCAGATCTCGCTGCCTTCCCGCGTCTGGCCGATTCCATGTTCCGCGACCGCACGGCGCAATTCCGCGACCGGCACGGCTGGCCCGTTCAGGTGGACGCGCGGGGGTGGGAGCAGGACGAATATGACGCCATGGACCCGCTCTATGTGATCTGGGAAGGCAGGGATGGCCTGCATCGTGGATCCCTGCGGTTTCTGCCGACAACGGGCCGCATCATGGCCAATGACCATTTCGCCGCCCTTTTGCCGGCAGGGCCGATCCGCGATCCGGCGATCTGGGAATGCACGCGGTTCTGCCTAGGGGCCACAGCTGACCGCCGCGTCGCAGCGGGCCTTATGCTGGCGGGCGGCGATCTGATGCGGCGCGAGGGACTCGTCGCGCTTTTGGGGATATTCGACGCCCCCATGCTGCGCGTCTATCGCGGCATCGGGTCAGAACCAAAAGTGCTTGGCCGTTCGCCCGATGGAATCTGCATAGGCCTTTGGGATCAGACCGCATCCTCGCGTCAACGCGTGCGTCAGAGGGCAGGGCTGTCCTTTGCCGTGGCGCAGCAATGGATGGTGCGCAGCCTTGGTCCAATGCGCGCCTGACCACTGGTCTTGACCGGTGTGGCCCGTTAGGGTCCGCCCATGA
>JAHEBS010000119.1 GCA_024642145.1 Marivivens sp.
AAGCCCCATTCAGCGGCGACCGACATCGTGCGGATGTCGCCGTGACGCGCGCGTAACCCCTCAGCCGTCAAAAGCACCACCGCGCTCCACGCGCCGGGAGGACGCTGACAGACAAGGTCGGTCAGAAAGGCCAGCGCGGCAATGATCAGTGTCGGTGCCAGATCGGGGCGGCGCGCGACCCAGACCAGCATCACCACCAAGACAAGGTCGGGCCATGGCCATGACCCCGGAGCGGTCTCGACAGGCAAAAGACGCAGGGTCAAAAGGCCAAGGATCAACCCGACAAAGACGAGCCGCCCCCGCCAAAGATGCGGGCGGACAGGATCAACCATTGCTGTCGTCCGTGGGCGCATCGGCAGGCGGGTTGGCCGGTGTTTCGCTGTCTGGGGTGGGGGGCACCACCGGCTCCGCCGGCAACACCAGCGAGCCGGGATCAAGGATCCGCTCGGCGGTGTGGCTGCGCAGCACGCGCAGGAACTCGAGCCGCGAATAATCCGCCGCCAGCACAACGCGCAGGCGGTTATCGCCATCAAGTGCGACCTGACCCACCAACAGGTCCGCCGGAAACACGCCGCCGTCATCAGCCGAAACCACGCGGTCGCCCGCGCGGACCTGATCGGGGTTTTCGACGAAATCCAAGGGCGGGCTGATCGTGTTGTCGCCGGACAGGACCGCGTGTTGACCCGAGGGCTGGATGATCACGGGAATGCGGCTGGATGTGTCGGTCAGCAAGATCACGCGGGCGGTATCTTGCCCCACGCCGGAAATCCGCCCGACAAGCCCCAGACCATCGGTGACTGGCCAACCGTCAAGGATGCCGTCGCTGGCACCGATGTTCAGCAAGACCGACTGGCGAAAGGGCGAGCCGCTGTCGGCCAGCACGACACCGGTCACAAAGGTCAAAGCGGGATCGAGCCGCACGTTGTTAAGGCCCAACAGCTTTGCGTTTTCCTGCTCTAGCTGCAGCGCCGCTTCTTTCCACGACTTCATCTGTTGCAACTCGCGCCGCAATTCGGCGTTTTGAGAGGCAAGCTGGGCATAGCTCTGGAAATCGGTGGCCAGCCGGATGATGCCGGTCACGGGCGCCATGGCCCAATCCATCGAGGGCACCAGACGGTCGGTTACAGCGGCGCGGAAACGCTCGACACGCGGGCTGTCGATGCGCCAGACCAGAAAGGTGCCAAGCAAGAATAGGACAAGCACCGACAACAAGAGCCGCCTGAGCGGACTTGTGTAATCCATGCCGTTTTTCCGGTCGCGTGCCACGTCCGCCCGAGCCTAGTCAAAGTTGCAGTCAGAGGCGCGAGGGTGGCCTCAGGTATCGTAATCGATGATATGGCGCAGCTGCTTTTCGTATTCCAGCGCGCGGCCGGTGCCGAGCGCCACGCAGTTGAGCGACTCGTCGGCCACCGAAATGGCCAGACCGGTCTGCTCGCGCAGGGCCAGATCCAGATCGCCCAACAGCGCACCGCCGCCGGTCAGCATCACGCCACGGTCAACGATGTCGGCGGCCAGATCGGGCGGGGTCGCCTCGAGCGCCGTCATCACCGCCTCGCAGATCTGCTGCACGGGTTCGGACAGCGCCTCGGCGACCTGCGCCTGGCTGATCTCGGTTTCCTTGGGCACGCCGTTCAACAGGTCGCGACCGCGGATCTGCATCGACGCGCCGCGCCCGTCGTCGGGCATGCGCGCGGTGCCGATCGAGGTCTTGATACGCTCGGCAGTGGATTCGCCGATCAGCAGGTTATGCTGGCGACGCAGGTAGTTGATGATGGCTTCGTCCATCCGGTCACCGCCGACACGAACCGAGCGGGCGTAAACGATGTCGCCCAGCGACAGCACGGCCACCTCGGTAGTGCCGCCGCCGATGTCGACCACCATGTTGCCGGTCGGGTCGGTGATGGGCATGCCCGCACCGATCGCTGCGGCGATGGGCTCGGGGATCAGGCCCGCGGTGCGCGCGCCGGCCTGCAGCACGGAACGGCGGATCGCGGCCTTTTCAACCGGCGTCGCACCATAGGGCACGCAGACGATGATCTTGGGTTTGGAGAACAGCGTGACGCGGTGGACCTTGCGGATGAAGTGCTTGATCATTTCTTCCGCGGCCACGAAATCGGCGATGACACCGTCGCGCATCGGGCGGATCGCCTCGATCGAGCCGGGGGTGCGGCCCAGCATCAGCTTGGCATCCTCGCCCACGGCCAGCACCTTCTTGACGCCGTCCTTGGTGTGATAGGCAACCACCGAAGGTTCGGACAGAACAATGCCCTTGCCCTTGACGTAGACCAGCGTGTTGGCCGTCCCGAGGTCGATGGCTATGTCCGAAGCAAAGAGCCCGCCGAAACCTGCCATGTGTCGTCTTCCTGTCTGAAATAACCTTTAGGCCCGCGACTCTACGCCGCCGACCGCCCGACCTTATAGGCGGGCCAGACAGCGCAGGGAAGGGCGGATATCCAAGGATTTGGCACGATTCCGCCGGTCGGGCCGCGTGATGCCCCTTGATCTTTGGCAAGTCGAGGCGTGCAATCGTGCCAAAGAGCGCGCCCGACGACGCGGCCCCGAGCAGGTGATCGTTCCATGTACAGACCCGCCATCCTGACCGCGCTGCAGGGCTATGACCGCAGCGCATTGAAACGGGACCTTCTGGCAGGGGTGTCGGTGGCGTTGGTGGCTGTGCCGCTGAGCATCGCCATTGCCATCGCCTCGGGGGGGACGCCCGCGCAGGGTCTGGTCACGGCCGTGGTCGCGGGATTGCTGATCTCCGCCCTCGGTGGCAGCCCTGTGCAGATCGGTGGGCCCACGGGGGCTTTCATCGTCGTTGTGGCCAGTGTCGTGGCCGCGCACGGGATGGACGGGTTGATCATCGCGACCTTTATGGCGGGGGTCATCTTGCTTGTCGCGGGTCTTGCGCGGCTAGGCTCGCTGATCCGGTTGGTGCCGGAACCGGTGATTGACGGTTTCACCATCGGCATCGCCGCGATCATCGCCACAAGCCAGCTCAAGGATGTTCTGGGGCTGACGATCACCGGCGAGCCCGCCGATTTTCTGGACAAGATCCCCGCCCTTTGGGCGGTGCGTGGCAGTTTTAGCTGGGCGGCGGTTCTGGTGGGTATCGCGACCATCGTCGCGATCCGTCTGACGCTGCGCTATTTGCCGCGCTGGCCTGCGCTGATTGTGGCGGTGGCGGTCGGGTCCGCGCTGGCCGCAGTTTTGCCCGGCGTCGAAACCATTGGCGATCGCTTCGGGGCCTTGCCCCACGGGTTGCCCGCACCGCATCTGCCCGCGCTGAGCCTTGAGCGACTGCGCGAGTTGATTCCTTCGGCCTTGGTCATCGCCTTTCTGGCGGGGATCGAGTCGCTACTGTCGGCGGTGGTGGCTGACCGGATGACCGGCGGCAAGCATAAGCCCAACGCCGAAATCGTGGCACAGGGGGTTGCCAATATCGCCTCGTCGCTGGTGGGCGGCTTGCCCGCCACGGGGGCCATTGCCCGGACCGCAACCAACATCCGCGCGGGCGGCCAGACGCCCATCGCAGGTATCGCCCATGCGGCAGCGGTGCTGGCGGTGATGATGGTGGCCGCGCCCTTGGCCGCGCATCTGCCTTTGGCCTCTTTGGCGGGTATCTTGTTGATGACGGCGTGGAACATGAGCGAGCCCGCCAAATGGCCAAGCTATGCGCGCCTGCCTTGGCCCGATCTGTTCTTGCTGCTTTTGACGTTCGCACTGACGCTGGCCGTCAGCCTGACCGTTGCCATCGGCACGGGGGTGGCGCTTGGCCTTGCGCTCAGGATGCGTCGGCGGCAGATACCCGCCGCCGACTGGAACCCGCGCGACCGCTAGGGTCAGGCGTCCTTGTAGCTCACGCCCTTCACGTCTTCACCCGGCGCCGATTTGGTGCGGCGCACGATGAGGCGGTTCAGCGCGTTGATATAGGCCTTGACCGAGGCAACCACGGTATCGGTATCGGCCGACTGGCCCGTGGCGATGCGCCCTTCTTCTTCAAGCCGCACCGAAACGGTGGCCTGCGCGTCGGTGCCCTCGGTCACGGCATGCACCTGATAGAGCTGCAGCCGCGCACTATGCGGAAACAGCGCCTTGACCGCGTTGAAGGCCGAATCCACCGGACCGTCACCCGTGGCATGGACGCTTTGGTCCTTGCCATCGACTTCCAAGGTCAGATCGGCGGTCTGCGGGCCATCGGTGCCGCACACAACGCGCAAATGCTTGAGCTTGAGGTGATCCTCGACGCTGTCATTCAGGCCAACCAGCGCGATGATATCGTCGTCATAGACCTCTTTCTTGCGGTCAGCGAGGTCCTTGAAGCGCACGAACAGGTCGTTGAGCTGGTTATCGGCCAGATCAAAACCCAGATCCTTGAGCTTGGCGCGCAGCGCGGCACGGCCCGAATGCTTGCCCAAGGGCAGCGACGAGGCCGCCAGACCAACATCCGCGGGGCGCATGATTTCAAAGGTCTCGGCGTTTTTCAGCATCCCGTCCTGATGGATGCCGCTTTCATGGGCAAAGGCGTTCTTGCCGACGATGGCCTTGTTGAACTGGACCGCAAAGCCCGAAACCGTGGCGACCCGACGCGAGATCGCCATGATCTTGGTTGTGTCAACGCGAGTCTGATAGGGCATGATATCGCCCCGCACCTTGAGGGCCATCACGACTTCCTCGAGCGCGGTATTGCCCGCACGTTCGCCCAGACCGTTGATCGTGCATTCGATCTGGCGCGCACCACCGGCCACGGCGGCCAGCGCGTTGGCGGTCGCCATGCCGAGGTCGTTGTGGCAATGCGTGGCAAAAATGATCTCGTCGGCGCCGGGCACGCGTTCCAGCAACATCCGGATCAGGTCCGCGCTTTCGACAGGGGCGGTATAGCCCACGGTGTCGGGAATGTTGATCGTGGTGGCGCCTGCCTTGATCGCGATTTCGACGACGCGGCAGAGATAGTCATGCTCGGTTCGCGTGGCATCCATGGGCGACCACTGGATGTTGTCACACAGGTTACGGGCATGGCTTACCGTGTCATGGATGCGCTGCGCCATTTCGTCCTGCGTCAGGTTCGGAATGGCGCGGTGCAGCGGCGAGGTGCCGATGAAGGTATGGATGCGCGGGCTGCGGGCGTGTTTCACGGCCTCCCAGCAGCGGTCGATATCCTTGTAATTGGCGCGGGCGAGGCCACAGATCGTGGCGCTTCTGGCGCGCTCGGCGATCTCGCTCACCGCGCGAAAGTCACCTTCGGACGCGATGGGAAAGCCGGCCTCGATGATATCCACGCCCATCTCGTCGAGCATGTCGGCGATCTCGAGTTTTTCATCATGGGTCATCGTTGCGCCGGGGGATTGTTCGCCGTCACGCAGGGTGGTGTCGAAAATCAACACGCGATCTTTGGTCATTTGAATTCTGGTCCTTGTCTTATCCATTAGCCTTGTTGGCGCGGTGTCCCCTCTGAGCGGTCGCGCCAAATGGCACGCTCAGAGGCGGCTAAGGAGAAGAAGCAGCTCGAGGCGGCCCAAGGCCGCCGGAACGAGAGAGATATGCGAGGTCATCCGCGTCATGGCGCCGGACTATAGCCCGCTTTGACGCGAGGAAAAGGGGCTTTTTCCATAAATAGCATGTCCTGTGGCCTAGTTGCTGGCCGCTGCCGCCTCGACCAGAGCGCCATCTTGCCACTGGCCGGTCGCGACCTCGCCGGTGGCATAGGTCATGGTGCCTGCGCCCGAGGGCTGTCCGGCGACAAATTGACCGTCGAAAACATCGCCATTGGCATAGTGCGCGATGCCCGTGCCCTCGATCTGGCCCGCGACCCAACCGCCTTCATAGGCAAAGCCACCCGGAAGCGTGATCTTGCCCTGACCCTGACGTTGGCCATCGGCAAAACCGCCGACATAGACCGCGCCATCGGGATAGGTGGCGCTGCCCTGACCCGCACGTTGCCCTGCGGCCCAGCCACCCTCGTAGACATAGCCGTCGGGCGTGGTCATTTTGCCTTCGCCCTCGAACCGGCCTTCGTGGAAATTGCCGTCAAAAACGGTGCCATCGGCAAAGGTGGCGATACCCGCACCTTCGATAATTCCGGCAGTAAAGCCACCTTCGTAGCTCGACCCATCGGCATAGGTGATCTTGCCCGCGCCATCGGGGCGGTTGTTGCGGAAATTGCCGGTATAGCCCGCGCCATCGGGAAAACTGACCTGACCCGCGCCTTCCATCTGGCCGTTCAGCCACCCACCCACATAGGTATAGCCATCAGCGCCGCGATAGGTGCCCTGACCTTCGCGCGCGTCATTCTTGAACTCGCCCTGATAGACCGCGCCGGTCGCGAAGGTGACCGTGCCGGACCCATCGCGACGGCCCTTGGCAAAATTGCCTTCATAGATATCGCCGTTGGCCTGAACCAGACGCCCAGCCCCGTCAAAAAGGTTGGCCGCCCAGTTGCCCTCATAGTTCAAGCCGTCAGGCATGGTCAGCGTGCCGTTGCCAGCACGTTCACCCGCAACGACCGTGCCCTGATAGATCGAACCATCGGGGTAGGTGATGCGCGCCTCACCCTCTTTCACGCCGTTTACCCAGCCGCCGTCATAGATATAGCCATTGGGGCTGGTCATGCGGCCACTGCCGTTTTGCATGAAGTTTACAAAGTCGCCCTCATAGGTCACGCCATTGGCGAAACGCGCAAAGCCCTTGCCGGTGATCGCACCATCGGACCAGTCGCCCTCATAGGTTGACCCATCCGCAAAGGTGATCTTGCCATGCCCTTCGGGCTTGCCCTTGATGAATTCGCCTTCATAAACCGAGCCAGAGGGGAAATGCGCCACGCCCTGACCGCGGATTTCGCCTTCGAACCACTGGCCGGTATATTCATAGCCATTGGGTAGGCGGTAGGTGCCGTTGCCATGCTGGCGCCCGTTGAGGAAGGCGCCCTCATAGACGCCGCCATCGTCATATTGCTTGGCGATCACCGTATCTGCCGTGGCCGGCACCGCAGCGAGGCTCAGGGTCAGGGCCAAAGCTGCCACACCCAGTTTGTACGACCGTTTCAAAGTCATGCCCGTTCCCCACGTCTTGCTTGCCCTGACAGTAAAGGAGCGCGCGGGGCGAAACAACGGGTTGCGCGCGCCCTTTCCCTCGTCGCTGGTTCTGCTACATCGGAAAGCGACAATCTGGAGAGCCACATGTCGGACCATTTTCGCCTGACGCTCGCGCAGCTTGACCCCACGGTCGGCGATTTTCAGGGCAACGCAACCAAGGCCCGTGCGGCTTGGGCCGCGGCGCGCGATGCGGGCGCAGACATGGTGATGCTGCCGGAAATGTTCCTGACGGGCTATCAAACGCAGGACCTTGTGCTGCGTCCCGCCTTTCTGGCCGAAGCCGCCGAGGTGCTGGCGGCGCTGGCGCGCGATTGCGCTGTTGGGCCGATGATCGGCATCGGCGCGCCCTTGGCCGAAGATGGCAGGGTCTACAACGCCTACCACATTCTCAAGGGTGGCAAGATCACCGCCAGCCGCCGCAAGCGGATGCTGCCCAATTACGACGTCTTTGACGAAAAGCGGGTTTTCGCCGCTGGCCCTGTTGCCGGTCCGGTCGATCTGGGGCCGCTGCGCGCCGGAACCCCCATTTGCGAGGATAGCTGGACCGCCGAGGTCTGCGAAGCCGCCGTTGAAAGCGGGGCAGAGCTTTTGATGATCGGAAACGGCTCGCCCTATACGCGCGGCAAGCATCATGTGCGCCTGAACGCGATGGTGGCGCGGGTCGTCGAAAACGATGTGCCGCTGGTCTACCTCAACCTTGTGGGTGGGCAGGACGATCAGGTGTTTGACGGCGGCTCTTTCGTTCTGAACCGCGGCGGCGCGCTGGCGTTGCAGATGCCCTTTTTCCAAGAGGCGATTGCGACCGTCGATTTCACGCGCACCGCCGAAGGCTGGCAGGCAGTGACGGGTCCGCGCGAACTGGTGCCTGACGATTATGAACTGGACTATCACTGCATGGTCGAAAGCCTGCGGTCCTATTGCCGCAAGTCCGGCTTTCCCAAGGTTCTGCTGGGCCTGTCGGGTGGGATCGATAGCGCCTTGGTGGCCACGATCGCTGCCGATGCCTTGGGTCCCCAGAACGTCCGCGCCGTCATGCTGCCGTCGGAATATACCGCGCAATCCTCGCTTGATGACGCCGCCACCGTGGCGAAGGCGCTGGGCGTGCGGCTTGATAACCTGCCCATCTCCGGCCCGCGCGCCGCCGTGACCGAGGCCTTGGCGCCGATCTTTGCGGGCCGTCCCGCCGATCTGACCGAGGAAAATGTGCAAAGCCGTTTGCGCGGACTGTTGCTGATGGCGATCTCGAACAAGACGGGCGAGATGCTTTTGACCACGGGCAACAAATCCGAGGTCGCGGTGGGCTATGCCACGATCTATGGCGACATGGCGGGCGGCTATAACCCGATCAAGGATCTCTACAAGACCCGCGTGTTCGAGACCTGCCGCTGGCGCAATGCCAACCACCGCCCATGGATGATGGGCCCCGCGGGCGAGGTCATTACGCCCCGTGTGATCGACAAACCACCGTCGGCAGAATTGCGTCCCGACCAGAAGGACGAGGACAGCCTGCCGCCCTATCCGGTCTTGGATGCGATCCTCGAGATGATGGTGGATGATGACCGCTCGGTGGCCGAAATCGTGGCCGCCGGCTATGATCGGGCAATGGTGACGCGCGTTGAATCGCTGGTCCGCAATAGCGAATACAAGCGGTTCCAGTCCGCGCCCGGCACCAAGCTGACGCA
>JAHEBS010000120.1 GCA_024642145.1 Marivivens sp.
TGGCAACCAGCCCCAGGCTCAAATGCCATAACCAAAGTATCATTGTTACCGCGATACATAACGCCCAAGAACTGCCGATAAGGGGGATCTGACGTCCAGCATCATTGACAAGCGGATGTTTTCGGGACCGCTGTATAAATACTTGAATGGGTCACTTTTCGTCATCCCAAAGTCTATTTGACCACACTGCCTGCCTCAACCTAATCCTTCTGACACAGTCCCGCGCACCACATATCGACCGTGGTGCCAGAACGGAATCGTGATCGCGGGTTCTGGGTTTACGTCGCACCATAACGTTCAAGATCGCGCGAGACAAAATTTTGCGCTGTGGTATTCTATGTTCATTGCTTGGGTGTGCCGGGCGGTCCGCCCTTTGGGCACCATACACGGCACGCCCAAGTTCTGCCCCTGACAACACACTTTCACACCAATCGCGCCAAAAATGGCACACGGGAACAACGTCGATGCAATCGATTGAAAAGCTAGTCAAAAACCCCAGTTTCAACACCTTCATCATCCTCATCATTTTACTAAACGGGGTCGTCCTCGGCCTGCTCACCTTTGATTTATCGCCGGGCGTATCGGCGGTACTAAAGGTGATTGACGGGCTCTGCCTTGTGATTTTCTGCATCGAACTGACGCTCAAGCTTGTTGCTTACCGGCTGAATTTCTTTCGCGGCGGCTGGAACATATTTGATTTAGTCGTAGTCGTCATTGCCCTCTTGCCTGCCACAGGCGGCTTGTCGGTGCTGCGCGCGCTGCGGGTTTTGCGCCTGATGCGGTTGGTCACGGCGATCCCGTCGATGCGCCGCGTGATCAACGGCATGTTTGCCGCCCTGCCCGGCGGTGCATCGGTCGCGGCGGTGCTGTTCATCATGTATTACGTCGCGGCGATCATCGGCGTTAACTTTTTCTCAAAAACCGTGCCACAACATTTTGGCGATCTCGGCACTACGTTTTTCACCCTGTTCAAGATGATGACACTAGAGGGTTGGCCCGATATTGCGACCGTCGTGATGGAGCAGCATCCCCGTGCTTGGGTATTCTTCGTTGTGTTCATCGTTTTCACGACCTTCACCACGCTAAACCTGCTGTTTGGGATAATTGTGGACGCGATGGAGCAGGCAAAAGAATCCGATGTGCGCGAATTGCTAGCCGAACAGGGGATCGAGGTGACCGAAGTCTCGGCCGAACTGCGGCTCGTGAAAATCGAAGAAGATGTCAGCCAGATCCGGGCGATGTTGGAACAGATGTCAGGAAAGGATAAGGCAAAGCCGTCATAAATGCCCACACCGGACGAAGCGCGTTCATTACACAGCTGTTAAAACCCATTCCGCATACGAACGGGCGTGACTTGCCCCCAGAGGCTCCCTCATTCACAAAGAGAGTTTACGGGTTTGGATTTGATAGTCCGCGTCGTCAGTTTGGGCAAGCGCGTCGTGCGGGGGTAATCCCCCCGAAAGTAAGGGGCTGCAATAGTAGAATTTTCTCGGCACGATAAACGAGGAGATTCAGATGAAGATGGCAAGATACCGCGAACCCCAGATCCTTGCGATCCTGCGACAGGCTGAAGGCGGTGTGCCGGTACCCCCGCGAAAAGTCCGAACCGCTCGCGACCGCACAACCAGTTGCGTCGAATTTCGTTGAAATTTTAATAGAATTGAGCAATGGTTACTTAGGGTTGTTAAGTTTGCTTCTGCATTTTGTTTGCTTATAATTGTGCTTGGTTGCCCTTTCGACTTTGTTAAAAGTGAAAGGCCGCATGCCCGGACCAGAACAAATTCCCCCCGCTCGCCCTACTACTCCTGCACGCCCCGCGGCCCCTGCTGGACGGCGCCTTAATGGTGGCCGCTCTGGGCGGATGGCTGAACTTGGCGACAAGCTCCATGCCGAAATGGAACACGACTTGGCCCTACAAAAGGTGCCGAATGAGCGGCCCGCCGAAATCGGCTTTGGCAGTATGATTCCGATGGTCTCAAAAGACGGTAAAATGCGCAGCTTTGCCACGCTTTCGCCACAGGCGATCAAGCGCCTGATCTGGGATCGGTTCGGCGGCGAGGAACTTTTGCATTACACTGCCGCGAAGCGAGAAGCGCAGGCCACAATTGCGCTCGACGCTGCCAACGTGACAGTGTCCGCGGTCAATGTCGCGAAGGGCGACAAGGGCGGTCTCACCGAGTCCTTGATTGAAGCGAGCGGGCTCGCCATCCCGTTTGCCGCCTCCGCATTCGCAGGCGCCAAGCTCGCCAAAGAAGCGGCCAACCTGCTTGGAAAGCTCGGGGATCAAAAGGCCTTTGCTGAATTTGATCAGCAACATGGAACCGGCGGCACATTTCTGAACGCTGGGTTGGCGGGGCTGCAAAAACTGACGACTCGGCAGACGAGATATTCGGCGGTGATGATGGGCACCTACTCGTTTGATGTCGTCTCAGGCATCGTCGATTTTACCCGACTGTCGTCTTTGATCAGCGGCTCGACCCGTGGGTTGATGCGGCTTGGGGCCTATACGGTGACCAAATGGCGCACCCATCAAATGAACAAAGGCCTTTCCAACTTTAAAGAATTCAACATGAACGACTACGCCAACAACCCGATCCTTGGCTGCTATCTCGTTCAGAATATGCCGGCGGGCGAGTTGATGGGCGTGTTTGATGCGTTTTACGTTGAGGACCTCGAAAAAGGCGAAAAAGAGCGGATCATAGAGCGTCTCGACCCTTCTGAGCGCCGCGCGATTGCAGTGTTCGAGCAGACAGTATTGCCGTTGCGCGCAATTGCGACCAGCCGGATCCGCGAAAATGCGTATTGCCTGAAATCAGAATGGGACCGGCGCAAGTCGCTGTCGTTCGGGAGAGCAGCAATCGCGCTAGTGCCTGAAGCGATCCGTGACCGCACGCCGGAGTCGGTAAAGGCGGCGTTGCTGAAATTTGAACAAAAGCAGATTGAGCAGACAGCGGCGGAAAACGCCTATTGGGCGCATCAGAACGCAAAGCTCCAGCAGGACGATGATACCGAAAAGGCACGGCGCGGCCTGCTGTTCGAAACCCATGAACCTGCGCGACTGACCGAGGAACAACACGCAAAACAAGCGAAACTGGAGCGCAAATATAAGTCGCTCAAAGAGGCGCGTGACAAGGCACGCCGCAGTGCCAATCGGGTCTATGCCCCCGAATATGGCGACGACAAGGCGATGGATAAAATCGACGCCAAACGCACGGCTGCCGACGCCAAAGTGCTTGAGACAAAGAAAAAGTACGATGCCTTCAAGGCAAAATACTTGGCGATGCTGCAAAAATACCAAAAAAGCGCGGGCTATTGGGGCGAACGTGACGCTGCAGAGGAAGCGGCCGCGCCCAAGACGCCAGCCAAGACATCGGATAAAGCGCGCGCTGGTCAGTCGTCAAAGGGGTCGAAGACATGACCCCACAAGCCCTATTTGACAAACTGTGCCGCACGCATGGCCGTCTCGTTCTGCGCCGCGATACGGCGGAAATCGCGCATCTTTCTGCATGGCTCGCCCCTGGGTTTGATCACACGCACGCGCTGGTGCTGAATAACCCCATGATCGACCTTGACGCAGCAACTGGCGGGGCCTCGGATCGACTGGTGATCCGCGGCGATGCGGTTGTGTGTAACGTGCCAACCCGCGCGACATTGACGATCCAGATGTCCGGCGGCGAGGTCGCAGGACTGTCGCTCGTGGCGCCGCTTCCGGACGACTGGCATCTGACAACGAGTTTCTCGCATCTGTCGGGCAAAAGCGGGGTTGGCATGCTGGACCGGCTGCGCTTTACATCGGGGTGTTTTGTATTCGCCGCCAATTGTGGGCCAGTGACCGACCCAGACAACGGGTTGAACGCCGAAATTTTCGTAAACGGGTTGAATGTGCATGCGGGTGGTCTGCGCCGTTCGGTGCCTGCATCGATGTTTGAATACGACCGGATCGGCGGTGCGAAGCCGGCGCATGACGGTGCGCCTAATTTGGTCAAGATGCATATTGCCCCGCACGCAACACTGGCCGACATTTCAATGCAGATCTGGTGGCCCGAGACCGACGCGGCACCCGACGCCACCCAGTCTGGCACGACGATTTCGGGGCTGCGGGTGCTGCGGGCGGGCTGGCGTTACGGCGCGTTTGATATTGGCGGTGACACCGTTACGGCGCCTGCTGCGTGGTTGTGGAAGGTCGTCGCGGACGACGACGACGCGCCCTTCGAGATGATCACCGCGCCGGGCCGCGACCCCGGCTCGCCACCGACACACATCAGCGTCTTTCCCACTGCGCGTTTCTTAACGGGCGGAGCGCAGGGGCTTGCCAGCTATGCCGACGGTATGGACGTGGGCGCAGGAATTCCATCGGGGCTAACTGGGGGCGATGTTAACCTCGCGCTCGCGGCGTCCGAAGTCACACCAGGGGTGGCCGAGACTTACAGCCTCGTTGTGATGGACCGCGCCAGCGGCCAGCCTTTTACGTGGCAAGCGGTTCCAGACTTGCTGTCGCTCACCGACATCAATGTGACGGTGACGCACGATATTGCCGAGGGCGGCATGCTTGGCACATCGATCCGGGGTATTGCCGAAATCGACGGCTACACATTTTTGATGCAGGTCGATGCGGCACCGGGGCAAAGTCCGCCGATCCGCGCGATCCGCGGCGAACTGAACAAACCACACGAGATCAATGTTGAGGCGCTGCTCGAAGGGGTCTATGGCCACCCCGTAGGGCTTCCAAACCTGCAGATCAAGCTGCTGCAATCCCGGTTTGAGCGGGATTTCGGCACTGACACGATGTGGCTGTCACTGGATGTCGGCGGGCATGTGGATCTGTCGGGCAACGGTATGTTTGTACTCGAACAGATCGGCATGGACTACGCCACAGCCAACGGTGCGGTTGTGCAAAAGGAAATACGCGGCAAGCTGAATGTCGCGACCGTCGATCTGGCGGTGCGCGGCAGCCGTGATGCCGCAGGCGAGTGGCTTTTTGAGGCGCGCGCGGATCCGACTACGGCGATCGCGCTTGACGCAGTACTTGACGATCTGTTGCATCGCCTTGACCTTGCTGTGCCCCAAGGTTTGCCAAAAGTTGAGCTGACCGAGTTTGGGTTGGGGTACTATTCGATCTCGAAGAACGTCCATGTTTGGGGGCGCGCGGAGTGGACCCCGCCTGAGGATATCGGGCTGCCTTGGCACCCCGGCCCCGTGCACACCGTGCTCGACGTGACATCGCGCAAGGCCGCCGAGACCGGCGAGCGTACATCGACGGTGGACCTAAGCTGGTCGTTCGCGGCCGCTGATGATTGGATGTTCTCGGCCAGCGCCCAGCACGACAGCGACTCAACCACGTTTTTTGTCGACTGGGTGGCTGAGGACGACAACACCAAGATCGATTTCAACACGCTCAGCCACGTGCTCAATCTAGAAGATCTCCTCGGGTTGCCTGATTTTGGCGGCTGGTCGCTGTTCAAATTCTCTGAGGCGCGGTTGGGCTATCGAAATGCCCCGCGCGAGATTGTGGCGGCCACCCGTGCGGATTTCGCCGGCGGTGAGTTGTTGCTGACCCTGCAATCGGGTGATCAGAGCGGGTTAAACGGCGACTGGACCGCCGCCACACCGAAAGAGGGCGCATCGCCCGACATCATAGGATTGTCCGCGTTGTTTGGCGCACTTGGTTCCAACAAACTGCTGGTGCCCCCGGTCGGGGTATCCGAAGGCATGTTCGATTTTACTTCGCTTTCACTTGAAATCACGCGCACACCTTACCCTGCTCTGACCTTCACAGGTGCTGCAGCGTCGGACGCTTACCGCGAAGTCTTTGTCAACGCGATGCGGCAGGCGGATGGATGGGGTTTTGTTGCGGGCGTCTCGTTTGATGTGGGGATGCGGCTTGGGGATTTGCCGATCCTTGATGATCTGCTGGATGAGGATGTGAAATCCGCCTTGCAGGCGCTGATCCCGCTGGAACCAAGTTTTGTGCTGGTCTCGACTATGGATCTCAAGCATTTCGTCCCGCCGATCAGCGGCGTTCATGCGCGCGCGATTGGCACGGACATGCCCGAGGCTGGCGCTGGCATGGCCTCTAGGGTCGCGATGGCGGCCTCAGCGCAACAAAATTACCACCTCTCAAAGGGGGTGATGGCGGCGGGCAAGTTGAAACTTGCTGACGCGTCAAACCCGCTCTTTGCGCTCGCGCATGACATCATTGGGCTTGATGAACTTGACGCGACCATCGAGTTGTCCGCCACACCGGCGCTGATGGCCCGCATTCCCGGCACGCTGCGCATTCCGCTGTTCGACGGCGAGGAACTGGTGTTGCGCGCGCCCTACCTTGGCGTGCGCGCGACCGAACCGCCGACCGTTGCGATTGGTGGTGATATAACGCTGCACCTGTTTGGCGACGTGCGCGAGGCTGACCTTGCGCTCTACATTTCGCCCGAGATGCTGGCGGGCACGCTTGAGATCAAGAATGTGCCACTGCCACCGATAGCTGGGCTGCCCGGTGTGATACTCTCGGACGATTACACCATCGAGATGGCGGTCGGGCTAGAGCCGCCGAGCATTGATGTCGGCATGATGGGGTCGTTTAGCATCGGACACGACAAGCCCGATCATGGCGAATTCACGCTGCTCATGACTATCTCTGACGGTGTGCCGACCCCAGTTTACATCCGCTTTGCCGCCGACAAGTTGACGATTTGGTCGATGTTCGAAGCGACAACCGGTTTTGACCGAATTGACCACGCGATCGAAGATGGGCTCAACAAGACGCTGCCCGATGCCGCACCAAACAAAGCGTTGCATGCGCTGCTCGAAGTCTATGAAAACCTGCGCCCCATCTTTGATGCGGTAAGCTTGAATGACGTGGCCTTTCACTGGTGCGACACGCCTGTGGTTCTTCCTGACGGGTCAAGCGCGCTTCCTGGCGTTGGATTTAAGGGGAGGCTACACCTATTCGGCTTTGACCTTTATGCGGCGTTTGATTTCTCATCCGGTGTGACCACGCATTTCGCCGCACGGCTGGAAATGGAGCCGATCAATCTGGGCGGCATCCTGAAGGTCACAGGCGACGGCAAAGGACTGCTGCACAGCGAGATCGCGGCGATTAAAGTGGTGGCAAGCAAGGCGCCGCCTGTGCCTGACGGCTATGCGCTGGAACCCGGCGGGCCGGTTTTCCTAGTCAACAGCCGCCGCTCGCCGTTCCTTCACGCCAGCATGCATGTCGATCTTTTTGGGGTGCTGCATATCGACGTGACGGCAGACGCCGACATGCACGGTATGCGCTTTAAGCTCGACACAGAACTGCTGCACGCGGTGCGGCTGATCGTCGAAGCCAAGCTTTCGCGGGACGGCACTGCCTTTACTTTTGATGCCCACGGTTCGCTGGCGACGCATATCAATGCGGAACTTAGCATCCCCCTGCCCGGACCGCTGCCGGACCTCGACATTAGCATCGATGGCGGGTTCGACGCCGACGTTTCAATCCGACTGATCGTCGACGCCAAGGGCAGCGAGACCTTCGAAATGCAGATCTCAGGCAACCTAGAATTCGAGGGAGCGCATTTGCCGATCCCTACGCTGCATTTAACCAAAAGTTTTAATCACCTCGACGACCTGCCCGGTTTGCTGATCTCCCATATTGACGATCTGGCGCTGGAAATCTTCGCCGACTTGATCACCGATCTCGATAATATCGGCAAGCTCGCCGATGCTGCGGCAAATCTGATGATCGCGCAGGCCGAGGCACGCGTGAAGCTGGCAGTTGTGGCGTCCACCAAAGCAGTAGAGCTTGCCACAAACGGCGCGAGCCTTGCGATGCACGAAGCCGAAAAGGACATCACAGCCGCGACCGAGACGATGACCGCCGCCGCCGACGCGGTGGACAAAGCGGTCGGTGCCGAGATTGCGGACGTCAAAAAAGAAACCGAGGCGGCCGCAGGCGAGATCAAGGCCGTTGCCACAACTGCGCTGCGCAAAGCCGACGCGCTGGTCAACACGCTGACCCTAGGGGCGCTTGATGCGATACCGGGGCTGAACGCGGCGGCTGAGAGAGTGGTCGGAGAGGCGATCGAGGCCGCAGCCGCCATCGTCGAAGGCGCCCTTACCGCGGTCGCGGATCTCGCGCATGCCGCGACAGTGGCGTTCGACACAATTATGCAAGGTATGGAGGAGACGGTGAAGGCGCTGACCAAGGCGGCCGACTTCATTTTTGATCAGATCAACGCTGGGATGCACTGGATCGGCGGCAAGTTCGTCGATGCCGCCAACGTCATTGGCAAAGGTTTTCACGAGGCATGGGACTGGACCAAAGGCGCGCTTAACTCGGTCGCGGATTTTTTCGGTTTGTGATGATCATTTTCGCCAAAATCTTACACGTGCCTCGACCAATAGGAGCATGCAGATGAGTACCGACAATTCCGAGCCGGCCCGCGTTTCAACGCTCAGGTCTGCGGTGCGTTTAACGACGCAAAGTTCGCTCGACCTCATCTTGCCGTCGACTGACGCCGCGTTCGAGGCGTTGACAATTCAGGCTTGGGTCCGGCCAGCGCGCCGAAGCGGCGGCGTGTCGCTGTTTGCCGACGCGGCTTTTGGCGGTGCTGAATTCCGCGCCGCTCCCGGTCTTTATAGCGACCTCGACCGTTTTCCTGCGACGCGAGACGGCATCGGCTCGATACGGATGCACGAGGACTGGGTCATCGTTTTCTTTGCAGGTTTGGGCGGCACCGGTCCCGCCTTTGCGTGGCAGAAAAGCGAAACGCCCGACAT
>JAHEBS010000121.1 GCA_024642145.1 Marivivens sp.
TAGCCCCGCTACCGTCTCGAACTGGCCATCGCCGGTCATGTCGATCTTCAGCAAAAGATCCTTGCCGTTCTGGGCGCCCATCGCGCACCTCCTTTGTCAGTTGTCGGTTCTGCCCCGCGCGGGGCTCAGAGATCTTCGACCCTTGCGCGGAATGTCAGGGTGATCTGGCGTCCATTGCCGGTGCCGATGCGCTCGGCCGTGGCGCGGCGGAACCACAAGCCCACCACGCGACCACGCGACAGGGTCAGGGGTGCCGCCGTCAGCGCATCCGAAACCGCGCCCGCCGCCGTTTTGGCGGCAGCAAAACCGCCGGTCTCGCAGACCACGGCAATCGTCAGATCGTGGTCGGCACCGTCGCCGGTTTTATCGCCTGCATCGCGCACCCGCTCGGCCCCGAGCGTCACATAAAGCGGCGGTAGCCCGCCCGAGGGCGGCACGTCATAGATGGCGCCGGACACCAGCGCGTCCAGCGCGGCGTCGCCTGTCAGCCGCGCGTAGATCGCGGATTGCAGCGCGGCGGCAATGGCATAGCTCATGGTGCGGCCTCCTCGCGGGCGTAGCAGACCAAAAAACGTTGGGCGGCATCGGCCTCGGTCACGGCGGCAATGGCGTAGACCCGCGCACCGTCCAGAAACCGCTGGCCGGGGCGTGGCCGTGACGGCGCATCCTGTGGCGCAGCGCGGCAAGTGATCCGCAGGCTGATACGGCTGAGCGCAGTCTCGGGTCCGGCGTATTCGCCGCCCGATACTGGCCGCACCTCGGCCCAGAGCGTGCCCAAGGGCGCCCAGGTTTCGGCGTAACCGCCAGCCCCGTCAGAAAGACGGGTCGGGGCCTGCAGCACCAAGGGGCGGGAAAGGTCCGGTTCAGCCACGGGCCACCCCCAGACGCAGGGTGCGGTAGGGTTCGATCATGGCGGCCACGCCAACCGGCAAGCCACCCGCGCCCTGCCCCAATTCGCCGCGATGGTCATAGTAATGCGCCGCCAGCAACAGCACCGCCTGCGACAGCGCCGGCGGCAGGTCGCTGAACTCGGGTCCAAAACCCGCCAGAAAACCAAGGCGTATCGACCAGCCGACAGGCGGTGCTGGCAGATAGCCGCCGCGCGGCGCCAAGAAAGGGCGATGGGCGTCAGGGACCAGCCGCCAGACCGAGGGTGCTATGACGTGATCGGCGGCATCGGCATCGACCAGCACCACCTCGGTCATCGCGTTCACGGGCGCCACCGGCAGCGCATGTGCCGTCTCGTCGCGCCATCTGGGCAGGATCAGTTGGAATTCGCGCTCGATCAGGATTTTGCCCGTGCGCGCCTCGACCGTGGCCATGGCGGCGCGCAGATAGGTCTCGAGCAGACCGTCTTGCAGCGCATCGTCGGCAAAGCCGGAACCAAGCCGCAGGTGGTCCTTGAAGAGCGCGACCGGAAGGGCGCTCTGCGGCACCGGGGTCACTTCGGTTAACATCATGGGTGTCGTCCCTCGTCAGCGCGGTCCGGATGCGGGCGGCCAAAGGGGCCGCCCGCGGGGTTCAGGCGAAAAATCAGGCGGCCGAGAATTTCAGCAGCTTGATCGCGGCGAAATCGCTGACACCGCCGCCCACGCGCTTGGTGGCGTAAAACAGCACATGCGGCTTGGCCGAGAAGGGGTCACGCAGCACGCGCAGATCGGGGCGTTCGGCCACCGTGTAGCCAGCGGCGAAATCGCCAAAGGCCAAGGCAGCGGCACCCGACGCGATATCGGGCATGTCCTCGGCGATCAGCACCGGATAACCCAAAAGCCGCGCCGGTTCGCCCGCCGAAAGACTATCGGTCCACAGGAAGCGGCCATCGGCATCCTTGAGCTTGCGCAGCGTGCCTGCGGTGCGCGAGTTCATCACGAAAGCCGCGCCCGAGCGGTATTCGGCACCCAGCGCATAGACCAGATCAATCAGCACATCGCCCGCGTCCGCGGTGGGCAGCGCCCCGTCGACGCCGGTCGGCACATAGCCAAGATTGCCCCATGCCCAGACATCGTTATCGACCTTGGGGTAAGTCAGGAAACCCTTGGGCTTGTCGATGCCATCGCCCGACACAAAGGCCGCCGCCTCGGAACGGGCGAATTTCTCGGCGATGCGCGCCGCCAGCCAGCCCTCGATGTCAAAGGCGCTGTCATCCAGAAGGCGCTGCGACACTTTGGGGAGCGCCGACAATTCATGCAGCGCAATCGACACGCGGTCGATCTGGGGGGTCGAGGTCTCGGTGGCGCCCGCCGTTTCGCTCGCCCAGCCAGAACCCATCTCGCTATGGTCGATCAGCACGTCGTAGGACGAGCCCTCGACAGTGACGATGGTGGCAATGGCGCGCAACGAGGCGGTCGAGGCCAGCGTTGCTTTGATCCGGTCGGCGGTCTGGGGGTCCACCAGATAGCCCCCATCGGCGGCCAGCGCGGTGGACATGGCCTTGCCTTCGGTCTGGATGCCGCGCAGGGCGTCGTCGTCGCCCGAACGCAGATAGGCGGCAAAGGCCTTTTGATGCGGGGCCTCGGCCTCGGCGCCGGCGGCCAGTGCGGGGCGGCGGGCGGCAAGCATGGTCTTGCGGTCGAAAAGGGACATGCGGTCTTCCTGCTGTTGAAGTCGTTTCTGAACAGTGTCTGCGAAGGTCTTGAAGTCAGTCATAAATCCTGACATGGCGGACTTGAGTTCCTCCGGCGGGGTCAGACCTTCCCCCGCCCCGGAATCGATCTCGGGGTTTTGCATTTGCTCTCCTTTCGGGGTCAGCCGCGCAGCACGGCGCGGGCGTCGTTGAAGATCCGCGCCAGATTGCGCATCTCGTCATGGTCATGGTCGGTGGCGGCTTTCGCGGCTACGCGCGCCTCGGCCAGCATGGGAAAGGTCACCAGCGACACCTCCCACAGATCCAGCTCGGCCAGCTCGCGCCCGCCGGTCTTGGTTTTGGTGGCGCGCAACGTGCGATAGCCGATCGACAGCCCGTCAATGGCCCCCGCAGCGATCAGGGCCGCTGCCTCGCGGCCACGGTCCACCTCGGTCAGGATGCGCCCTTCGACCCAAAGACCCTTGGCGTCTTCGCGCACGACCTCCCATATGCCGATGGGTTGGGCGGGATCGTGCTGCCAGAGCATCTTGATCGACAGCCCCTGCGCCGCACGCCGCGCCAACGAGGCGCCATAGGCCCCCGCCAGCACGCGGTCCCCGCCCTGATCGCGCGCCCCAAAGAGCGAGGCATAGCCGCGCACGCGCGCGCCCTCGGTCAGGACGAGTCCGGTTTCGGGCCGGATGAATTTGCGTTCCAGTTCCATGTTCACCTCAAAATCCAAACCGTCCCACAGCCAGCATCAGCCCGACCGCACCCAAAGCGATCATCAGCCAAAGCTGCCGTTCCAGCCGCGCCATGGCGGCCTCGATCCGTGTGAGCCTCAACTCGATCTGGGCGAACCAGAAATCCGAGGCCCCGACAGGCGGGCGCACCGGCAGGCGGGCGCCTAGGTCAACCACGCGCTCACTCATCGCCAACCTCGAGGCTGGGCAGACCCAACAGTGCGCGTTTTTCCGCGTCGGTCAGAAAGCCCGCCTCGCCAATGCGCCGCCACTGGGCCTCTCGCTCGGCAGAAAGCGCAGGTATCAGATCAAGATCAGGTCGCAGATCAATGGTTTCATTCGTAAAATCAGAAATCCACGCGGCCAGCGCGCCCGTGACCCGCGCCGCCAGTGGCAACACCGTCAGCCGGTAAAAGGCGCGGTTGGCCTCTTGGTAATTGGCGTAGGTCGCGTCGCCTGGAATGCCCAGCATCATCGGCGGCACGCCAAAGGCCATGGCAATTTCCCGCGCGGCGGCCTCTTTGGTCTTCTGGAATTCCATGTCCGAGGGCGAAAACCCCATCGGTTTCCAGTCCAGCCCGCCCTCCAGCAACATCGGCCGCCCCGCATTGCGCGCGCCCTGATGCTGGCTTTCCATTTCGGCCAGAAGACGGTCGTACTGGTCTTGGCTCATCGCGGCCTGCCCATCGGCGCCGCGATAGACGATGGCGCCCGAGGGCCGCGCCGCGTTGTCCAGCAGCGCCTTGGACCAATGGCTTGCGGCGTTATGCACATCAATCGCCGTCGCTGCCGCCTGCAGGGGTGACAGGCCATAATGGTCGTCCTGCGGGTGAAAACTCTTGATGTGGCAGATGGAGCTTGGGCCTTGCCCCAAGGTGAACCGATGCGCCTTGCCGCCCACGGCATAGTCATAAGCCACGGGCCAGCCATCAGCGCCCGGGATCAGGCTCATCCGGTCAGATCGCAGCACATGCAGCTCGACCGGCAAACCCGCCTCGGCTACGGCCTCGATGTAGGCGTTGCCGGTCAGCAGGATCTGGCCATAGATCGCTTCCAACAGCGCGGCTCGCCCCTGCATCGCATTGGGCCGCGCCAAGAGCGCAAGGACCGGATGGCTCTGGAACCGGCGCTCATGATCTTGCAACACCAATGGCAAGGCGGCAGCAGCCTCCGAGATCAGGCGCACGGCGCGAAAGCCCACAGGATTGGCGGCAAAGCCGCTGCGGGTCAGGCTGACGGCGTCGCGCGGGCTCCAGACCGCGCGGCCACCGCTCTGGAAGGCGATGACCGCCCCTGCGGCCGAGGCCTTGACCTCGTCGGGCGCAGGGGCGGCGCTGTCGCGCTTGAGGAATTGGAACATCGGCCTCTCCTTGACTGCGCGTTCTGCCGCGCCTCGTTGTGATGGGGTTATGACGGGCAAAGCCTAAGGCCACGCTGGCCCACCGTGCGGTGGACCACGCAACACCTCACAACAGACGCAGCCGCGGCGAGCGCCACGCCAGCGCGGGCTCGATCATCGCTTCGGTCAGCGCCCATACCAACGCGTCCACACGGTCCGGCGAGCCCTGCCCGTCAAAGCCGCGCACGGTCATCAGGCACATCTGGTCCTCCAGCGCGCCCAGCCCGCGCAGATGCCGCACGCGGCCCTGTTCATAAAGCGCGGCGACAGGCTCGGCCCTTGCCGCCTTGCCGCGGCTGGCGCGCAGGGGTTTGTAGGGCAGTTGCGGGTCGATCTGGCGCAAGATCGCCTCGACCATGGCGCCGCCCTGATTGACCTCGGCCACGATCCGTTCGGCCCCGTGCCGTCGCGCCGCCGCCACAGCCGCGCCCGCCCAGACGGCCGGCGAGGCGGCCGAAACGGTGGCATCCTCGATCACCCAGGCGCGCCAGTCCTGCGGTGGGCCCTGTGTGACGACGCCCACCACCACGATGCCGCAATCATCTGATCCGCGATGCCCCGAGGCCGGCGGATCAATGGCCACCACAACGCGGTCAAAAACCGGCGCGCGGTCGTCTTGCAGCGCGGCCAGCGCATCGGACCGCCACAGCGCGCCTTCGGCATCGGCCAAAAGCACCCCGTCCAGTTCTTGGCGCCCCAGCCGTGTGCCCGCATAGCGGCGGCGCACCTCGTCGAGGAATCCTGCGGCCAGATTGGCACGGTTGGCCTCGGTCGCGGCGTGGGTGACAGCGGTGCTTTCGCGGGCAAGCAGGTCTTTCAGCGCGCCCGTGCCGCGCGGCGTGGTGGTGACGCAGGCGCGCGGGTCATCGCCCAGCCGCAGACCAAACTGCAGCATGTCCCATGTCTCCTGCGCGCGCTTCCACTTGGCCAGCTCGTCGCACCATGCGGCATCGAACTGGGGTCCGCGCAGCGATTCCGGATCATGGGCCGAAAAAAGCTGCGCGGTGGCGCCATTGGGCCAGATCAACAGGCGCCGTGTGGCGATCCAGTCGGGTCTGCGGTCAGGGGGCGAGCAGGCCAGAATCCCGCTCTCGCCGAAAACCATGACCTCGCGCGCCTGATCGATGGTTTCGCCCACCAAGGCCACCCGCCGCGCCCGACCCTGATCGCGCGGGCCTGCGCCCTCGACCATGGCGCGCACCCATTCCGACCCGGCGCGGGTCTTGCCTGCGCCGCGCCCGCCCAAGATCACCCATGACCGCCAATCGCCGTCAGGCGGTAATTGATGCGGCAAGGCCCAGAAATCGAACAGATAGGGCAAGGCCGCCAGCGTCTCGCGCGACATCCCCTCAAAGAACGCCGCCTGTTCCTGCGGCGTTGCGGATGCGAGCAAGTCTGCGCCCGATCTCGTCGCGGGCTGTCGTGGTATCGAGGTCTCCGCCCCTGCGATTGAGGGCTGCTTTTGTGCGTAACTCGTCAAGTTTGCTCTCCATGGCCAAGGCGCGGTTCAGCACCGTTTCCAACTCGCCCTGTTTTTTGAGGATATCGCCGAGGGCTGCGGCGTCGCCGTCGCGGGCCTCGTTCAGAAGCGCGTGAATCGTGTCGGTGATCGAAGCGAAAAGGATCATCGACAGCGCGATCCGGCGCGCCACGTCATCGGCCTCCACGCCAGATTTCGTGGGGGGTTCGCTCATGCTCGGGGTGCCTGCCTGTTGCTATTGCCTGAAACGAAAAAGGCGCCCCGAAAGGCGCCTGCAACTCATCCACAATAGCACAACTTATAGGCGAACCAGCGCGCAAAGTCAAGGCGCGACACCTTAGGTGCGCGCGCCAAGTTCATGTTATATAAATGCTTTCCTAGTTCCCGCCCGTTGCGGCCGCGCGCTCTGCCTCGATCGCGCGCCATGCGGCCACGTTGCGGTTATGCTCGGCAAGCGTCGCGGCAAAGGCGTGACCACCCGTGCCATCTGCCACGAAATAAAGGAAATCGGTCACATCTGGGTTCAAAACCGCCTCGATCGCTGCGCGCCCCGGATTGGCGATCGGCGTCGGCGGCAGGCCCGCATGAACATAGGTGTTGTAGGGCGTGTCGCGTTCCAGTTCGCTCTGGCGCAGGCCGCGGCCCAGAACGCCTTGGCCTTGGGTCACGCCATAGATCACCGACGGGTCGGTCTGCAGACGGATACCCTTGCGCAGACGGTTCTCAAAGACCGAGGCGACGCGGGCGCGTTCTTCGGCAACACCGGTTTCCTTCTCGACGATCGAGGCAAGGATCAGCGCCTCCTCTGGCGTCGAAACCGCCAGATCAGCAGCGCGATTGGCCCATGCCTCGGCCAGAATCGTTTCTTGCGCGCTTTGCATACGGTCCAGCACCGCGGTCACATCCGTTCCAGGCGTGAACTCGTAGCTGTCAGGCGCAAGGCTTCCCTCGCTTGGCACGGCGCTGATGTCGCCGCTCAGCGTGTCGATCGCATTCAGACCGGTCATCGCCTGCCAACTGGTCACGCCCTCGGCGACGATGACGCGGAAACGTGTATCAGCCGCGGCCACGACGCGGGCGTATTCCTCTGGCGCGGTCTCGGTCGTCAGATCAAAATCGACCTTTTCTTCGAACCGGCTGGTCGCGGGGTCCAACTCGCGCACCTGCGCGCGGGTTCCGCCCAGACCAATGCGATAGACAACCTCCGTGCCACAGGTGGACTGGCCACCGCGGGTAACGATATCGACGATTTGGGTCATCGAGGCATTGGCTGGCACAAGGTAGCTGCCTGCCTTCAAAAGGCCGGCCTTGCCCGCATAGTCAGACCCGATGCGAAAGATCGTGGCCGAGGAAATCGCGCCCTGACCCTCAAGGTTGTTGCTGATGCCACGCATATTCGCGCCCGATGGCACCTCAAGACAGATCGCCTGCGCCAAGGGCCCTGCAGCCTTGTACTGCCCCGACCCCCAAGCCACGAGGCCGGCGAGCAGGAACAGGGCAAAGATGAAAAAGGTCAGCGCGTTAGAGGCGATATGTCGCCACATCAGCGCACCTTGCCGACGATCAGGCTGGCATTGGTGCCGCCAAATCCGAACGAGTTCGACAGGGCGACATCCACCTTGCGTTCACGCTTGGCATTGGGGGCCAGATCGACCTTGGTTTCAGCCGCGCAAGTGTCGAGGTTGATCGTTGGCGGGCAAACGTCGTCGCGGGTCGCGAGAATGGCAAACACAGCCTCGATGGCGCCCGCCGCACCCAAAAGATGGCCCGTCATCGACTTGGTCGAGGACATGGTAACCTTGCCCGCATGTTCACCCATCATCCGTTCGACCGCGCCAAGTTCGATGGTGTCGGCCATGGTCGAGGTGCCATGGGCGTTGATGTAGTCGATATCGGCGGGCTCCAGCCCCGCGTCGGCCAAGGCCGCGCGCATCGACCGCTCGCCACCTTCGCCACTCTCGGAGGGCGCGGTGATGTGATAGGCGTCGCCCGACATGCCGTAGCCCAGCACCTCGGCATAAATCTTGGCGCCGCGCGCCTTGGCGTGTTCGTATTCCTCGAGAATGACGATGCCCGCGCCCTCGCCCATGACAAAGCCATCGCGGTCGGCATCATAGGGGCGGCTCGCCACCTTGGGATCGTCCTTGCGTTTGGTCGACAGCGCCTTGCAGGCGTTAAAGCCCGCAATGCCGATTTCGCAGATCGCCGCCTCGGCACCGCCCGCAACCATGACATCCGCCGCACCGTATTTGATCAGCCGGCTTGCATCGCCAATCGCGTGCGCGCCCGTCGAACATGCGGTCACGACAGAATGGTTGGGGCCCTTGAACCCGTAGCGGATCGAAACCTGACCCGAAATCAGGTTGATCAGCGCGCCAGGGATAAAGAACGGCGACACACGGCGCGGGCCCTTTTCCTTGATCAGCACCGCCGTCTCGGCAATGGACTTCAGACCGCCGATGCCCGAGCCGATTAGCACGCCCGTGCGGTTCTGCTTTTCAGCCGTATCGGCAACCCATCCCGAATCCTCGACCGCCTGTTGGGCCGCCGCGACGCCAAAGAGGAT
>JAHEBS010000122.1 GCA_024642145.1 Marivivens sp.
TTATTTCGCCACGGGCAAGCTGAACGTCGATGAGGCGACCCGCATTATCAACGGTATCGCAGCGGGTTGCAGCGCCTCGGGCTGTGCGCTGGTGGGCGGCGAGACGGCGGAAATGCCGGGAATGTATCACAAGGGTGACTTTGATCTTGCGGGTTTTGCCGTGGGCGCGATGGAGCGCGGCGCGCATCTGCCCGCCGAAGTGGCCGCGGGCGATGTGCTTTTGGGGCTGGCCTCGAACGGCGTGCATTCGAATGGCTATAGCTTTGTGCGCAAAGTGGTCGAGCTTTCGGGTCTGGCATGGGATGCGGACTGCCCCTTCGGGGCGGGCACACTCGGCGCGGCGTTGTTGGCGCCGACGCGGCTTTACGTCAAGCAGGCCTTGGCCGCGATCCGCGCGGGCGGCGTGCATGGCTTGGCCCATATCACCGGCGGTGGCCTGACCGAGAATTTGCCGCGTGTCCTGCCCGAGGGCCTCGGCGCGCATATCGATCTGGCTGCATGGGACCTGCCGCCGGTCTTTCGCTGGTTGGCCGAAACCGCGTCTATGACCGAACCCGAACTGCTCAAGACCTTTAACTGCGGCATCGGCATGATTGCCGTGGTGGCGGCTGACCGCGCCGAGGCGCTGGAGACGGTGCTGCGCGCCGAAGGCGAGACGGTTTTCCGTCTGGGCCATGTCGAGGCGGGGCAGGGCGTGCGTTATAGCGGCGGGGTGCTGTAATGCAGCG
This sequence comes from Marivivens sp., assembly GCA_024642145.1. Classification (GTDB taxonomy): domain Bacteria; phylum Pseudomonadota; class Alphaproteobacteria; order Rhodobacterales; family Rhodobacteraceae; genus JAHEBS01. The sequence continues at coordinate 729 of JAHEBS010000122.1, forward strand.
TGTCGCCATTCTGATTTCCGGCGGAGGCTCCAACATGGAGGCTCTGGCCCAGTCGATGATTGGCGGCCATCTGGGGCGGCCCGCGGTTGTGATCTCGAACCGTCCGGACGCGCGCGGTCTGTTCAGGGCCGTGGCGATGAATATCCCCACCTATGTGGTCGATCATACCGCCTATGCGGATCGTGAATCCTTCGAGGCCGAGCTTGACCGTGTGCTCACGCTGGCGCGGCCCGATATCATCTGTCTGGCCGGTTTCATGCGCGTGTTGACGCCCGCCTTTGTGGCCCGCTGGCAGGGCAAGATCCTGAATATCCATCCCTCGCTTTTGCCCAAATATCGCGGGCTGCATACCCATGCGCGCGTGCTGGAGGCCGGTGACGCCGAACACGGCGCCACGGTGCATCTGGTCACGGGCGAGCTGGATGACGGGCCGATTCTGGGCCGCGCTTTCATGCGGGTGCGTCCTGACGACACGCCAGACAGCCTTGCCCAACGGCTTTTGCCGCTTGAACACAAGCTCTATACCGAGGTTCTGCGGCGCTTTGCCCGTGGTGGGCGCGAGATCGTGGAAATCCGCGAAAGGCTTTAGCCTTTCCATTCCGCCGTTTCTGCCCTATCTCTGCCCGCCAGATCGATAGCGACCTGACGGACCCATGGACATCATCACGACGACCGAGGCGCTGGCCGCCTTCTGCGACCGCGCCGCCAAGGCGCCTTATGTCACCGTTGACACCGAGTTTCTGCGCGAGCGGACCTATTACGCCAAGCTTTGCCTGATGCAGATGGCGCTGCCGGGGCCTGACGGCGGCGAGGTTGTGCTGGTGGACCCGATTGCGGGGCAGATGTCCTTCGAGCCGGTTTACGCGCTGTTTCGCAACAAGGATGTGGTCAAGGTCTTTCATGCCGCACGTCAGGATCTGGAAATCTTCTGGGTCGAAGGCAAGGTGATCCCCGAGCCCCTTTTCGATACGCAGGTTGCCGCCATGGTGTGTGGGTTTGGCGATCAGGTCGGCTATGAGACCTTGGTGCGCAAGATCGCCAAGGCCGATCTGGACAAATCTTCGCGCTTTACCGATTGGTCGCGTCGTCCGCTGTCGGAGGCGCAACTGACCTATGCCGCGGCGGATGTGACCCATCTGCGCGAAATCTACGAATACCTTGATCAGCGTCTCATCAAGACCGGACGCACGGCTTGGGTGGCCGAGGAACTGGCCGTTCTTGAGGACCCAGCGACCTACGAGACCGACCCTGATACGGCGTGGCAGCGGGTCAAGACCCGCTCGAACTCGCCGCGTTTCCTTGCCATCGTCAAAGAGCTGGCCCGTTTCCGCGAAACCTATGCCCAGTCCCGCGATGTGCCGCGCACCCGTGTCTATAAGGACGATGCGCTGGTGGAGCTGGCCTCGACCAAGCCCCAGAACGAGGCCGAGCTTGGCCGGTCGCGCCTGTTGCTGCGCGAGGCGCGCAAAGGTGACATTGCCGATGGCATCTTGGCCGCGGTCAAGGCCGGACTTGCCACCAAGAACGAGGATCTGCCGCGCATAAACGGCCCGCGCGAGTCGTTGCAGGTCAACACCGCGCTGGCCGATTTGTTGCGTGTGCTGCTCAAGGCCAAGTCCGAACAGACAGGCGTGGCGCAAAAGCTGATCGCCTCGGCGTCAGATCTTGATGCGATTGCGGCGGGCGAACGCGACTTGCATGCCTTGCACGGTTGGCGCCATGAGGTTTTTGGGCAAGAGGCGCTCAAGCTTTGCGAGGGCAAGGTCGCGCTGGCGACCAAAGGCACCAATGTGGTGACGGTCGAGTTGGACCGCGACTAGCGGGCCGAGCGCAGGGCGCGGTCCGCGCCTGAAACCTCGATGGCGCGCACGCCGGTCAACTGATTGGTGCCAAGGTGCAAAGCCACGCTGATCGTGCGCGATGCGGCACTGCCCACGGGCTGTGCCGTTGCCGGCGCTTCGGCCCGGAATTCGAACCGCAACACACCCGCAGGGGCCGCGACGGGCACCAGTTCGGCGTTGAAATAGCCTTGGGTCGCCGCGACACCGCGCGCCGTGACGATGGCGCCGTCCGGTGTGCGGTCCACGCGCAGGCCGGTGAGGTTGGCGATGGCGGGGCGGCCGTCGACGGTAACCACGCGCGCCAAGGGCACCAATGGCGCAAGCGCGGCCTCGCCCGTGGCGGTGACTGGCGCTGCACGGCCAAACCAGTTCATCGGGTTGAGGCGCGATTGCGAAAACGAGGCGCAGCCCGCAAGGCTTGCCGTCAGGCAGATCGTGAAAGACAAACGGCGCAGCATCGCATCCCCCCATGTGATGCCTCTGGGGTAGCCTAAAGCGCCCTTCTTGAAAAGCGCGCTCTGGACCTTTGGGCCTGCGCTCCTTAAGTCGCTAGCGACAAGAGCGGGGGACGCAGATGGCAACGGCAGCATTTGAAGAGATCGTGGAGACCTTTGCGTTTCTGGACGACTGGGAAGAGCGCTATCGCCACGTCATCGATATGGGCAAGGCCATGCCCGCGCTGGAGGACGGGCTGAAAGTGCCCATGTTCAAGGTCGAGGGCTGTGCCAGTCAGGTCTGGCTGGTGCCGCAGATCGAGGGCGGCCAGTTCGCGTTTCGCGGTGACAGCGACGCGATGATCGTGCGCGGCCTGATCGCGGTCCTGTCGGCGCTGTATGTCGGCCTGCCCTTGGCCGAGGTGGCCAAGGTCGATGCCCGCGCCGAATTCGAGCGGCTTGGATTGAACGAACATCTGTCATCGCAGCGTTCCAATGGCGTCAATGCCATGGTCACGCGCATCCGCGCCACCGCCGCGACCGCAGCGCAGGGCTGAGGGGGCGCTGCCCCCGCCGCTGACGCGGCCCCCCCCGGGGTATTTCAGGTCAGAAGAATCAGGCGATGTCTGCCAGTGCCGTTGCAAGGTCGCCATAGCCGGTAAAGCGGCGTTCGAGCGGCAGGCCGAGCTTGGCCGCCGCGCGGGCGGCGCAGGCGTCAAGCTCTGGGTCATTTGTCTGGGCCAGATAGACCAGTTTGGTGTAATTGCCGAAATACATCGCGCCCAGTTCGGGATGGCGGTCCAGCCCCAGCGGGCGCCAGACAAAGGCATCGAACTGGCGGGCGAGAAAATCGGTCAGGTAGAAGGCCGTGACCTCGCCATGGTCGGCGAAGCGGGTGTTGCCTTCGAAAAAGCTGTAGCAATGGGGGCCTGCGATCATTTCAAGCCCGAGTTCGTCGCAGATGCGCGCCAGCGCCCCGCCCGTGCCGCAATCGGCATAGGCGACAAATATCCGGTCGTAGTCGCGGCCTGCGGCCTTGGCGGCCTCGGTCAGGCGCGGGGCGATCTTGTCAGGGTGATTGTGCAAGATGGCCGGCAGACATTGCAGGTCGATATGGTCCCAGCCGTTCAGCGACTTGAGCGCGAGGATCTCATGAGCCAGAGCGCCGCAGGCGATAACCAGCACCCGCGCGCCGCCCTCGGGCGCCAGCCCGCTTTCGGTCAAGGTCGTGTCGTCTGGCGCGTGCTGTTCCATCAGTCCCGATCGGGGTTGCCGCGCGGATCGTTCTCGCCGCGTTCGGCCATGACCATGCGAACAGCAAAGTAGAACAGCACCAGCGGGATCAGGGTGATCCAACCGGCATTCAGCACCGAAAAGCCGACATAGACCATATAGAGGAACACGCCCGCGACACCCGCAAAGCCAAGCCCCAGAACGATGATCGAATAAAGACGGTTACGGTTCATTGCACGTTGCTCCGTTCAGGCCAGTTTGACGGCTGTGCCATAGGCCAAGATTTCCACCGAGGCGCCGCCGATGGATGACGTCGTGATGCGGACTGCGACAATGGCATCGGCGCCCAGCGCCGCGGCCTCGGCCTGCATCCGGTCGAGCGCCTGATCGCGCGAGCCCGCAAGAAGCGAGGAATAGCCTTTGATCTCGCCGCCCACGAGGTTGGTGAACTGCGCCACGATGTCGGTGCCGATGTGCTTGGCCCTGACGGTCGCGCCGCGCACAAGGCCCAGAGTCTGCGAGATCTCGTGGCCGGGAATGGTGTCAGAGGTGGCGAGCAGCATCATTTTTCAATCCTGTCGTAATGGTCGTCTTCCTTGTCGGCCAACCGTGCCGCCAGCACCCGCCAGAAAAGCCAGCCAAAGAGCGCCACGGGCACCAGCACGCCGATGCGGGCAAAGGCGGGGATTCCGGGCGCAAAAAGCAGCGTGCCCAGCCAGACGGTCAGTCCGGCACCGGCAAACGCGATGAAAAGGATCAGGGCAAGACGTTCGACGGGCATTTTGGCACCTCCGCCAAAGATATGGGGCGTGTCGCGGCAAAAATAAACCCCGCGCGGGGCTGACCTCGCGCGGGGTTTATCAATTCTGGCCCTTGGCTCAGGCGCGCGCGGCGTTGTGGCGGCGGGCGACCAGCGTCTTGGCGGTTTCCACGGCAACGGCAGCGTCACGGCAATAGGCGTCGGCGCCAATGGCCTTGCCGAATTCCTCGTTCAGCGGCGCACCGCCCACGAGTATGATATAATCGTCGCGGATGCCCTTTTCCTTCATCGTGTCGATCACGACCTTCATATAGGGCATCGTCGTGGTCAGCAGGGCCGACATGCCGAGAATATCGGCGCCTTCGGCGTGCAGCGCATCCAGATATTTGTCGACCGCGTTGTTGATCCCGAGATCGACAACCTCGAAACCCGCACCTTCCATCATCATGCCGACAAGGTTCTTGCCGATGTCATGGATGTCGCCCTTGACGGTGCCGATGACCATCTTGCCCACGCGGGGGGCGCCGGTTTCGGCCAGCAGCGGCTTGAGGATCGCCATGCCGCCCTTCATCGCGTTGGCGGCCAGCAGAACCTCGGGGACAAACAGGATGCCATCGCGAAAGTCGTTGCCGACGATGGTCATGCCACCCACCAGCGCCTCGGTCAGCACCCGGTAAGGGGCCCAATCGCGGCCGAGCAGGATGTTCACGCCTTCTTCGATTTCCTCTCGCAGACCGTCGTAGAGGTCGTCGAACATCTGGGCGACCAGATCCTCGTCGTCGAGCTCGGACAGAATGATGTCGTCGTCTGCCATTTATTGCCTCCCCGGCGCGCCGGCACTGTGCCGCATGATTTCGAATAGCTCACTTCCTATCCTAATGCGAGATCAGAGATTTCCCGACACCGCCGATTGCGACATCGCGAAAACGAAGACCGACCCGCGCTTGCCAATGTTCTTCTTTTGTTCTAGTTTTGCCCATCATGACCATGCAACGCCCCGATTTGCATCATCCCGGCCGCGCCGCGCAGAGCAATCCCGCGAACCGGTTCGACCGTCTTCAGAGCCAAGCGGTGGATGACGGATGGGACCTGCCCCCCGATGCGCCACCGCACCGGACCGAGGTCACGGTGGAAAAGCCACGCAAGGTCATCACGCGCAACACGTCACCCGATCTGCCCTTTGATCGCTCGCTCAACCCCTATCGCGGTTGCGAACACGGCTGCATCTATTGTTTCGCGCGGCCAACCCATGCCTATCTTGGCCTTTCGCCAGGTCTGGATTTCGAGAGACGTCTGATCGCGCGACCGGATGCGCCGCGCGTTCTGGCCGACGAATTGTCGCGCCCGGGCTATCAGGTCGCCCCCATCGCCATCGGAACCAATACCGACCCCTATCAGCCGATCGAGCGCGATCGCGGCATCATGCGCGCCATTCTCGAGGTCTTGCGCGATTTCCGGCATCCCGTGGCGATCACCACCAAAGGCGTCTTGATCGAACGCGACCTCGATATTCTGGGTCCGATGGCCGAAGCGGGGCTTGCCCATGTCGGGATTTCGGTGACCACGCTGGACCCGACCTTAAGCCGCGTGATGGAGCCGCGCGTGCCCTCGCCGACACGGCGACTGCAAACGATCGAACGGCTGGCTGCTGCGGGCGTTCCCGTGCGGGTCATGGCCTCGCCGATGATCCCTGCGCTGACTGACCATGAGCTGGAATCAATACTCGCGGCGGCGCGCAAGGCCGGAGCGACAACCGCCGCCATGATCACGCTGAGGCTGCCGCTGGAGGTGTCAGAGCTGTTTCGGGACTGGTTGCACCAGCATTTTCCGGACCGTGCCGCACGGGTGATGGCGCGGGTGCGGGAAATCCACGGCGGGCGCGACTATGACCCTGCTTTTGGCAAACGATTTAGCGGACAAGGTCCATGGGCGGATCTGATGCGCGCGCGCTACAGGGGCGCGCTGCGCCGCCTAGGCTATCATGAGAACAGCCCCGCGTTGCGCTGCGACATTTTCAAGATCCCGCCAAGGGCAGGGCAGCAGCTTAGTCTGTTCTGAGGTTGCACGGGGGCTCTGCCCCCCGGCACTGCGTGCCGTCCCCCGGGATATTTTTGGGCCTCCGAGAGATGGCTGTCTCTCGGAGGCCCGTAAATATCCTCGGGGGGAGGCCGCATTAGCGGCCCGGGGGGCAGAAGGCCCCCCGCGCTGGTTCACTCACGGGCGCGGCGGCGGCCGGTGCGCTCGCGTGCGGGCGGTGCGCTGTCGCCGGTGCCGTCGGTGGCCGAGGAAAAGCCGCCCAGAGCCGCGCTGATGGTCTCAAGCGAGGGCCTTTCGCCGCGCGGGCGGGTTTCCAGCGCCTCGCGCATGGCGCGCAGATGTTCGGGCGTTGTGCCGCAGCAGCCGCCGATGATGGTCGCGCCTGAATCGCGTGCCAGCACCGCATATTCGCCCATCAACTCGGGTGTGCCGTCGTAATGGATATGGCCGTCATGGTATTTGGGGATGCCGGCATTGCCTTTGGCGATGATCGGCAGGTCGGCGCCTGCCGCGCCAAAACCAAGGATCGTGCGCAGCAGGTCCGAAGCGCCGACGCCGCAGTTGGCGCCATAGCCCAGCGGTTGATAGCCAAGGGTGCCAACCATCTTGACCATGTCGGCCGAGGTCAGGCCCATCATGGTGCGGCCTGCGGTGTCAAAGCTCATGGTGCCACACCATGGCATGTCCGCGCGCGCAAAGGCCTCGGCTGCGGCGGCATATTCCTCGGGAGCAGAGATGGTTTCGACCCAGAGCACGTCCGCGCCGCCCTCTTTCAGGCCCTCGGCCTGTTCGTGGAACATCTCGACCGCGCGTGCATGTGTCAGCGTGCCCATGGGGGCCATGATCTCGCCCGTCGGTCCGACCGAGCCCGCGACCACGACCTTGCGGCCCGCCTTATCGGCAACGTCGCGCGCGATTTCGGCGGCCACGCGGTTCAATTCGAATGTGCGCCCCTCGGCGTTGTGCAATTTGAGACGCGAGGCATTGGCCCCAAAGCTGTTGGTCAGGAAAATATCCGATCCCGCATCAACCGCCGACTTGTAAAGGGCGCGAATGCGGTCGGCGTGTTCCGTGTTCCAGAACTCGGGTGCCTCGCCTGCGCTCAGCCCCATGTTGAACAGGTTGGTGCCGGTCGCACCATCGGCCATCAGCCAGTCGCGTTCCTGCAAGAGTTGTTCGAGCGCGTTGCCCATTGTCATCCCCGGTTTTGTCGTTGGCCTTTCGGCCATTCTATCACGCTTCGCATGGCATGGGCGGCCAAAGGTTACAAACCCAAAATGGAAACGGCGCCCCGCTGGAGCGCCGTCCGCGCCATGAGGCGAATGATCAGATCTCGGTCAGCAACTGCGCCTTGGCCTCGGCCATAAGCGCCACGAGTTTGGCGCGCACCTCGGCCTCGCTGGCCTTGCCAGCAAGATCGGCCACAAGTTTGCGCACCACATCCTCGTCACCAGCCTCTTCCAGATCGGCCACGACAACGGTTGCGGCATAGGCAGCGGCCTCTTCCGCCGATTTGCCCAGCAGGTCTGCGGCCCAGAGACCCGCGAGCTTGTCGCGGCGCGCGGCTGCGCGGAACTGCATATCGGCGTCCATGGCGAACTTGGC
>JAHEBS010000123.1 GCA_024642145.1 Marivivens sp.
CTCGGTCCGTCCCTGAATGCCGCCGGCATTGATCGGTTTGCCGGTCACGCAGGCCTTGGCGTTGATATCGGTCGTGTTCATCCGCGCATATTGATCGGCGATCCAGGCCATTTCCCGTTCGCCGGTGCCCATGTCGGGCGCCGGAACGTTCTGGCTGGGATTGATAAGGTCGCGCTTGGCCAGTTCGTAGGCGAACCGGCGGGTGATCCGCTCCAACTCGTCCTCGTCGTATTCGCGCGGGTCGATGCACAGCCCGCCCTTGGAGCCGCCGAACGGCGCTTCGACAAGCGCGCATTTGTAGGTCATCAGCGCCGCCAGGGCCTCGACCTCATCTTGATTGACCGACAGGGCATAGCGGATACCGCCCTTCACAGGCTCCATATGTTCGGAATGGACCGAACGGTAACCGGTGAACGTGTGAATCGCACCGCGCAGGCGGACGCCGAAGCGCACCGTGTAGGTCGAGTTGCAAACACGGATTTTTTCCTCAAGACCCGGGCTGAGATTCATCAGTTTCACAGCACGGTTGAACATAAGATCCACGCTTTCGCGGAAGCTCGGTTCCTTGATCGATAGGTTCATTTCTCTCTCCTGGAGGCGTCCTTACGACGCGTGCGGCTCCCATAATCCTATAGTTGTCATACGGCGAGGGGGATACGAAACCGTTAGCGCGAACAAACGCCCGTTTCGGACGATATGGCCGATCTGGACCTAACTATTGGTCAATCTGTCTGACGCCACGTCACTTTTGCAAAGCGCGACGGCGTGCGCCCGCGGCGGAACGGGGTTGCGGGGGGGGTTTCTGCCCCGAATCATACCCCCGCCCCAATTGCGTCAGAATTGGGCAGCGGCATTCACCAACTGTTTCCATGGCGGCGCTTATCCCGATTTCATAAGGGTTTCGTTGGCAGATATCGCCGGACACCCTGCCCAATTGTGGCGAAACGGCCCCTTTTTCGCCACAACATTTTGGCAAACTTAGGGCAGCTGGACCGTGGGGGCGGTTTCTCGGTGACCGGGTTTTTCGGGTGCCGAGTGCGGGGCGGGACGTTTCGCATGCAATTTATTATTAAGGCCGCTCTTGGCCAAAAATCTTTGAAGGCAATGCGCCGTTTTGCGCGCGACGACGATGGCTCGACCATTGTCTTTGGCCTTTTCGCATTCATGGCGATGATCATCGTCGGCGGTATGGCCGTGGATTTCATGCGCTATGAAACTCGGCGGACGCAACTGCAAAACACGCTCGACCGTGCGGTTCTGGCCGCAGCCGATCTTGAGCAGCGCATGAGCCCCGCCGAAGTCGTGAGCGACTATTTCGACAAGGCGGGTCTGGCCTCGGCACTGGCGGGCACCCCGCATGTCGTTGACAGCTTTGGCTACCGCGAGGTCAGCGCCAGCGCGCGCGACAACGTCAAGTCGATCTTTCTTAACATGGTGGGAATCGACAGCCTTGTCGCGCCGGCCTCGGGTTCTGCGACCGAAGGCGCGACAGATGTCGAGATTTCGCTGGTGCTGGACCTTTCGGGGTCGATGGGGTCGAACCACAAGATCGACAACCTGCGCACCGCCGCCAGCCAGTTCGTCGATACAATCTATAGCCGCAACGGTGCCGGCACGGCGTCGATCAGCCTTGTTCCCTATGCCATGCACGTCAATGCAGGCGCCAATCTGTTGTCACGCTACAATTTCACCCGCAATCACAGCAATTCGAACTGTGCGGCCTTTGCGGCCAGCGATTTCACACAAACCAGCCTGATACCGACCCGTGCCCTTGCGCAGGTCGCGCATTTCGACCCCACCGGCAATAACGGGCAAATGACGGGTGGCTCGATCTCGCCGGTCTGCCGCACGGATGCCGCCTCGCAGATCCAGCCGCTGTCCGGATCGGCGACCGCGCTCAAGAACCAGATCGCGCAATTCACCGCAGGCGGCAACACCTCGCTCGAGATCGGGATGAAGTGGGGCGCGGCGCTGTTGGATCCTGCGACCCAACCCGTTATCAGCGGTCTGATTGCCAATGGAACTGTCAGCGCCAGTTTCAACGGCCGCCCCTCGGCCTTCAATGATGGCCGCACGCTCAAGGTCATCGTGCTGATGACCGACGGTGTGAACACCACCCAATACGACCTTCTGCCCCCCTATAAATCCGGCCCCTCAGGGGTCTGGGCCGATGCCTCGTCGGGGCGTCTTTCGGTGGCGGTGACGGAAAACGGACGTCGCGACAGCGACACGATTTCCAACGAGCCCTATTTCATTCCGCATCTCTATTCCAAGGGCGACTTCTTCAATGCCGCGCCCTTTGGAACGGCCCGTCAGTTGACCTACCCCGAGCTTTGGGCGGGCAACGCGGTGCGCTACAACGCGACAAACAACCGCTACAACGCGAACGGCAGCTCGGCCGACCGCAATTTTTGGCAAAACGATATCCTCGATGTCGTGGCCCCTGGCGAAAAGGACCGCCGCTTGTCGGAAATCTGTTCGGCGGCCAAATCGCAAGGCATCATCGTCTACACCATCGGCTTCGAGGTCACGACCTCCTCATCGGCGGTGCTGGCCAGCTGCGCCTCGTCGCCAAGCCACTTTTTCTTGGTCAACGGGCTGGAGATCGAGACCGCCTTTCAATCGATCGCACGCCAGATCAACCAGCTGAGGCTGACCAAATGATCGCGCGTATGATCGCATTCTTGCGGCAATTCGCGCGCAGCAAGGACGGGTCGGCAACGATCGAGTTCGTCATCATCTTTCCGGTATTCATGCTGCTTATCATGTCGGCGGCAGAGTTGGGGATCATGATGTCGCGCCAGGTGATGTTGGAACGCGCGGTTGATCTGACGGTTCGCGACATCCGTCTTTCGACGGGGCGGCTCTATACGCATCAGGAATTGAAGGACGAAATCTGCGGTCGCGCGGCCGCGTTGCCCGACTGTATCGACCATATCAAGGTCGAGATGATCCGCCGCAACCCGCGCGACTGGTCCGCGATCCCGCCGACCCCTGATTGCGTGGACATTGACGAACCCGGATTGCCCTCGCGCGAGTTCCTGAACGGCAATGCCAATGATCTGATGATCATCCGCGCCTGCGTGTTGTTCGAACCGATCATCCCCTCGACGGGTCTGGGTTTTGCCCTGCGCAAGCAAAGCGGCAAGCTTTATGCGCTGACCGCGACATCCGCCTTTGTTCTGGAGCCGAAATGATGCGCGCGATCACCCGATTTCTGAACGCATTCCGCCGCGGCGAGGATGGCTCGATCACGGTCGAGGCGGTTTTGATCCTGCCGCTCCTGTTCTGGGCCTACGCCGGCATCTTTGTGTTCTTTGACGCCTTCCACAAACGCGATGCCGACCTCAAGGCTGCCTATACGATCAGCGATCTTGTCGGACGGCAGACCGACTATGTGACACCAAAGTTCATGGACGGGATCTACGCGCTGCACCGCACGCTGACCCACGCCACGGGCAACAGCACGCTGCGCGTGACCGCCTATAGCTATAACGCAACGACCGACAGCTATACGGTCAGATGGTCCAAGCACCGCGGGCTTGGGCTGGACCTGACGACCAGCGATCTCAACAACATGCGGGCCAACCTGCCTGCCATGCCCAATGGCGAGGTCAATTTCATGGTCGAGGTTTCCAACGAATATATCCCGCCGCTGAACACCGGCCTTGGCACCATCACCTTCCGCGACCTGATCCCGTCACGGATGCGCTACGCGCCGCAACTGTGCTGGAATGACAGGGAAGACGGCAACCTTGATACGGCCGTTTGCTGAGCCCTAGCGGGCGGGCACGACCTCGTAACCTTCTTCTTCGGGTTCGTCGTCGATCATTTCAGCAGGAAAACCCGGTGCAATGATCGACAGGCCGGTGGCCTCTTCCAGCCGTTCGATGATCCGGTCGGACTGGGCGCGCGGGCCATAACGGTCAATGCCGTCATTGAAAATTTCCACCATCAACGGGCTGATTTCCAGCGGCACGCCGTTTTCGGCGGCGATGCTCTGGAACAGGCCGATATCCTTTTTCACAAGATCCATGGTGAAATTGATGTCGCGGCACCCGTTGAGGATCATCTGGCTTTCGGTCTCATGCACGAATGAGGTCCCCGAGGAAATCTTGATCGCCTCATAGGTCGTGGCCAGATCCATGCCGGCGGCCTTCATCGTCACCAAAGCCTCGCAGCAGGTCAGCAGATTTGCCGTGGCCAGATAGTTGGTCATCACCTTCAACAGTGACGCCGAACCCAAGGGTCCGGTATGCAACAGGCGGCGCCCCAGCAATTTTAGGAGCGGCAACACGGCGTCGAAGGTCGCGCGTTCGCCCCCCATGAAGATCGAGATATTGCCCGTGGCCGCACGGTGACACCCGCCCGAAACCGGACATTCCGCCGCCATGCCGCCGCGCGCGATCACCTCGGCACCCAGCCGCTGCACTTCATGGGCGTCGGTGGTCGACATCTCCATCCAGATCTTGCCAGCACGCACCTCGGGCAACATCTCGCTCACCACCGCATCGCAGGCCGCGGGGGACGGCAGACAGGTGATCACCACGTCGCAGTCGCGCATCATGGCGGCGGGGCTGCCGCCGGCCTTGGCCCCCAGCGCCACAAAACCCGCAACCGCAGCTGGGTCCAGATCGTGGACCGCAAGATCAACCTTGTTGCGCAACAGCGAGCCCGCCAGTTTCGCGCCAACGCTACCCAGACCGATGAATCCAACCTTCATGTGGAAATCTCCCGTGAAATTTATGCCAGTTTTTTCACGACGCGCCGCTCTGTCTGTTCCCAAAACGACAGGAAGGGGTCGCTGGCGTTCACAGTTCTGTGCAGCCATTGCCGCCCCGCCCGCCGAAGCCTAGCTTGGGGGCAACCTAGGAGGTCACATGTCGATCCGCCCCACACTGGAATCCCGCAAAGCCCAGCCCGCCGTCGAAGGCGCGGGCGTCCGTCTGCGCCGTGCCTTCGGCTTTCAGGACCCGAGCGAGCTGGACCCCTTCTTGCTCTTTGACGATTTCCGCGGCGACAAACCCGACGACTATATTCGCGGCTTTCCTTGGCACCCCCACCGCGGGATCGAAACCATCACCTATGTGCTGGCGGGAACGGTCGATCATGGCGACAGCTTGGGCAACCAAGGCCAGCTTGGCGCGGGCGATGTGCAGTGGATGACTGCCGGATCAGGCATTTTGCATCAGGAAATGCCCAAAGGGAACATCGCGGGCCAGATGCATGGATTTCAACTCTGGGCCAACCTGCCCGCCAGCCTCAAGATGACCGCGCCGCGCTATCAAGACGTCAAGGGCAAGGACATCCCGCAAATCATCGATGATGACGGCACCAGCGTGAAGGTGATCGTGGGATCGTTCTGGGGCAAGCGCGGGCCTGTTGACGGGATAGCCGCCGACCCCCAATACCTTGACATCTCGGTCCCGCCCAATACGCGCAAAGTGTTCAAGGTCGACACCTACCGCCGCGCCTTTGCCTATGTGTTCAAAGGCGCAGGGCGGTTTTCGGATGCGTCGGCCCCGACCGGCGTATTGCTGGAAAAAGAGGTGATGGGCCAAGAGGTCAACATTCGCGACATGTCGGGCAACCGCACCTTGGTGCGCTTTGGCTCTGGCGACGAGGTTGTGGTGACCTCGGGCGACGAGGGGATCCGGTTTCTGCTGATCTCGGGCGCGCCCATTGAAGAGCCCGTGGCGTGGGCCGGCCCCATCGTCATGAACACGCAGGCCGAATTGCAAAAGGCATTTGCCGAACTGCGAAACGGCACCTTCATTCGCCCCGCCCATTAGGGCGCGGCGATCGCCTTGCGGACCAGATCGTAATAAAGCGCCTCGACCTCGACCGGCGTGAGCCGACCGTTTTCGCGATACCAGCCGAATAGGCCGGTCAAGAGACCGATCAGGGCCATCGTGGTCACGCGCAGGTCGGCCACGCGAAACAGGCCCTCGGCCACACCCTGTTCGAGAATACCCTGCAAATGGTTCTCGTAGGCGTGGCGCAGCTTTTCGATGGCGGCAAAGTTCTGCGGTTCGAGCGAACGCAACTCGTCATAGGCCAGCCGGATCGCGTCGCGCCGCGGCAGGTGGACGTGGATATGGTGATGCACGAACCGCCGCAGCCGTTCCTCGGCCCCGCCCGTGCGCAGTTCCACGTCCAGCGCGTCCAGCACCTCTTCGAGATGGCTTTTCATCAACTCGTAAAGCAGCGTCTGCTTGTCGGGGATATAGTTGTAGAGCGCCCCCACCTGCACGCCCACCTCGCCCGCGATCTGGCGCATGGTCACTGCCGCATAGCCACTCTGGGCAAAAAGCCGCAGCGCGGCCTCGCGCAGTTTCGGTCCGGTTATCTCGGCGTGAGAGCCCTGTTTGCGTGCCATGACCCTTCATAACTGAACAAGCGTTCAAGCGGAAGCGGCCCAGATCGTGGAAAACCGGCAGGCCAAGCCCATGGGCGCGTTGCAGTGCGCGGGGCTTCGCGCTAACAGCTTGTGCGCAGCAGAAGAAAGCGGAAAACCCATGTCTGAGCCCCTTCGCCTTGGTATCGCCGGTCTCGGCACGGTCGGTATCGGCCTCGTCAAGCTGATCCGTGACAACGCCGAACTGATCGAGGGACGCGCCGGTCGCAAGGTCGTCATCTCGGCCGTCTCGGCGCGCGATCAATCGCGCGATCGCGGTGTGGCGCTGGACGGTTATGCATGGGAAACCGATCCGGTGGCCCTGGCCCGTCGCGACGATGTGGACGTCTATGTCGAATTGATGGGCGGCGACAGTGGCCCCGCAAAGGACTCGATCGAGGCCGCGATTGCCGCAGGCAAGGACGTGGTCACCGCCAACAAGGCGCTTTTGGCCCATCACGGTCAGGCGCTGGCCGAAGCCGCCGAAGCCAAGGGTCGCGTCATCCGCTACGAGGCCGCCGTCGCTGGCGGCATTCCGGTTATCAAAGCCCTGACCGAAGGTCTGGCTGGCAACCGCATCACCCGCGTCATGGGTGTGATGAACGGCACCTGCAATTACATCCTGACGCGGATGCAATCGGCGGGTCTGCCCTATGACACCGTGTTCGAAGAGGCGCGCCAGCTTGGCTACCTCGAAGCGGACCCCAACCTTGACGTGGGGGGCATCGACGCGGGCCACAAATTGTCGATCCTGTCGTCGATCGCTTTTGGCACGCAGGTGGATTTCGACAATGTCGAGCTTGAGGGCATCGGCGCCATCACCATCGAAGACATCGAAGCCGCCGAGGATATGGGTTTCCGTATCAAGCTGTTGGGCGTGTCGCAGATGACCGGCCGCGGGCTGGAACAGCGCATGTCGCCTTGCCTCGTGCCCGCCACCTCGCCGCTTGGCCAGTTGGCCGGAGGCACCAATATGGTTGTGATCGAAGGTGACGCGGTGGGTCAGATCGTCCTGCGCGGACCCGGCGCCGGGGCAGGTCCGACCGCCAGCGCCGTCATCGCCGATGTGATCGACATTGCCCGCAATTTCCGGATGCCGGTCTTTGGCCGCCCTGCCAGCATGCTCAACAAGGCACGTTCGGCGCGCGCGGCGGTTTCGGCCCCCTATTACCTGCGGATGAACCTTTTGGACAAACCGGGTGCCTTGGCCAAGATCGCGGGCGCCTTGGGCGAGGCCGGAATCTCGATCGACCGGATGCGCCAATACGGCCATGCCGATACCGCGGCACCCGTCCTTTTCGTCACGCATAAGACCACCCGCTCGGCGATCGACACCGCTCTGGGCGCCTTTGCCGCCACGGGCGTGCTGCTGGGCGCGCCGGTCGCGTTGCGGATCGAAATGGTCTGACCGCCGTTAGCGGTCACAAGCTTGCCGTTCGTCTCGCCAATGGATAGGCGGGAACAATCAGCCATGGAGCCGCAGATGAACGATACCGCCGATTTTCAGGACCGCTTGCTGTCGCTGGGCCTTGCCCGCGTTTCCGAAGCCGCGGCCATCGCCTGCGCGCGCCTTGTCGGGCGTGGTGACGAAAAAGCCGCCGATCAGGCCGCCGTCGACGCGATGCGGACCCAATTGAACATGCTGGACATTGCGGGCCGCGTGGTGATCGGCGAGGGCGAACGCGACGAGGCGCCGATGCTGTATATCGGTGAAGAGGTCGGCACCGGCAAAGGCCCCGCCGTGGATATCGCGCTTGATCCGCTGGAAGGCACGACCCTGACCGCCAAGGACATGCCCAACGCATTGGCCGTGATCGCCATGGGACCGCGCGGCTCGATGTTGCACGCCCCCGACACCTATATGGAAAAGCTCGCCATCGGTCCGGGGTTTCGCACCGGCGTGGTGACGCTGGACATGAGCCCCGCCGAACGTGTTTCGGCGCTGGCCGCGGCCAAGGGCTGCTCGACCGAAGATATCACCGTCTGCGTTCTGGACCGGCCCCGTCATGAGGACATGATCCGCGAGATCCGCTCGACCGGTGCCGCCATCCGCCTGATTACCGATGGCGATGTGGCAGGTGTCATGCATTGCGCCGAACCCGACAAGACCGGCATCGACATGTATATGGGCTCGGGTGGTGCGCCCGAGGGCGTGCTGGCCGCTGCG
>JAHEBS010000124.1 GCA_024642145.1 Marivivens sp.
CGCGTGGCGGCAAGGTGCTGTTGGTGACCGATGCCGAAGGCGCGCGACAGGCCGGTGATGGCGTCTGGAAAACCCTGATCATGCCCACGGCCCCAAATATGCTGGCCCCGATCGTCTATGCCGTCCCCGCCCAGCTTCTGGCCTATCATACGGCCGTCGCCAAAGGCACAGATGTTGACCAACCGCGTAATCTGGCTAAGTCTGTAACCGTGGAATAGCCGCGGTTCGGAGGGCGATGCGCGCGCTTGTTTATGGCAGGTGGAACGTCGAAGTCATCGTCGCGGTGCTGAGCCGCGCGGGCTATGAGATTGACCTTGTCACCAATAACCCCTTGCCCCTGCCCAAACATGCCGTGGTTAGGCGGTTCGACTGCGAAGATATTCCACAGATCGCAGTCAAGGCGCACGAACTGACCAAGTCGGTTCGTTACGATTACATTCAACCCGCCGACGACATCACGCTGCGCGCGATTGTCGGCTCGGCTATGCCCGTGGACGACAAACTTGTCCTGCTGCCGGTGGTAAAGCCCGAACAGATCCCGCAGCTTGGCAGCAAGATCGAGTTCGCGCGGATCTTGGAAAATAGCGCGGTGCCGACCCCCGCCTATGCCGTGGCGCGAAACCCCGCCGAACTGAAAAGCGCCACCAGCCAAGTGGGTTTTCCCTGCATGATCAAGATGGACCACTCGCAAGCTGGGGGCGGCACATTTCTTTGCCGCAATCCGGCGCAGGCAAGGGCCTTAGACAAACGGAAAGGGTTGTTTCCGGTCTTATGCCAGGCCTTCATCGCGGGCAGACACATCGGCTTCGAGGCGCTTTATGATCAGGGTCAGCTGCTTCACTATACCTTTTCGATCTGCCTAAAGCACCAGAATGACAATCCATTTGGCGTCTCGAGCGTGCGACACTACCTCGGGCCCGAGCAACAACCCCCCGACACAGCAAGACAATTGACAGAGCTTGGGCGCGCGACGGGTCTTTGCGGGATGGTCAGCGTCAGCGCTGTCATCAATGAGGATACCCAAGAGCTGTGTTTCTTCGAGGCCGACGCAAGGTCAAATGCGTGGTTTGCCCACGCAAGGTTGCTGGGTCCGGGGTTCGCGCCGTTTCTTGCGCGCGATACGACAGCCGCAAACCTGCCAGTCGCAGCCGGTGGCAGCAAAACCTACATGTCCGTTCCTTGGCGGCTCACTGTCTTTGAGTTTCTGACAAACCGATACGCGGCATGGCGCATGGTCTTGGTCTATGATCTGTCGCTGCTCGACATCTTCGAAACCTTTCGGCAATCGGTCCGTGCGCGCCTGCTTTATCTTTTGCGTGATGCCCAGAGACGTCGCAATCAGCGCAAAAGGGCGCGTTCAAAACGAAAGCCCGCACCGGCCCACCAAAACTAAGCCAACGGCCACCGCTGGCCATTGCCCCCTAGCTGGTCTAGCTTGCGCGGCAATCCGGCGCAGGGCCATTTGCCCACGCCTCAGCCCAAAGGACCATCCATGATCACCACCGCCCAAGCTCTTGATGCGTTGCAGGCGCGCGCCGATGCGGCCCGCGCGGCGGATATGGCGTCCTATCACAAGGTTGACCGGCCCTATCTGGGCATAGCGGTGCCGACCCTGACCGAATTGACGCGGGAATGGCGGGCGGAAACCACGCTTGATGAGCGGCTGGAACTGGCGGCTGGCCTTTGGACCAGCAACATCCACGAGGCGCGCATCGCCGCGGCCAAGCTTTTTGAACAGGCGCGCATCAGGCCCGACGATACGGCGGTTTGGGCCCTGATCGCGGGCTGGGTCGAGGAATTTGACGCATGGGCCATTGCCGACCATGCGGCCATTGCCGGACAAAAGCGGCTGGTGGCCGATCCTTCACGGCTCGACGAGGTCGAGGAATGGACCACGCGACCCCATATGTGGTCGCGCAGGGCCGCGTTGGTCATGACCCTGCCTTGGACCAAACAAAACAACCCCAAACCCGATGAACTGGCGGCCCGTGACCGAGTTCTGGGATGGGCGGCACTTTATGCCGCCGATCACGACTGGTTTATCCAGAAATCCGTCGCTTGGTGGTTGCGCGACCTGTCGCGCCATGACCCTGCCCGCACCCGTGCTTTCCTCGATGCCCATGGGGAAACGATGAAGCCATGGGCCGTGCGCGAGGCAATGCGCCATCTTGATGCGGACAGCATCGGAGCTTAGGTTTCTGCCCATGTCAGCACCACTCATCGACCCCTTCCAACGGGCTATCCGCTATTTGCGCGTTTCGGTGACGGACCGCTGCGATTTCCGCTGTGTCTATTGCATGTCGGAGGAAATGACCTTTCTGCCCAAGAAAGAACTGCTGTCGCTGGAAGAACTGGACCGGATGTGTTCGGCCTTCATCAGGCTGGGCGTGGAAAAGCTGCGGATCACGGGCGGCGAGCCGCTGGTGCGCCGCGATATCATGACCTTCTTCCGCGGCATGAGGCGTCACCTCGATAGCGGCGCGCTGAAAGAACTGACTCTGACCACTAACGGCAGTCAACTCAGCCGCTTTGCCGCCGAGCTTTACGATTGCGGCGTGCGGCGGGTGAATGTCTCGCTGGATACGCTTGATGGCGCGAAATTCGCCAAGATCACGCGCTGGGGTCGTCTGCATCAGGTCATCGACGGAATCGAGGCCGCCAAGGCCGCGGGGCTCAAGGTCAAGATCAACGCCGTGGCGCTGAAAGGCGTCAATGACAGCGAGCTATTCGATCTGGTGGACTGGGCGGGGGCCGAGGGCCATGACATGACCTTTATCGAGGTCATGCCCATGGGTGACATCGGCAACGAGGATCGGCTGGATCAATACTGGCCCCTGACCGACCTGCGCGCGCAATTGGCCACCCGCTATACGCTGACGGATCTGGCCGAGCGCAGCGGCGGACCCGCGCGCTATGTGCGGATCGAACAGACCGGCCAGAAGATCGGGTTCATCACGCCGCTGTCGCATAACTTCTGCGAAAGCTGCAATCGCGTGCGGATCACCTGCACGGGCGAGATTTACACCTGTCTCGGCCAAGAGGGCCATTCGGATTTGCGCGGGCCCCTGCGCGCCGCTGACGACGACGCGGCGCTGGAAACCGCGATCCGCGCCGCCATCGGGCTCAAGCCCAAGGGGCATGACTTCGATTATTCGCGCCAGATCGTGGGCGGCAAGATGAGCCGCCACATGAGCCATACGGGCGGCTGAGCCCCTAGCGTGCCGGCATGCGCGTCTCGACCATGCCCGCCAGCCACGAACAGCCCGCCGGAATGGCCTCGTCGTTAAAGTTGTATTCAGGGTGATGCACGCCAGCGCTATTGCCGTTGCCGACAAGGATATAGGCGCCGGGCCGTTCTTCCAGCAAATAGGCGAAATCCTCGCCCCCCATGATCAAAGGCGCTTCGTCGCAGCCGCCTGAAATGGCGGTGGCGACTTCGCGCGCGAAATCGGTCTCGCGGTCGTGGTTGATCATGGGCGGATAGCCCTTGAGAAACTCGATCCGCGCTGTGGCCCCATAGGCAAGCGCGGTTTGTTCGACGATGGCGCGGAATCGCGCCTCGGCCAATGCGCGCATCTCACGCGTCATCGTGCGGATGGTGCCTTTCAGCGTGACCGACTGGGGGATCACGTTCATGGCCTTGGACGAACTTTCAATCGATGTGACCGAAACCACCAATTGGTCCACCGGATCGGCGTTGCGGCTGGCGATGGATTGCAGGGTCTGCACCATGGCCGCCGAGGTGACGATCGGGTCGATGGTCTCTTGCGGTTTGGCGGCATGGCCGCCGCGCCCGTCGATGGTGACGATGAACTGGTCCGTGCCCGCAAAAAAACCGCCCGCACGGATGGCAAAGCTGCCCACGGGCCGCCCCGGCCAGTTGTGCATGCCATAGACCTCTTGGATGCCGAAACGGTCCATCATTCCATCGGCGCACATCTCGCGGCCGCCACCGCCGCCCTCTTCGGCAGGCTGAAAGATCACAACGGCAGTGCCGTCGAAATTGCGGGTTTCGGCCAGATATTTGGCCGCGCCCAACAGCATCGCGGTATGACCGTCGTGGCCGCAGGCATGCATGGCCCCGGGGTTTTTCGAGGCATAGCCAAGCCCCGTCGCCTCGATGATCGGCAAGGCGTCCATATCGGCGCGCAGGCCCACAACCTTGCCCGACCCTGTCTGGCGGCCATGGATCACACCGACCACGCCGGTGCGGCCGATACCCTCGACCACCTCGTCACAGCCAAAGGCCCGCAGCTTGTCCGCGACCAGCGCCGAGGTGCGGTGGGTCTCGAACAGGATTTCGGGATGCTCGTGAATATCACGGCGCCAAGCGGTGATTTCGGGCAGCAGTTCGGCAAAGCGGTTCTTGACGGGCATGGGACATTCCTGAGGGATATGCCCCGCATCCTCTGCCAAGCGCCCTGCCGCCGCAACCCCCTGCCCGCCGTCGCGGACCGCAGCGGTCAGAGGCTGGGACCGAGTTCGATTTTCGAGCCGTCGCTGAACCGCGACAGGCGGAACCGTGTCAGATCATGACCCACGGCCACCCCGCGCACCAGATCGGCCACCACGCGGCCAATCGCGGGTCCGATACCAAAGCCGTGACCGCTGAGCCCCGTGGCGATCGTCAGGCCTGGCAGGCTGGCTGCGCGGTCGATGATCGGCACCACATCGGGCATCGTGTCGATCAACCCGCCCCAAGCATGGCTGAGGCGGACAGGCCCGAGTTCGGGGAAACACGCGCCAAAGTCGCGGGCCAAGCCGTTTGCCTTGCGCATATTCGGCGCGGGATCAAGGACGCGCATGGCCTCGAACGGGCTGGGGGTATCGGCATCCCATCGGCGCGGCGTGGACCAAGCGTCGGGATATCCACGCGGGGCCCTGGGTTTATAGCGGGTGCCAAGGGGCGCTTGCATCAGTTGCGGCACAAAAGACGGCAGGCTGCGAAAGGCATCCGGCCCGATGAACAGCTCATGGAAACCCGAGGCCGCCAGCGTATAGCTGCCATCGGTGCGCCGCCGGAAGGCCAGCGTGCTGTCGGTCGCGCATCCCGCATGAATATCGGGCAAGGCTTCGGTTCGCGCGACGGTCGCCCGCACCGAAAGTTGCGGGATCGAAATTCCAAGCGTGCCAAGGAGCAGCCGTGACCACGCGCCGCCCGCCACAACGACCTCTGGCGCGCGGATGCGGCCCTTTTCTGTGACCACCCCCGCGACCCGTCCGCCCGCCACATCGACCGCGCGCACGGCACAATGCTCGACAATCACCGCGCCTTCGCGCACCGCAGCCCGCGCCAAGGCGGGCACGGCGAGCCAAGGCTCGGCCCGCATATCCGAGGCGGTATAGAGCGCGCCCGTCCAATGGCGGCGCGCCTTGGGGATCAGCCCCTTTACCTCGGCGGCGCTTAGGATACGCGTGTCCAGATCATGGGCGCGCGCATAGGGCATCCAGCCCTCATAGGCCGCGATATCGCGGTCATTCTCGGCCAGATAGGCAATCCCTACACGCCGCAGGCCGATGTCTTCGGGCAGGGTCACCGCGATCTCGCGCCAGATGCGGTTGGCCTCGATCATGATCGGCAGTTCCGCCGGATCGCGGCCCTGCTGGCGGATCCAGCCCCAATTGCGGCCAGACTGTTCGGCGCCCACGCGGCCCTTTTCGGCCAAGACCACTTTGATACCGGCGCGGGCCAGAAAAAGCGCCGTCATCACCCCTGCGATACCGCCACCCACCACCACGACATCAGCGGATTCAGGCACCGGCCCGTGATGCTCGGCCGGATTGGCGGTCGAAAGCGGAAATGCCTGCATTTTCATGGCCCCATGTCGTCTGGCGACTTTTCGCCAACCTCTGATGCGGCGGGACAATGGTCAAGACCCGCAACCATCAGAGGGGGCCTTGCCCCTGCCTGCGCGTTGCGCGACAAGGCTCGTGACGGAGATACGGAGAGCATGGCAATGTCGATTTGCCTCATCCATACCGGCGGCACGATTGGCATGGCCCGCACCAGTCGCGGATTTGCCCCCAAGGCAGGTATTGTCGAAGACGCCGTGGCCAAGCTGCGCGCCAATGGCGAACAGCGCGAAGAGGTCGAGATCCTGCGCCTCGATCCCCTGATCGACAGCGCCAATGCCGGCTTCACCGATTGGAACCGCATCGCCGCCGCGATCGAGGAACGCCATGAAAGGGTCGAGGCCTTTGTCATCACCCATGGCACCGACACCATGTCCTATACGGCGGCGGCACTCTGCTTTGCGCTCGAGGGTCTCAACAAACCTGTGATCCTGACGGGGGCCATGTCGCCCATCGGTCAACAGGGTTCGGACGGGCTGCGCAATCTGTCCGACGCGCTGGACAGTTCGCTGGTTTCCGGCCCCGGAGTCTGGGTCCAGTTCGGCGGCAAGAAACTGCATGGCGCGCGGCTGCGCAAATCGCATTCCAGCGCCTTTGACGCCTTTGAATCACCGATCGAACCACGCGCACCGCTGATCCGTGCGCCTTGGCTGACCCGCACCGCCTATGGCGCGCCGGAAATCGCCGCGCTGTCGATGGCGCCAGGTGTCAGCCCCAAGGTGATCGCCAGCGTTCTGGAACAATGCGAGGGCGTGGTGCTGCGCGCCTATGGCTCGGGCACCGTGCCGGAAAGCAAGACGCTGCGCCGCGCCCTGATCGAGGCGCGCGACCGTGGTGTGCCGGTCATCGCGGTCAGCCAATGCGCCGAAGGCGGCATCGCGCTGGGCACCTATGCGGCAGGGGCCATGCTGGTCGATGCCGATGTGGTGGACGGGCGCGACATGACGGTCGAGGCGGCCTACGCCAAGCTCGCCCATGCCATGTCCTACGGGCAGGACTTTGCCAGCCGCCGCGCGCGTCTGGCGCAGCCGCTCTGCGGTGAGGCCACTTTTCCCGCCTAGTGCAGGTTGCGCTTGACGCGGCGCAGCGCCAGCCAGACGACGGTCAGCACCACGGGGACCGCACCTGCGGCGAGCCAGTATTTGTCGATATGCCAATAGGCCTCGACGGGTCCCAGCAGATAAAGCGCCAGATTGACCGCGTAGTAGCTGATCGCCACTACAGACAGCCCCTCGACCGTTTGCTGCAGACGCAGTTGCAAATCGGCGCGCCGGTCCATCGACGATAGCAGCGCCTGATTTTGCGCCGAACGTTCGACATCGACCCGCGTCTGCAACAACTCGCCCGCGCGTTCCGCCCGTTCCGACATCGCCGCCAGCCGCGCCTCGGTGGCGGCAACCGTGCGCACAGCGGGATCAAAGCGGCGCATCATGAACTCGGCAAAGGTCTGGCGCCCCTTGAACCGTTCTTCGCGCAGGATTTCGATGCGCTGGTTGACGATGCGCGTATAGGCCGCAGTCGCGCCAAAGCGGAAACTCGACCGCGCGATCATGGTTTCCAGCTCTGCAGAAACATCCAGCAATTCATGCAAGGTGTCGGCAGGCGCGGTCTCGTCGTGGGTCATGCCCTCGATCAGACCGGTCAGTTTTTGATCCAGCCGCGCCAGTTCCGGCGACAGCTCGCGCACCGTGGCCAGACCCAGCATCGACATGGCCTTGTAGGTCTCGATCTCGCAAAGCCGCTGCACCACGCGGCCAATGCGCCGCTCCCCCGTGCCAGGGCGGGCAAAGAGCGCAAAGCGCATATGCCCCGCCACGTCAAAACGAAAATCGCCCGCGATCACCAGTTCATCATCCAGCACCCGCGAAATCGCAAGGCTTTCAGGCACGAACCACTCGGCGACCTTTTCGGTGATACCTTCGTCGCCCGCGAGCTTTTCCACGCGGATCAGCGCCGAGGTCAACCGCAACCCGGGCGCGCAGGCCAGCCAGTCTTGCGGAAAGAGCGCATAGGTCGTGGCGTCATAGGCATGTTCGGCCACGCCTTCGCCCAAGATCGTATAGGTCACGAATTCGGTATGGCTTTCCCATTTCAGCCAGTGTTTGCCGATCCGTCCAAAGTAATGATTGGCGTTGGGCTGCGGATGCACCGCGCCAAAGCGGTCCAGCAACGCGATCAGGTGCGCACGTTCGGCCTCGCGGTCGCGACCCACGGCATTTTCAGCCGGTGCAAGCGCCAGATAAACGGCACGCCCCGGCGCCTTCAGCGCAGGTGATGGGCGCGCGTGCAGTTCGTTGGCGATCGTCTGGCGCAAGGGATGGTCGGCGACAGGCATGGCTTCCTCGTCAGATGCGTTCGGGGCACCCTAGCGAGGAAACCGGCACTGTAAACCGGAAAGTTGCACTATTCCAATACCTTAGCGGCACACGACTGTATACAAACAGCCGCGACCAATCAGATGCAGACCACCTGCAGGGGCGGGAAGCCGTTGAAACAAACCGAAGAATAGGTCGAGGTATAGGCGCCCGTATTCTTGATCAGCACCCGATCACCCGCCTTGAGTGTCAGCGGCA
>JAHEBS010000006.1 GCA_024642145.1 Marivivens sp.
GAAGTCGCGGCCCTGCTTGATGTTCAGGACACGCTCTTGGGCGTCGGTGGCGAAAGCCTGTTGTCAACCGAGGCCCTGCGTCACGTGGTCACCCGCCTCAGCGATGAGGGCCTGACGATCGAGGTGTTTGCGATGGACGGCGCGCCCCTGTTTCTGGGCGACACCGATACCCCGACGCCGCTTTTGACCGAGGTCATGGCGGCTCTGGCCCGCGTCTCGAACATGGTTACCAACCCCGTCGCAGTCACCGCAAGCACGCGGACGCGGACCGTGCTGCTGCGCGATGATCCGGTCTGGACCTTGACGATGTCATGGGCCGCGCAAAGCCAGATCTTGCTGCAACAGGGCGGGATGCCAACGACACGTTTCCGGCGCGTCACGGGTCAGGGCGCCAGCCAGCCCGCGGTCGAGATTCCTTTTGCGCGGCGAAATGACCGCGTCGAGGTCACCTTTCTGCGGATGAACGGGCAGCGCGGTTAGGTCCCTGTTAAGGCCGAAGGCGTAGCAAGGGTCGATCTCCGTCCGCAAAGGGGCAGACCCATGACGATCTCTAGTTCCTACAATGCCAGCGTCGCCGCGCTTTCGGCCAATGCCAGCAGGCTATCGGCCATTTCCGACAACATCGCCAATGCATCTACGTATGGCTACAAACGCGTCTCGACGGATTTCGAGTCGATGGTCATCGACTCTGGCAGCGGTTCCTTCTCGGCCGGCGGCGTCCGAATCACGACGACACGGCTGATTGACGAAGGTGGCTCGTTGGTCTCGACCGCCAACGCGACCGACATTGCCGTGCAGGGGCGCGGGATGTTGCCCGTGACGCCGGCCAATGCGGTGCTGGCGGGTGGGGCCACACCAATGTTGCTGACTACAACCGGCAGCTTTCGCCCCGACGCGGACGGTTATCTGCGCAGCGACAGCGGCCTGATCCTGATGGGCTGGCCCGCAACGGCAGACGGGACCGTGCCCAATTTTCCGCGTGACACCCAATCGGGGCTGGAACCCATTCGGGTGAATACCACCCAGTTCGGCGGCGAGGCCACGACCAACATCCGCTTTGCCGTAAACCTGCCCGCAACCAGCACCGAGGCCGGCGCCGCGGGCACGGCAGAAGACCTTTCGCTGCAGTATTTCGATAACCTCGGCACATCAAAAACCCTGTCAGTGACCTTTGCGCCGACGGTCCCCGCAACCGGTTCGTCGAATGAATGGACCATGACCGTGCGCGACAGCGCCAGCGGTGATGCCGTAGTGGGCGAATACACACTGACCTTTGACGATGCGCGCGGAACGGGCGGCACGCTGTTATCGGTCAACACGGTTTCGGGTGGCGCATTTGACCCTGCGACTGGAAAGCTGACGGTCAACGTGGCCGGAGGCCCGATTGAAATCGACATCGGCGAACCCGGCTCGCCCATGGGGCTCACCCAGCTTTCCGATCGCTTTGCGCCGGTCGCGATATCCAAGAACGGCGCACCTGTCGGCAATATGACCAAGGTCGAAATCGACCAGAACGGCTTTGTCAGAGCCTTTTTTGACATTGGCAGCTCCAAGGTCATCTATCAGGTGCCGCTGGTCGATATGCCAAATCCCAACGGTCTGAAATCGCTGGACCGTCAGACATACGCGCCCACCCCTGCCAGCGGGCCCTATTTCCTGTGGAACGCCGGCGACGGACCAACCGGCTCTGTCATCGCCTACGCGCGCGAAGAATCGGCCACCGATATTGCCGGTGAACTGACACGCCTGATCCAGACCCAGCGCGCCTATTCGTCGAACGCCAAGGTCATCCAGACCGTCGACGAGATGATGCAGGAAACCTCGAATATCAAACGTTAGGTCTAGGGCATGAGCATTTCGCAGACTCTGTCGAACGCGGTTTCTGGACTGACAGCAGCCGCGCGGATGGCCGAAGTGACGTCGGCCAACCTCGCCAACGTCATGACCGAGGGTTATGGCCGACGCAGCCTGACGCTCTCGGCGGCGACGGTGGGCGGGCGTGGCGCCGGAGTCCAGATCGACGGGGTCGAACGCTATGTGGACCGTGCGGTGCTGACTGACCGGCGGTTGGCCGAGGCCGATTATCGCGGGATGAGCGACAGGTTGGACATGGCCCGTCGGATCGAGGCCTTGATCGGGATCGAGGGTCAATCGGGTGGCCTTACCGACCGCTTTACCGCGCTCGATCAGGCCTTGATCGGGGCGGCGGGTGACCCATCTAGCGACCAGCGTCTTGCGCTGGTCCTCTCGCAGTTTCAATCGGTCGCATCAGGGCTGAACGAGGCCTCGGCGGGCATCCAGTCACTGAGGGTAGAGTGTGACGGCGCGATTTCGGCGCAGGTTGGGATGCTCAATACGGCGTTGAAGGATGTAGAGCGCCTGAATGTCGACATTGCCAAGGCGCAGGGTAGCGGTGATGGCGCGGTGGCCTTGATCGACCAACGACAAAAGCTGGTCGATCAGATTTCCGGCATTGTGCCGCTGCGCGAAATCGACCGGCAAAACGGCCAGATCGCGCTGATCACCAACGCGGGGCAGACGTTGCTGGACGGTGTCGCCGCCCAGTTCGAGTTCACGCCAACCCACACAATTACGCCGGACATGACGTTGCAAAGTGGTGCGTTGGGCAGAATCGGTTTGCGCGGCCAGCCACTTGCCGGGACGAGCGGTGCGGGCTCGTTGACTGGCGGTACACTTGGCGCCGCCTTCGAATTGCGCGATCAGGTGCTTGTCGATGCCCAGACCGGGCTCGACGATCTGGCCTTTGATGTGGCCGCGCGGCTTCAGGCGACATCGGCGGATCCGAGTCTTGCCCCCGGATCGGCAGGCATTCTGACCGATGCCGGGAACGCGGTTGACACGGCAAACCGTGATGGCCTTGCGGCCCGTCTGAGGGTGAACGCGATGGTGGACCCCGCCTCGGGCGGCAACCTGCGTCTTCTACGTGACGGTCTTGGCGCAGCGGCGGGCCCGCCCGGTGACGCCACGCAGCTTGACCGCCTGCGCGAAACGCTGTCGGCGCCAATTGCCGGCGTGTCTGGCGCGGCCGATAGCGCCGCAGGTTTGGCCGCGCGGTTCGTCGCGAAAAACGGTGCGGCCCGCCTGACAGTCGAAGACCGCATGGCTTTTTCGGCCGCCCGATGGAACGCACTGCGCCAAACGGAACTCGCGGGCGGGGTCGATACCGATCAGGAAATGCAGATGCTGATGCGGATTGAACAGGCGTATGCGGCCAACGCCAAAGTCGTGCAGGTGGTGGATTCCATGCTGCGCACGTTGACGGAGATCTGACATGGTTGCCACCAACCTTGGCGATATGGCCCGCAGTTTTCAGACCTCGCGGCAACTCGCCGACCTCAAGACTCGTATGGCTATCCTGACCCGGGAAATGTCGTCAGGCGAAAAATCGGACGTGGCCCGAAGCCTTGGCGCGGCAGGAGGCCGGCTGATGGCGGTCGAGACCGATATCGGGCGCATGACCGCCTTTCGCGGCGTTGCCCGCGACTTTGCCCGAGATCTGGGGGGCGCCCAAACCGCGATTGGCCGGATCGATACCGCCCGACAGGCCCTCGCCGACGCGCTTGTCCCGCAGGCGACCGGCCCTGCGGCAACCGCACAAAGCGGTGCCAACGCCTTTCGTGACATCGTGGCGACGATCAACATCCGCATCGGCGGCAAGGCGGTTTTTGGTGGCGATCAGAGCGATTCCACGCCTTTGCCCGATGCGGCGACCATGCTGGATGAACTGAGGACTGCGATCTCCGGCGCGGTGACGACAGACGATATGTTTGCGCGGATCGATAACTGGTTTGACGACCCCGCTGGCGGCTACGCGACGCTGACGGATTCGACCACAGGCGCGGCACGAACATGCCGTGTCGCCGAAGGCACCGTCGTAACGCTCGACGTTACAGCCAAGGATGAGGCGTTTCGGGCCTCGCTGAAATCCGCAGCCATGGCCGCCATGGCAGACGACCCAACGGTTTCGTCGATGTCGGGCGCTGCCGATGATCTGAGGCGTGAGGCGGCGCGTTCGGCGGTTGCTGCCGCAGATCCGCTCGCGCGACTGCAGGCCCGCGTGGGGCTGGATGAGGGCAGGGTCGAACAGGCCCAAACATGGCTAACAGCACGGCAGACCGAGCTTGAATTGCATCAGCAAGAGATCCGGGGTGCCGATCCCTTTGAAACAGCGACGGCGCTGCAACAGCTCCAGACCCAGTTGGAGACTCAATATCTGCTTACGGCGCGCCTCGCAGGATTGTCGCTTGTGGACTATCTGCGATGAGGCGCCTTTCTTGGTTAGTCGTCGCATTTCTGCCGTTTGCGGCAATGTCCGAGCCCGTCCGTATCAAGGACTTGGTTACGGTCGACGGCGTGCGCAGCAATGATCTGGTTGGCTACGGTCTGGTCGTCGGTCTCAACGGAACGGGCGATGGTCTTAGAAATTCACCGTTCACCGAAGAGATCATGACCAATATCCTCGAGCGGCTGGGCATCAATGTCGCCGGTGAAAATCTGCGTCCGCGCAACGTTGCGGCTGTGTTGGTGACTGCCGCGCTGCCGCCTTTTGCGCGGGCAGGAAGCCCGATTGATGTAACTGTTTCGGCAATCGGCGATGCCTCTAGCCTGCTCGGCGGGACTTTGGTCATGACGCCTCTGAATGCGGCCGACGGCCAAATCTATGCCGTGGCGCAGGGCGCAATCATTGCAGGTGGCGTTTCCGCCAGCGGGCAGGCCACAACGGTCGTCGAAGGCGTGCCGACTGCCGGCGTCATTCCCTCGGGCGCAACGGTCGAACGCGAGGTTGATTTTGCGTTCAATAGTCTGGGGCTGGTCCGACTGGCGCTGCGCACCGCTGACTTTACCACCGCCGGACGCATAGAAACGGCAATCAACGATCAGTTTGGCCGCAGGGTCGCTTCGCTGGTCGATGCCGGAACGGTTTCAATCGACATTGGCGCCGCTGGCCTTGGCTCGGCCGCGCGAACCATGGGCGAGGTCGAAAATCTGATGGTCGAGCCAGAGCTTCCGGCGAGGGTCGTCGTCGATCAGCGCTCTGGCACGATCGTGATCGGCGAAGATGTGCGGGTCAGCCGTGTTGCGGTAAGCCAAGGCAATCTGACCTTGCGGATCGAGGAAGCGCCGCTTGCAGTTCAGCCAAGTCCGTTTTCACAGGGCGAAACGGTCGTGGTTCCGCGAACGACCGCAACGCTCAACAGTGAGCCCGGCAATGGCCTTGCCGAGATTCCGGCCAGCACCAGCCTTTCGGATGTCGTGGCAGGTCTGAATGCTTTGGGCGTATCGCCTCGCGACATGATCGACATCCTCAAATCCATCAAGGCGGCGGGGGCGCTGCACGCAGAATTCATCGTGAATTAGCCGCGGGATAAGCGCCAATCAGGGTCTAGGCATAGCCTTTGACCAGACCCTCGGCCAGTAACGCCCAACCGTTGACCATGACAAAGAACGCCAATTTGAACGGCAAAGAAACCACCGCTGGCGGCACCATCATCATGCCCATGGACATGAGGATGGCCGATACAAGCAAGTCTATGATCAGGAATGGCAGATAGAGCAGAAACCCGACTTCAAACGCATGTGATATTTCGGAAATCATAAAGGACGGGATGATCACCGAAATTGGCATCTTAGACACTGAAATCTCGCCACTCAGGTCACTGCGCAGGCTTGCCATGTGGCCCAGCGTTTCGGGATCGACACGGCCGAGCATGAAAACACGAAAAGGCTCGATTGCCGCAGGAAAAGCGGCCTCTAGCGATAGCTTTCCCTGGGTCCAGGGTTCAATGCCTGCGCTCCAGGCTTGGAGGGCGACGGGTTCCATGACGAAGTAGGTCAGGAATAGCGCGAGGCTGATCATCAGCATATTCGGGGGGGCCTGTTGCAGCCCAACTGCCTGCCGCAATATCGAAAAAACAGTCACTAAAAACGGAAAGCACGTGGCCATCATCACGATGCCCGGCACGATCCCAAGCAAAGTCACAACAAGAAACAGCTCGACGGTGCGCGTCGCCAAAGATCCGTCGCCGCCAAGATCCACCATCAATGATTGCGCCTGCGCAGGCCCGGCAGCCAAGACGAAGAATGCGACAGCTATTCGAGCTTTCACGCTGGCCTGCCCGTGCTGACGACTTCGGTCAAACGCACGGCAAGCGCCCCTGTCGGGCCATCCTCGGCCTCTTCCAGATGTCCGCGCGCGACAAGGCGATCGCCGATCCACAATTCGACGGGGTCTTCGATTCGGCGATCAAGGGCCAAGACCGCGCCTTCGTCCATCGACATCAGATCGCGCAAGGCGACGCGGGCGCGGCCGACGGTTATGACAAGATCGACGGGCATGTCTTCGAATAGGCGGTCGCGCAGATCGCCAGCGGTGGGGGACGAATTGTCAGGCATGGTGCAAACTTTCTGACTGGTCGGCATGCATGGTTTGGTCGCCCAGAGCGCTGAGAGCGGAATCTATGGCGTCTTCGATTGCCGCCCCGTCGATTGCGATTGTGCGATCGCGGGTCGAAATAACTGCCTCGGACGGGGATAAGGCGTCGTCCGAGGCGAGGATGAGGCCCGGCATTTCGCCAAGGTGCAGGCTAACGATTTCCATGTTGGCGGGCGAGACCGTCAGGGTTGGCCTTGCCTCGGAAAAGGTCGCCGCCAATTGCTCTAGTTCTGCCGCGATTGTCTCGGCTAGGACGCGTGCGCCAAGTGACGGGAACAGCCGATGGGACAGCGCCCGGAAGAACGGGGCGAGCCCCCGCAATACATCTTGGCGCGCGGCGGCATGATCAAATCGCAGATCGGCGATCGTCTGCATCAGCCTGTCGCGCAGAACCGCATCGGCAGATTTGCGTTCGGCCTCGGCAGCGGCGAGGGCGGCAGCATAGCCGGCATGCCAATCGTCACTCAGCGGCTTTGGGCCGACATGTTCGGCACGGGCATCAAAGCTGTCCAGCTGCAATAGGCCCATCGATCAAGCCTCGACCTCGGGCTCTTCAACCCATGATTGCAACACACGGAGCGCTTCGGTCTGGCGCGCCTCGATCATGTCGCGCACACGCGCAACGGGGTCCTGTTTCTGTTGCGGTTCGGTCGGCGGCGCGAGGGCCGTAACTTGCGCGGCTTCGGCAAGCAATTGGCGCTGGGGTTCTGTCGGCGGCAACCGACGTCCCGCCAGAACTGGTCGCACCACAAACAGACCCAAAATAAGAGCAACAGCGCCTAAAATACCGGCGCGCGCGAGGTCAGTTAGCGAAAGGTTTTGTGGCGCAAGGGCAACGCTACCGGCGTCGCGCAGGGGCTCGAACGGCATCGAGCGCACCGAGATGCGGTCGCCGCGCGATTCATCCACACCAACCGTCATGGCCACAAGCTCGGACAAGGCTGCAAGCTCTTCGCTGCTGCGCGGGGTCGAGGTCACATTGCCCTGTGTGTCGGTGGCGATGATGTCGTTCACCAAAACCGCAACCGTCATGCGGCGAATGCCCCCGGGGGCGCGGTTTAGACTGCGTTGGGTTTCGGAGATTTCATAATTGGTCAATGTGCGGGCCTCAGAGTTCTGGCTCTGGCTGGTGCCGCCGCCACCCGCATCGCCCGTGGGCAGGTTCGACGCCACGGTTACCGCGCCGGTGTCAGCATTTTGGGCATTTGCCGTATTTTCAGTCACGTCGGTGCTGATCGCGACGCGCGTGGTCGGGTCCAGCGTGCGCTGGGTCAGCGTCTCGGTTTCGGTCACTTCGTCGATACTGACCTCGACCACGGCGTTGCCAATGCCCACGCGCGCCTCGACCAACCTCTCGGCGTTATTGCGCAAAACCTCGGCACGGGTCGCGGCGCTGTGTGTCGGATCGTCGCCGCTGATCAGGCCGGCCTCGGAATCGATGATGGACACGGATTCGGGGATCAGACCGGGCACCGACGAGGCAACAAGATAGCGCAGCGCCAGAATTTGCGGCGGGGTCAGCGACATGCCGGCGGTCGATACTGTCACCGCGGCGGTCGGCGTGCTTGGCCGGTCAAAGCCGCGTGAAACCGGCGCCGAAATATGCACCCGTGCCGCGCGAATACGCGGATTGGCAAGGATCGTGCGGGCCAATTCACCCTCTTTGGCCCGCCAATACGCCGCGTCGAACATTTCGGACGTCGTGCCAAAACCCGACAACCCGTCCAGCAATTCATAGCCTTGGCTCGAAGGCGCGGGCAGACCCTGACCGGCCAAGGTCAGGCGCAACGCGTCGCGGTCAGACTGCGGCACCCAGATCGAATCGCCCCGCACCTGATAGGACACGCCCTGTTGTTCAAGCGCGGTCACAACGCCGCCCGCGACCGCTGGATCCAGATTGCTGTAGAGCAACAACATCGTCGGCGACAAAGCCGTGCGCGACAGCAACAAAACCGCCGCAAACATTGCGATCGTCGCACCGATAACGACCACCCTTTTGCGCAAATCCAGCGCCGACCAGATTGAGACGACAGGGTTCATTCCGTTCTCCGCGAGCCTTCTGCCCGTGAATCACAATTGGCTGCTCGGACTTAAGATTCGGTTAGTCGCTTGGCGCTATCCAGATCGGGAGAATAAGGAGAATCCGACT
Source organism: Marivivens sp. (assembly GCA_024642145.1). Lineage (GTDB taxonomy): Bacteria > Pseudomonadota > Alphaproteobacteria > Rhodobacterales > Rhodobacteraceae > JAHEBS01. The sequence continues at coordinate 8,604 of JAHEBS010000006.1, forward strand.
GTGACCGCGACTGTCGATGCCGTCCCTGCAAGGACCAGACCGCCAATTCTGTTGGCGGCGCTGTTGCTGATTCTGGGCCTTGGTGCCGGCTTTGGCGTGGTGCGGGGTGTGTTGCCGATTCTGGGTGGCGCCGGCGGCCAGTCAGCCGCATCCGATGCGCATCCGGCGGCAGATACGCAGGAAACCGCAACCGCTGCGCATGCTGCGCCTACTGGTGAAACCGCGTCGGGCCACGGCGTGGCAACCGATGGGCACGCGACCCCGTCGGGGCCGGTCTTTGTGCCGCTCGCCCCGATTTTGGTGATGTTGCCGCCCGGAAGTGGCCCGCACCATCTGCGGTTTGTCGCCCAATTGGATGTCGAACCGGCGCATGCGGATGAAGTTTCGGTCATCACCCCGCGCATCATTGATGCCTTCAACGCCTATTTGCGCGCGGTCGAAGTCAATGAGTTGCAAGATCCCGCGGCGTTGCTGCGGCTTCGGTCCCAGCTGTTACGGCGGGCGCAGGTCATTGCCGGCGTAGGGATGGTGAATGACCTGCTGGTAATGGAATTTGTTTTGAATTGAGGCCCTTATGACGTTCTTGGCGGACATTCTTCTTGCGGCAGGCGCGCTGGGGGCGGCGTTTTACTGTTGGGTTCTCTCACGCCGCCTCCATGCGCTGACAAGCCTTGAAGGCGGCATCGGCGGGGCGGTGGCGCTCTTGTCCGTGCAGGTAGACGAATTGACGCGCGCGCTGGAACATACGGGAGCTGCCGCAAGGACACAGGGCGACAGCCTTTCCGCAACTGTCGCGCGGGCCGAGGCAGCATCGCGGCAGTTGGAATTGCTGATCGCGGCGCTGCACGACGTGCCGACCAATACGGCCGTAGGTCTCGATCCGTTCTTTCGCAAGTCGGGAACCGCCGCATGACCCGTCTGCGACCGATTGGGACGATGACGGTGATCGCGTTGCTCCTTCTGCTTTCGGGGGCAATCAGGATCGGGACCCAAGCCGGTGCTGCCTTTGCCAGTGCAGGTGACGCGGTTTCGGCCTTGCCCGAGGACGGGTGCGCGGATGCCCCCGAAGCCCTTTTGCGCGCTTTACAACAACGCGAAACAGCGGCTGCGCAAATGGAAGATGACCTTGCCGCGCGCGCGGCTGCGCTTGACGCGGCCGAGGCCGCTGTGCGCGCGAAGCTTGATGAATTGGCCAGTGCCGAGGCAAGCCTTAATGGCACAATGGCGCAGGCCTCGGTGGCGGCGTCCGGTGACGTCAGCCGTCTGGTTGCGCTTTATCAGGCGATGCGTCCGCAGGATGCCGCGGCGGTCATCACCCAAATGCCGCCCTCGTTTGCAGCGGGTTTTGTTGCCGAAATGCAGCCCGAGGCGGGCGCGGCGATCCTTGCCAAGCTCGACCCCCAGATTGCCTTTGCGATCAGCGCCGAAATTGCTGGCCGCAATGCCCGCGCCCCGACCGAGTGAGCCAAGATTTAACTTTCATCGACCAGACTGAGGGGGGAATCGAAGGGAATCCAGATGGTCGGAATCATCGGTATCGTCATGATCTTTGTCATGGTTTTCGGCGGCTACGTTCTTGCCGGGGGCCATATGGAGATGATCCTCCATTCGTTGCCCTACGAGTTGATGATGATCGGCGGCGCAGCCGTGGGCGCCTTCGTGATTTCGAACGACTTTTCAACGGTCAAGGCTACGTTCAAGGCGGTAGGCAAGGTCTTCAAGGGCCCAAAATGGAAGTCAGGTGACTATCGTGATCTTCTGTGTCTGCTGTTCGCGCTTATCCGCGTTGCCAGAGCCAGCCCCGTAGCCTTGGAGCAACATATTGAAAATGCGCATGATTCAGAAATCTTCGCGACCTACCCGAAGATTCGGGATGACCACGAAGCCGCGCAGTTGATCTGCGATACGTTCCGTGCCGCCAGCATGAACTACGACGACCCACATCAGGTCGAGGAGGTGCTGGAAAAGCGGATCGAGGCGCATCTGCACCACGATCTGCACGCGATGCACGCGCTGCAATCCATGGCGGATGGTTTGCCCGCGCTGGGCATTGTTGCCGCGGTTCTGGGCGTCATCAAGACGATGGGGGCTATCGACCAACCGCCGGAAATTCTGGGAAAATTGATTGGTGGCGCGCTGGTCGGCACGTTTCTGGGCGTATTTTTGGCCTACGGTCTGGTCGGACCCTTTGCGGCCAAGGTCAAGGCGGTCGTGGAAGAGGACGTCTCGTTCTATCGCCTGATCCGCGAGGTGCTGGTCGCAAATCTCTATAACCATAGTCCGCAAAACTGTATTGAGGTCGGCCGCCAGAATGCGCCGGGCCACCTACGCCCCAGTTACGCCGAACTGGAAGAGGCGCTGAAAGCGATCAAACAGGACGCGGCATGAGATGGCTGATCCTCATTCTGCTGGCGCTGATCGCCTCACCAACCATGGCGGGCGAGGTGCGCGGCGGCCGGCATGAAGGGTTTGTGCGTTTTGTTTTCACCATCCCGTTTGGTGCAGAATGGCGACTTGGGCGCGTGCCAACTGGTTATGCGCTGTGGGTCGCGGGAAGTGACGCATGGGATATGGGCCCTGCACTGGCCAAGGCCGGCTATGGCAGGGTCGGCGGGTATGAACAAACGGGCGATGTTTTGAACTTGGTCGTCAACTGCCCCTGCCATGCAGAGGTTATTCCATGGCGACCCGACCGGATTGTTTTGGATATTGCAGAGGGACCGGCACCTGCCAGTTCGCCTTTTGAGGATGCCTTCGCGGCACCGAGCGACGTCTTGGCTCAGCCGCCCACCGCAAACAGCTTGCCCGCGCTAGCCGAAACCGTGCCAAGCCAAATCCGCCTGATTGCGGACGCAGATCTTGGGGCCGCGAACACCGCGGCAGGAGTCGGCTACGATGCGGTTCTGGCTCGCAATCTGGCGCAAGCCATAAGCGACGGGCTCTTGGCGCGCGCAGGGGGAAATGGGTCGGCCGATGTGCAATTTTCGGGTGGATCGGCCCGCCACGAAATGCCGGGACTTGCGGCGCGCGATGCTTTTGCGGACCCAACGTCGCAGGAATCATCGCTAACCGCTGACGGTTCCCTTTGCCTCGAAGACAACGCGTTTGCCTTGCCCGCGTGGGAGGATGCCGAACACTATGTCAGGCTGCTCGCAGAGGCGGGGGCCCAGATCTTTGACGCGCGCGACAGGGTCAGTGACCAAGCGTTGGAAGTCTATGCGACTGCCTTGGTTGCGGGTGGTTTCGGACGCGAGGCCATAGCGGCGCTGGGCCAATCAGATGTTACAAACTCTGTTCGTATGCGGATCATACATTTGGCCCAATTGGTCGATGGCGACGAAACCGGCGCGCCAATCTTGGCCGATCAGGCTGGTTGCACGGGCGCTGTGGCGATTTGGGCCTATCTCGATGGCGCCGGACCCTTGGTGCCTTCGGTCATGAACGCTATCTTGATGCAGATCCGCGCCCTTCCACCGCCGCTACAGGGCGCAATCGGGCCGCCGTTGGCGCGTCGGTTGCTGACCGATCACGAGCCCGAGGCGGCAGAGGCGGTGCTTGGCTTGGCCGCAACCAGCAGCTTTGCCGCCCGCGCGGACCTTGCGTTGGTGGAAATCGCGCTCGCAGCGGAAAAGGGCGATACCCCAACTCTGCAAGACAAGATGGCCGCGGTCCTTGGCGACCCGATGTTGTCGCCGGAAACACTGACCGCGCTTTTGACGCTGGTTGGACAAGGAACCATCGAGGGGAGCGACGATCTGTTGGATAGCGCCGACTTCATGCGGCCCCAGTTTCGCCAGTCAAAAAGCGGTCCGGATCTTGATCGCGCGCGGATGGCGGCGAGTTTGGAAATGGGCGAATTCGGCAGGGCACGGGTGATCTTGGACGAAGGCGCCCGACCGCCGGATGTAGAACACGCTTTGCAGACTATGTTTTTCGATGCAGTGACGACGTCACCGAACGACGGGGTCTTTTTGCGCTACGCCTTCGAAGACCTGCCTGCGTTAGCCCCGGAAACGGTCAGGGCCATTTCGATTAGGTTAGCGGCACTCGGATTTGCGGCCCGCGCGCAGATGATCGCGCCTGCCCCCACCATCGAGATGCAGCTAACGGTTGGTCATGATCAGCAGGCCGTCACGGTACCTGAACTATCGTCACGAATGGCCGCGGCGCCGCCACAAACGCTTGCCGCGTATGGCCAGCTCTTGGAGGCGGCTTCGGCGACGCGCGACAGAATTGACGCGTTGCTTGCTCTGCCGTCAGACGTGGCGCGCTAACGGCATGGAAAGGTTTCGACTCTAGCCTGAGCCAAGGAAACCTGACGGGCGACAGAATGTCATCTGCAACTCTCATGGCGGCGCTGGTCGCCTGTGTCGTCGGATCGGCAGCTCTGGCCGACCCGTCCGATCTTTGTCTTTCCGCGGCTCGCACGGCTGCAGCACAGCAGGGGGTTCCTGCTGAAATGATGATTGCCGTCGGTCTCGCTGAAACTGGTCGCCGTCAAGACGGGGTGCTGCGGCCTTGGCCATGGACGGCCAATCTGAATGGCGAGGGTTTTCGGTTTGACAGCGCGGCCGAGTTGCAGCGTTTTGCCAGCGCCGCAATTTCGCGGGGTGAAACCAGCATTGATATCGGTTGTTTTCAGGTCAACTACCGCTGGCATGGCGATGCTTTCGGGTCGCTCGAGCAAATGATCGACCCCTTAACGAATGCCCGATACGCGGCCTACTTTCTGCGCGGGCTTGCCGATGAACTGGGTGGTTGGCAGGCGGCAGTCGGGGCCTATCATTCGCGCAGTCCGCCGCGTGCGGCGGCCTACCGGCAACGCGTCGCGGATCTACAAGCGGGCCTGCCGCCCGAGGGCGGTTTTCCGGCTTTGCCGCCGCCCACGGACACCCAGATTGCACGGCTCAATTCCTTTCCTCTTTTGGGAACGGGCGGCAACGCGGGCGCGCTCGGGTCCTTGGTGCCACTTGGTGGTGACGGCGCATGAACCGGTTTTCGGTCGCCGCGGTTTTTCAACCAACCGTCCTCTTCGCGCTGGCGTTGATGGCGGTGATTGTCATGATGATCCTGCCCATGCCGTCGGTCGTGCTGGACATTGGTCTGGCGGCGTCCTTTGCGCTGGCGATCCTGATCTTTACGGTGACGCTTTTCATCGAAAGACCGCTGGATTTCTCGGCCTTTCCGACGGTGCTTCTGGCTTCGCTGATGTTGCGCCTGTCGCTGAATGTCTCTTCGACCAAGCTGATCATCGGGCAGGGGCATACGGGCACGCAGGCGGCGGGTCATGTGATCGAGGGTTTCGCAAATTTTGTCATGGGCGGTTCGATTCTTTTGGGTCTGGTGGTCTTTGGCGTGCTGCTGATTGTCAATTTTGTCGTCATCAACAAGGGCGCCGCCCGCATGGCCGAGGTCGGCGCGCGTTTTGCGCTGGACGGGATGCCAGGCAAGCAACTGTCGATCGACGCCGATCTGAGCGCAGGGGCCATCGACCACGCCGAAGCCAAGCGCCGTCGCGAAACCGAGCAGGCCGAAACCACCTTTTTCGGCTCGCTTGATGGCGCGTCGAAATTCGTCAAAGGCGACGCGGTCGCGGGCCTTTTGATCACGATGCTGAACCTTTTGATGGGTTTGGTCATGGGTGTGGCGGTGCATGGCATGCCTCTTGCCCGCGCATTCGAAACCTACGCGATCCTGACGGTTGGCGACGGGCTGGTAAGCCAGATTCCTGCGGTCATTATCTCTGTCGCCTCGGCGCTGTTGCTGGCGCGTGGCGGCACCAAGGGGGCGACGGATCTGGCGATTCTCGCGCAGCTTGGCCGCCACCCCGCGGCGCTGGGCACGGTGGCGGTCCTGATGGCGCTTTTTGCCTTGGTGCCAGGTCTGCCTTTTGTGCCGTTCATGGCGGGCGCTGCGGTTTTGGCGGCAGCCGCACGGTCGGTGGTGCGCAAGAACCGGCGCGAGGCGCAACGCGCCGAAGCCACAGGCCCAATGCAAGCCCCGCCACAAAGCACGATGGGCGATATGCTGGATCTGGACGATATCCATGTCGAATTCGCGGGCGATCTGGTTTCGATGGTGCTGGATCCGGCAACCGGTTTGGATGCGCGGATTGCCAGTATGCGCGCCCATGTGGCCACAAATTATGGGCTGCTTTTGCCCGAAATCCGGCTGACCGATAATCGCGCGCTTGCCGACGGGTGTTACCGGATACTTGTGCAGGGCGTCGAACAGGCACGCGACAATCTGCGCCCCGCGCGGGTGCTGGCGCTTTTGGCCGGTCCGGCGCCGGCCGAGGTGCAGGGCGAGGACGTATCAGAGCCGGTCTACGGCGCACCTGCCCGCTGGATTTCGCCGGAAACGCAGGATCGTGCCGCGCTGGCTGGCCTGACCACGGTGCAGCCGGCCGAGGTTTTGGCGACCCATCTGCTGGAAACCATCAAACGCAATTTTGGGCGGTTGATGACACTGCGCACCTTGCGCCGGCTGTTGGATGAGATGACAGGTCTTTCGGATCGCACGCGGGCCGAGGCCAACAAGCGGCTTTTGGACGAACTGATCCCCGATAAGGTGCCGCACGATCTGTTGCTGACCGTGTTGCGGTCGCTTTTGGAAGAACGCGTTTCGGTGCGCAACCTGCCGCTGATCCTCGAGGCCGCGTCCGAGGCACGGCAAATCTATGCCTCAAGCGACCAGATTGTGGAACATGTCCGCCAGAGGCTTGGTTTTCAGATTATTGCCGGCCTGCGGCGTGACGACGGGGCGTTGCCACTGATCCAGCTGGCCCCCGAATGGGAAGAGACCTTTGCCACCTATCAGATCGGCGGCGACAAGGGACAGGACGTGGCTCTGCCGCCGGAAATGTTCAACAGGCTTGCGTCCCTGATTGCGGAAAAGGCGGCGAAAGCGGCCGAAAGCGGCACACAGGCCGCTGTCGTAACCTCGATGCGGCGGCGACGGTTCTTGCGGACTGTGCTGCGCGCCAAAGGCATCTCGAACCCCGTCATCAGCTTTGAGGAAATCGGCTTTGACGCACGTCCGGCTATCGTGGGGCTTGTCCCGGCATGATGGTGGACCTTGCATCACTGATGGGGCTTTTCGATACCTATTGGGTCTTGCTGGTCGGTGTCTTCCTGCGCGTGGGCGCGGTGATCTTTCTCGCGCCGGGTTTTGGCGAAAGGGTGCTGCCCATGCGCGTTCGTTTGGGTCTGGCCTTTGCCTATACCGCCATTGTTCTGCCGACTGTTTCGCCACCCCCGACGGGTAGCCCCTACGTGATGGCTGCGGCCGAGGTCACGGCCGGGTTGTTTCTGGGTATTGCCTTGCGGGCCACTATTTTTGCGCTGCAGACGGCCGGTTCAATTGCCGCGCAGTCGACCTCGTTGGCGCAGATGTTTGGCGGCGTCGATGGCGAACCGGCTGCGGCCTATGGCCATCTTGTGACGATGCTTGGCATCGCGGTGGCCCTGTCGCTGGGGCTGCACCTGCGGCTCGCCGACTACCTGATTGCGAGCTACCAATTGCTGCCCGCGGGCGTCCCTGTCAGCGGGGCCGGTCTGGCCAAACAGGCGCTGGCGCTCTTGGGCGGTTCTTTTGCGATGGGGTTTCGTCTGGCGCTGCCATTCGTGGTAGGTGCTTTCCTCTATAACCTGACCCTCGGTCTGATGAATCGGGCCATGCCCCAGTTGATGGTGGTCTTTATCGGCGCGCCGGTCCTGACGTTTGGCGGGCTGGTCTTGATGTATCTGGTCACGCCGCTTTTGATCCACGCTTGGGCGGCATCAATGGCGGGCGTGCTGGACGGCCAGTTCGACGGCTTGCGATGAGCGAGGAAAGCGATGCCGAAAAGTCGCACGAGGCCACCCCGCACAAACGCGACGAGGCCCGCAAAAAGGGCGATATTCCGCGCTCTGCAGATGTGAATGCCGCAACGGGGCTGTTGGCGCTGGTTTTTGTGCTGACGGTTTCGGGGCCTGCGATCACGCAGGCATCGGGTCAGGTTCTGCAGGCGATGTTGGCCCATGCCGCCTTTGGGGTCGTGCCGTTCGCTGAAATGGCAAAGGGGCTGGCGGCCGCGATTTGGCCGCTCTTCGTGGTGCCTGCCTTGGCGGTTACGCTGGCATTGGTGGCGCAACGCGCCATCGTGGTGACGCCGGACAAACTGCGACCCAAGCTCGACCGGATTTCGCCCGCCAAGACCTTTGGGCAAAAATTCGGACGCGCGGGGCTGTTCGAGTTTGCCAAGTCTCTGGCCAAGCTGATCGCCTTTGCCGTTGTGCTTGGCACCTATCTGGCAGCCGAAGCGCCGGCGATCATCACCGCCGCAAACGGTGGGGTGGCCATTGTCGGGGTCTTTGGTCTGGGGCTTCTGGGTCGGGCACTTGTCGTTGCGGTGGTGATTGCCGCGCTCGATTTGATTTTCCAGCATGCCGAACATGGGCGCCGCCTGATGATGACGCGCCAAGAGATCATGGACGAGTTCAAGGAGCAGGACGGCGATCCCGCGATCAAACATCAGCGTCGCCAGCGGGGCATCGATATCGCGATGAACCGGATGCTGGCGGATGTGCCCAAGGCTGATGTGGTGATCGTGAACCCGACCCATTACGCGATTGCCCTGAAATGGGAACGTGGTTCGGGCCGCGCGCCGGTTTGTGTGGCCAAGGGCGCGGACGAGATCGCGGCCCGCATTCGCGCGGCGGCAATGACGGCGGGTGTGCCGCTGCGGTCCGATCCGCCGGTGGCGCGGGCCTTGTTTGCGACGGTCGATCTTGGCCAAGAGGTGCCGCCCGAACACTATCGCGCCGTTGCCGCGGCCATCCGCTTTGCCGAACGGATGCGCGCCAAGGCGGCCCGCACATGAGCCGCGATCCGCGTAGCTTGCAGGCCTTGGCCCGTGTGACCGAGGCCACCTACCAGACTGCCGCGGCAGCGATGGCAGCACTTGCCGCCGAAGAGGCCGCCATCCGGCGCGCGCTCGATGCCCTGTCGCCCCCATCGCACGATCTGACGTCGGTCGATCTGGATCCCGCCGCGCGCGCAGGCGCCCATCTCAAGTGGCAACTCTGGGCGGCCGCCCGCCGCGAGGCGCTGCTGGCAGAGTTGGCGCGCCTGCGTGTCCGCCAAGAGGCGGCGCGAGATGTTCTGGCCCGTGCTTTTGGGCGCAACATGGTGGCGGGTCGCCTGATCGAGCGCGCCAAGGCAGAGCATGCGCGACAGGCGGCACGGGCCGCTGTCAGAGATCCTGACGCGTGATGTCGAGGATCAGGACGTCGCTGACGCCATCGCCAAGGACCTCATGCGCGGCAGCCAACAGGCCCGAGCGCAGGCTCCGCATCGGGGTCGAGGCGGTAAAGTCGCCATCGAAACCGCCCAGATTGGCGTGGTCAAACATCACTTGCAGAAAGCTGTCGCGCAGGCGCGGCTCAACTGCAAAAACATCGGCCTGCGTGCCTTGCGGCACCTCGATCGTCAGACCCAGTGACATGAGCGACCGAATGCGCCCATCGCCGATCACGGGGACGACGAACTGGTTATTCAACCGCGCATATTCGCGGGGCGTTTCGGGCTCGGGCGGCGTTTCGGCCGCGACGTTGTGTTCTGGGGTGGCGGCGCAGTCGGTGGCGGTCGTCGGCTGGGGCAGGATATAGGCAGCGCCGACCCCACCACCGAGACCGAGGAAAAGCAAAGCCGCGGGCAGGATAATGGGCTTCATCTGGGTCCTCAGAACGGAAGCACGTGGTCTAGGATCTGCGATCCCACCCGTGGTTGCTGCATGTCGGTAATCTGGCCCGCACCCCCATAGGCGATGCGCGCAGAGGCGATTTTGTCATAGGTGATCTCGTTCAGGCGGCTGATGTCTTCGGGGCGGACAAAGCCCGAAACCACCAACTCGCGCATTTCAAAGTTCACGACGACCTGCTGTGTGCCGAGAATTTCAAACAGCCCGTTCGGCAAAACGCTGACCACGGTGGCGGCGATGCGCAGGGTCAGTTTTTCGTTGCGCCGGATCGAGCCCGCGCCGCCGTCACTGGCGCTGGAGGACAGCGACACAGCGGGGTCGAGCGAGGCGCCATCGGGCAGGAACCCTGCGACCCGTTGCGGCAGACCGAAAAGCGAGCCCACAGACATCTGTTGATCCGATTGGCGCGAACGGTCCGAGGTATTGGAGATCTCGGCTCTGTCATCGATTTCGACCACAACCGTCAGAATGTCGCCCCGCTGCATCGCGCGTCGGTCCCCCAAAAGCGAATCCGGATCACCGGTCCAGAGGGATGCGCGCGTGCCACGCGGCGCTGCGGACGCGGGCTGCATCATGGCTTGGTGTTCGCTGCCTTGGTCGACAGGCGCCAGTGTCGGTGCCTGTCCGACGGGTGACATGGCGGTGCAGCCGGCCAACAGAATAATTGCCAAAAACCAGAGACTAATTCGAGACATAGGCGGCCCCATCTGCGCCGATCATCGCCATGACGGTCGTGCGCGAAGACATGTTCATGACCCGCACCCAATCACCCGGCGCGGCGCGGTCGAGGGCGCGACCCTCGGTGGTGATGTAAAGCCCGCCGTGCTGATAGATCAGCGGCAGGGTCTGGTTGCGCTCGACAATGGCAGGCAGGCCTAGGTCGGCCGCGCGAATAGGCCGCCCCGCATAAAGCGTGACCCGCGCCTCTAATCCCACGACCAGATCCAGCGTGGTCACAGCCCCGGGAATATCGCGCGCCAGCATCGTCAGATCGTCGGCAGTGATCAGGCTGCGGGCCGGAATGGTGTGGCTGGGCACGACGACATCGGCGCAGACCGGCGCGGCCAAGAACGCCACCATCGCGGCTAGGCGTTTCATCTGATCTGCACCATGGCGCCCAGCATTTGGTCGGCGGCCGTGATGACCTTGGAGTTCAACTCGTAGCCGCGTTGGGCCTCGATCAGGTCGGTTACTTCGCGCACGGGATCGACACTGCTATCTTCCAGATAGCCTTGGCGCAGGGTGCCCAACCCGTCCTGCCCGGGGGTCGCCACCAAGGCAGGGCCAGAGGCGGGGCTTTCCAGAAACAGGTTCGATCCGATCGATTCCAGCCCCTTGGGGTTGGTGAAACCAGAGACCGTGATCTGTCCCAATAATTGCGGGGCCACCTGATCGGCGAAATAGGCATAGACCTCGCCCTCGGGGTTAATGCTGATCGACCGCGCATCGGGCGGGATGGTAACGCCTGGCGCAACGGGATAGCCGTCCGAGGTAACGATTTGCCCGTCCGCAGAACGTTTCAGCCCGCCGTCACGCGTATAGGCCGCGCGACCATCCGGCAGCGTGACCTCGAGATAGCCGTTGCCTTCGATCGCCAAGTCCAGATCGCCACCGGTCGCGGCCAGCGACCCTTGGGCCAACATCACCGAGATGGCGGTGGGGCGCACGCCAAGACCCAGTTGCACGCCCGTTGGCAGCATGGTCCCGTCCGAGGCCTGCACAGAGCCGGGCCTTGCGACCTGCTGGTAATGCAGATCGGCAAATTCCGCGCGGCGGGCGTTAAAGCCCGTGGTGTTCATATTGGCGAGGTTGTTGGCAATGACCTCGACCCGGGTTTGTTGGGCGCTCATGCCCGAAGCGGCGATTTGCAGGGCGCGCATGTTCAACCTCTCTGCCCGAGCGCCGACAGCGCGGCGCGGATACGTTCATCTTCCTTGTCCAAGAACCCTTGGCCGAGTTCATAGGCGCGCTGGACCTCGATCATGCGCGCGACCTCGGCAATCGGATTGACGTTCGAGCCTTCCAGAAAGCCCTGAACGAGCCGCCCGTCCGGCATGGGTTCTGCCCCGTCGGGTGCGGCGAACCGCACGCCGTCTTCGCGCAAAAGACCCAAAGGGTTTGATGGCATGAAAATGCCGATCTGACCCACGGGCTGGCCACCGGCGCTGATGGTGCCATCGGGCGCGATAGCCACGGGGCCGGCACCGGTCGGCACAAAAAGGGGGCTGCCACCGGCATCCAAGACAGGCTCGCCCGTCAGGGTCACCAGATCGCCATTTTCATTGGGGGTAAATGCGCCGTTGCGCGTCAAACGCTCGCCTGCAGGGGTCTGGATCATGAAATAGCCGTCCCCCTCGATCGCCAGATCAAAGGCGCCGCCGGTTTGGGTCATGCCACCCGCCGCCTCGGACAGTCCGCGCACGGCAATATCCGCCATCGACAGCGACGGGGCCGCACCAAGTGCATCGATGTGTTCGGCATAGCTCACGGTTTCGGCGCGAAAGCCGGTGGTGCTGGCGTTGGCGATGTTGTTGGCCACGACGCGCAGTTCCGCCATCAGGCCGGATTGGCGCGTCAGGGCAACATATCCTGCGTTATCCATAGGTTACCTCGCAACCAACGGCATGATTGTGCCGCGAAAGAACGTGGCCAAAGTGCCGGTCATGAACCCCATCGATGCCCAGAACACGACGAGGATCGCCAGCATCTTGGGCACAAAGGTCAGTGTCATTTCCTGAACCGAGGTCAGCGCCTGCAAAAGGCCGATAGCCAGACCCACCACCAGCGCGGCCGCCAGAATCGGCGCTGCGGTGATCGTCGCGACCCAAAGCGCCTCGCGCGTCACGTCGTAGATTTGACCCTCGCCCAACATCAAACCGGCATCCTCAGCAATTCCTGATAGGCCTCGACCACGCGGTTGCGGATTGTCACCGCGGTTTCGACGGCCAGTTCGGTCTGGGCCAGCGCCTCGACCAAGGCCTGCGGATCCGCGCCGCCGGACATGGCCGATAGCGCGGTGTTCTCGCTGGCCCGCAGGCTTTGGGCAAAGTCGGCTGCCGCGCCACCCAGCCCGGAACCGCTGCCCGGTTGAGGTGCAATTGCGGTGCGGTTGGCATAGGCTTGACCCGCGATCATTGGCGTCTGGATCATGGCGCTTTTCACCGTTTCAGCAGCGACAGCAGGTCGCTGTGCATCTGCCGGATCTGGTCAAAAATCTTGAGGTTCGCCTCGTAACTGCGGCTTGCCTCGCGGGCATCGGCAATCTCGACAATCAGATCGACGTTCGATCCGGCATAGTGGCCCGTGGCATCGGCCAGAGGGCTGGACGGGTCGTAAATCTGCTCTGGCGCGGACGGGTCCAGCCCGACGCGGCCCAACCGGACATCCCCATCAACGGCTTGCCGGAAATTGACGGTCTTGCGGTGGTAACCGGGGGTATCGGCGTTCGCGATATTTTCGGACACATAGCGCAGTCGCTGCGACTGTGCGCGCATACCGCTTGCCGCCTGTGACAGGCCAGAGAGCAGATCACCCATCATGACCTTCCTAGCGCGCTGCGTAACAGGCCGAGCGCATGACGATAGACCAGCAGCGCCTCTTGGTGGTCGCGCTGGGCAGCGGCCGAGGCCAGCATTTCGTCTTCAAGCGAGACCGAATTGCCATTGGGCGACGGCTCTGTCCCTGCGTCCACGACGTGGGTCGCTGCAATCGGGTCGGCCCTCATATGGCCCGGCCGCGTGGCCCGCTGGGATGAGGGGCTGCCGGAATAGGCGGTCTCAAACGCTGCCAAACGCTGGGCGCGGTAACCCGGTGTGTCCGCATTGGCGATATTGCGGGCGATCAACGACTCGGCCCGTGTGGCGTGGTCCGCAAGGGCATGGGCGGTCGCAAAGACCGTAAGATTGGCAAACATCGGGGCTTCTCCCTCGACTGGCGATAACCATGGATTAAGGGCGATTCCCTAAGATCGTGTTGACGCCAGAATGGAGTTTGCGGTGACATTGGATCTGATCACGCGGGCGACCGCCGCCCTTTCGGCAAATCGCGGGGTTTTTCCCTTGGGGCGCGTCGTCGCGGTCGATGGCGCAACGATTGGCGTTGGCGGCCTGACCGATAGCGCCCGGCTTGGTGACAGGCTGCAGATTCGCGCGACTGGGCTGAACCCTTTGCGGGGCGAGGTCGTGGCGATGGCGGGCGATCAACTGCGTGTGCTGGTCGAAGGGCGGGCCGATGGCATAGCCTTGGGTGACAGGGCGCTCTTGATGCCGCAGCCGGTTTTTGCCCCGCATGCCAGCTGGATTGGCAGGGTGATTGACCCCGACGGCTGCCCGCTGGACGGTCGCCCGCTGTTGCCCGGAACCGGGCCGCGGGGTTTGCGCGTGCCGCCGCCGCCGCCGCAGACCCGGCGCGGTTTGGGCGCGCGCATGGCGACCGGATACGCGGTTTTCAACACCTTGCTGCCACTGGTTCGTGGGCAGCGCGTCGGCCTTTTTGCGGGCTCTGGCATTGGAAAATCCACGCTTTTGGCGGGCCTCGCGCGCGGGGTCGAGGCCGATGTCATCGTCATCGGTCTGGTCGGCGAGCGTGGGCGTGAACTGCGTCATTTTGTCGAGGATGTGCTTGGCCCAGCGGGGATGGCGCGTGCCGTGGTCGTGGCCGCAACCTCGGATCGAGCGCCGCAAGAAAGGCGGCGCTGCGCTCTGGCCGCAACCGCTGTTGCTGAATATTTCCGCGATCAGGGCAAGCAGGTCTTGTTGCTGGTGGACAGCGTTACCCGCTTTGCCGAGGCGCATCGCGAGGTCACGGTTGCCGCGGGCGAAGCGGCTGGCCTGCGCGGGTTTCCGGCATCCACAGGTCCGGAAATTGCCGCGCTCTGTGAACGCGCCGGGCCTGGTGCGGGCGGGCAAGGTGACATCACAGCGATATATGCGGTGCTGGTCGCGGGCTCGGACATGGATGAACCCGTGGCCGACATGTTGCGCGGGGTGCTGGACGGACATGTCATCTTGGACCGGCGCATCGCCGAACGCGGCAGGTTTCCTGCCGTCGATCTGTTACGGTCTGTCTCGCGTTCTCTGCCCGCCGCTGCGGCGGCGCCTGAAAACCAGCTGATCGCAGAAGCGCGCCGTTCGTTGGGCGCCTTTGACCGAGCAGAGTTGATGATCGAGGCTGGGCTTTATGTTCAGGGTTCGAACCCTGAAATCGATCTGGCGATCGCAAGACAGCCGCTGTTGGAAAAGTTTCTTGCGCGCAGCGAACATGGCGGTGTCGCCGACAGTTTTCTGGCCCTGCGCTTGGCCCTGCAGGGCGGCGCCCAAAGCTAGTGTTTTGCCGCGCTAGTTTGCGCCACTCTGCAAGAGGCTGAGCGCAACCGATGCCCCACTGGGGGTCGCGGCCGCGCTAATCTGTGCCCGCATCAGGAAAGTGCGGATCAGTTTCTCCTGCAATTCAGGGGCCTTGAAATCTGCAATCCGATCCGTCCCGAATAGGCGTTCGCTGCGGTCGGTAAACGTGGTCAGTTGCTGATCGATGTCCAGTCGACCAAAGCTCGACGGTAGGCCGAGGGCACCTTCGAAGACACGTCTTGTTGGGGGGCTGCCCATGACGGCAAACCATTGTGCGCGGTTCGAGGTCGAATTGGCGGTAAGTTCGCGCAGTTGATCGTTCAGGCCCAAGGCAAGGCGCATGTTGTCATCTTGCTCGCCTACGGCCACTTCGAATTGGCGGGCGCCATAACGGGATAGGATTTGGTCGGCAAAACCGGGCAACGCCGTTCGTGCGCCCAAGTCGCCAAAGCCGAATGCGCGCGAAAAGGCGGCATAACGCTTGTCTGAAAGCCGGTTGGCCAACGCATCGGATTTCAGCGTCCCATCCGCGAGGATCTTGCGGATAAAGGCTTTGCTGTTGATATCGTCAGCCAGGCCAAAGGCGCCTAGCGCGACCTGCAGCAGCCGCCGATCCGCGACAAGATCGTCGGCTTTTCGGACCGTGGCGATCTTGTCGCGGAAATAGCTGGTTAGTCGCGTGACCTGCGCACTCTTGTCGAATTGTGCCCTTTGGCTGCTGATCGTCTTGGTCAGGAAACGCCAGCCGGCATATCCGCCGAGCGGTATGACCGGCTGAAAACTCATGATGCAAAGGCCGCCAAAAGGCGGGCTTCGCGCGGCAAAAGCGACCGCAGGCGGCGCAGAGCGCGGTAAAAATCACCAGCGCCGATCGCCTGGGTTGCGGCGTCAAGCTGGGCGCGGCTGTCATCGTCGCGCAGCGCTTGGCTGAGTTGCTCGATGCCGCGCAGCAGTTGGTGGCGCGCGTCGGCCACGTCTGCATCACCCGACAGCACCAGTTGCGCGATATAGCAAACCCTGCTGACCGGCGTGCGCGCCTGCTCGGGATGGAGCGCGTCGCGCAGCCTCAGGATATTGGCCTTTGGGGTAAGAATTGAAAGACGTGACCGCCGGTCGCCATTTTCGACGACAGCGCCATTGATCAGCAGGCGTTCGCCAGGCGCGAGTTTGATGACCAGACCACTCATGCGGCGACCCTCCCCTCGCCAAGTCCGCGCATCATTGCCGTGTTGATTTCCACCAAAATGTCGGCACTGGCCGCGCCTGTCAGCACCTTGCTGCTCTGTTGATGTGTGAACTCTGCGAGGTAGAAAATCTGGGCCCGCAAAGCCTGAGGCAGACTGTTGTCCTTGTCTGCGACATCAATGGCCAGCGTGGTCCACAAGCGGCGATTTTCATGCAAAGCCACGGCCAAGGCGGGAAAACCCGCGGGACCTTGCTGGATGGCCTTGCGGATGCGGGCGGTGATGTCTGCGAAAAGCTGAAGCTCGGTCGAGCGCCCTGTTCTGAGCGGCGAGCGATTGGGGGCATAGGCATTGAGGGCGAGGTTTGTCGCGTTCACGATGCAATCCTTTCAAGAATGCGCGGGTCTCTGCCAAAATCGGGGGCGCCGTTTTGGCGCCCCCGTGAACTCATCAGCGGAACAGCGACATGATCGACTGAGGCGCCTGGTTGGCGATCGAAAGCGCCTGAATGCCCAGCTGCTGTTGCACCTGCAGCGCTTGCAGGCGGGCAGATGCCTCCTCCATGTCGGCATCGACCATACTACCGATGCCGGATTTGAGTGCGTCGGACAGTTTGCCGACGAAATCCGATTGGGTCTGGATGCGACCCTGTGCCGAACCAAAGGCCGAGGCCGCGTCGATCGAGGTCTGGATCAGGTCCTCGATGTTGCCAAGCGCCGCCGTGGCGCCCGAGCCCGTCGAGACGTCGATGCTGGACAGCGCGGCAAGGCCACCCGATCCGGCATTGGCGAATTGGGCCGAAACGGTCAGGTCATTGGCGCCTGCGTTGGTAAAGGCCAGTGTTCCCGCCGACGCACTGTCATAGTCGACCGTCAGGCCGGTGATCCCCAATGCGTCGATCGAATTCTTGAGGCCGATGGCGACGATGTCTGCGGTCGTTGTCGCGTCCACGTCGGATTGGGTCACGGTATAGGTCGCCGTCTTGCCACCCACGGTGATGTCGATCTTGTCACCCGCCGCAAAGGTGTCCGTGCTGTCATCGATCACGATGGTGCCCGTGCCGGATGTGTTGTCCAGCTGGAAACCCGCCGTGTCGTTGTTGGCCGAGGCGCCATCGGACCCTGCAAGGACGCCCTTGGCCACATAGCCGCCAACCGAGAGGTCTTGTGCGTCAACCGCGATGGTCGAAATGCTGACGTTGCCGCTTGAGTCTCGGTCGAGCGAGGACAGGACGTCCACGCTGGAATGCGAACCATCGACAAGGTTAAGGCCGTTGAACTGGGCTGCGGAAACCACCGAAGTGATTTGGTCGCGCAGTGCCGTGATGTCTGTCTGGATCTTGCCGCGATCGACGTTGGATTCCTGCGCCGCGACGATCTTGCCTTTGATGTCGGTCAGCAGGCTGGTGACGGTTTCCGCGGCCTGACGCGCAACGGCGACGGTCGATTCGCCTAGCGAAAGGCTTTCCGAAATGCCTTTGAACCCTTTGACATCGGCCTCCATCACCTTGGAGATCGCCCAGATCGAGGCGTTATCCTTGGCCGAGTTGACCGACTTGCCTGTCGAGATCAGGGCCTGCGTCTTGCCGAGTTCGCTGTTGGTGGTCTTGAGCGTTTGCAGCGCCACCATGGCGCTGGTGTTGGTCAGAATGCTGGACATGGATCTGTCTTTCCGTTGACGGCGCTTTTGCGCCAAAGTTTCGGGAGTGCCGATTTCGGCGGTACGACCCGTCCTTCTGACGGTGGCGCCCTCTGGGGGCGGATGCGTCCTTTGGGATGCGGGGCCACATTCGGGCTGGCGTTCCTAAGGATGCGTAAATTCAGGCCGGCGAGATGCAAAGCATTTGAGCAATCTCGTCACGCCTTGCGCTGCAACGCCCCGGGCGGTGCGGCAAGCCGGCTTTTGCGACCGGTGGCATCGTAGGTTCCATGATCGGCAAGGCTGGCGCGGATCGTCGTGACGCGGTCGAGGGCGGTTTTCAGCCCCGCCAGCGCCGCCGCCAGCAGTCTTTCGTTGCGCTGGGCGGCGAGCGCCACCCGCGCAAGTTCGGTCGAGCCGCGCATCGAATCAAGTGCCGCCAGACAAGCCTCTTTGCGGCCACGCATGTCGGCAAGAGCCGCGTAGTTGCCCGCAACAAGGGCAGCACGTTCGGCCTCTAGCAAAGCCAGTGTTTCGTGGATCACCTTTTGCGTCATGTTCCCCCCATCGCGCGGAAAATGGATTCGGATAGGCCGATGCCCCCTGCGGCAACCATGGCCTTGGCCTGCGCGTCGCAAAGGTAAGAGCGGAATTGATCCTCGCCAGCGCCGCCGCCGAACCCTGCAGGTGGCGCCGCGAAACCGGCCGATTTCAGCATTTCTGACAGAAATGCCGCCTCGAGCGATTGCGCAGCGGCGCGAAGGGGCGCGGTTGGTGGGGTGGCCTCGATTGGGGGCAGGTTCATGAAAAGCTCCGTTTCGTTGAAGCCAGTTTCGCTGATCGAAGTAAAATTTCGGTAAGCAGTTTCTGCCAAACCGGAGGTGCAGACCGGAGAATCGATATGCCCATTGCGCCTGCCGCCCTATTGCCCGGCCCACCGTTCATGGGGACCACAAGATCCGCGCCGGAAACGGCTTCGGGTCTGGAGGAGGTATTTGCGGCGCTGTTCACGGCCACCACAGTTGGACAACCAGCGACTGAGGCTGACGTGGCAGAGGTTTCGGCGGCACCCGAGAACGATCCTGACCCGATGGCGGATTCAACCTTGGTTCAGGCCGTATCTGCAGACTGGGTCTTGCCGGCAATGTCCTCTGTGCCAGCGCCGATCGAAATGCCCGCGCAGGAGGTTCTGATGGCGGCTTCGCCGGCGCGGGCGGCCTTGGTCGCCGAACCTCCCCAGATCCGGCCCGACAGGACGGGGCCCGAGGCCACGCCGCCCACGCCCGCGTTCGATACGCCGCCAGAAGAACTGCCAGCTACCAACCCTGCGCCCATGGTCGAGCCTGCGCAGGCAGCGCCGCCGTCAATGTCACCGCCGCTAAGGCCAAGCCCGCAGATGCGCCCCGAAGCGCCACCCCAAGCGCCTTCCGCGGCGCTGCCAGCGGTGCAGATGCGAACAGACGACACGCAAACAGATGGTGAGCAGGATCAGGGCGGCGGCGATGACAAGCGCCGCATCAAACCGCTGACCTTGAGCGCAGACCGGGCCGCCCCGGTCGTTGCGGCGCTGCCCGCCGCGCAAACGGACACGCGCCCGCAAGCGATCGCTGCGGCCGATGTGCCGCCCCAACCGCAACGCAGCGCGCCGGTCCATCACCAAATCGCCGCCGCGATTCAAGCTAGCCCCGATGGACGGGTCGAGCTGCGCCTGAGCCCAGAAGAGTTAGGTCGTGTCACCATGGAAATCCGCCATGAGGGCGGCCAGATGCAGGTCAGCGTCATTGCAGAACGGGTGGATACACAGGACCTGTTGCGCCGCAATATCGGTCTATTGGGGCAGGATTTGCGCGATCTGGGCTTTGGTGACGTGCGGTTTTCCTTTGGTGGCGATCCACGCGGTTCCGGCTCGACGCCCGATCGCGGCTTGCCGGATCAGCCACAGGCCGCGGTATCGGCAGACGCGGCCCTGCCGGAAATCACCCCGCCGCCGATATCGCAGCGCATGGTGCGCGGTGGCTTGGACCTTAGGCTTTAGGAGGTAAAATGGATACAGCACTGAACCCCGTCGCCGCGCAGGGCGCTACCTCTGCAGCCGGTCGTGCGGCAAAGCCGGCGATCACCTCGGACTTTCAAACCTTTTTGCGGATGTTGACGGTCCAGATGCAGAATCAGGACCCGCTTAACCCCATCGACTCGGCGGATTATGCCGTGCAGTTGGCAACTTTTTCGGGCGTTGAACAGCAGGTGCAGACCAACGACCTGCTTAAAAGCCTCGCCCTGCAGTTTTCCGTCTCCGGCCTCGGGCAGATGGCCGGATGGGTCGGGCGCGAGGTTCGGGCGGTTGCGCCTGTTGCGTTCGACGGCGCACCCGTCGATCTGATGTTGCCGACAACGGCGGATGCGATTGGCGCCGATCTGGTGGTCCGCGACATGGCGGGCCAAGAGGTCCAGCGGATTGCGATTGGCGCAGCGGGCGGCCCGATGCGCTGGGATGGGCTTGGCGACGACGGGCTGCCCCTGCCAGTCGGGCTTTATGACTTTGCGGTTGAGGCATTTGGCGAATCCGGCACCACTCGGACACTGCCTGTCGAAAGCTACGCAGCCGTCACCGAGGCGCAACTGCGCAACGGCGAGATCTGGTTAAGCCGCGCGGGCGGGGCGGAAATACCGGCCTCGGCCGTAGCGGCCATCCGCGGCGCACAATAATCCGCGGTCATGGTGATCCCGACGCCCTTGGTTTCTTGACCCTCGCGGGGCAACCCGATAGGCCCTTGCGGGACCAATTTTCAGGGAAATCATCATGGCTAACCCCAAGCTTCTCATCCTGGCCGGTGACGGCATCGGCCCCGAAGTCATGGCCGAAGTGAAAAAGATCATCGGCTGGTTCGGTGCCAAGCGCGGCATGGGCTTTGACGTCGAGGACGATCTGGTGGGCGGCTGCGCCTATGACAAATACGGCACGCCGCTGCATGACGACACCATGGCCAAGGCGCAAGCCGCCGATGCCGTGCTTTTGGGCGCCGTGGGCGGCCCGAAATATGACAACCTCGACTTCTCGGTCAAACCCGAACGCGGCCTGCTGCGCCTGCGCAAGGAAATGGACCTGTTCTCGAACCTGCGACCCGCCCAGTGCTTTGATGCGCTGGCGGATTTTTCCTCGTTGAAAAAGGATGTGGTCGCGGGTCTCGACATCATGATCGTGCGCGAACTGACCTCGGGCGTTTATTTCGGTGAGCCGCGCGGCATCTTTACCGAGGGCAACGAACGAGTGGGGATCAACACCCAGCGCTACACCGAAAGCGAAGTGGCGCGCGTTGCCCGTTCGGCGTTCGAGCTGGCCCGTCGGCGCAACAACAAGGTCTGCTCGATGGAAAAGGCCAACGTGATGGAATCGGGCATTCTGTGGCGTGAGGTCGTGCAGAAGATCCACGACGAGGAATATCCCGACGTGCAGCTCAGCCACATGTACGCCGACAACGGCGCGATGCAGTTGGTGCGCTGGCCCAAGCAGTTCGACGTCATCGTAACCGACAACCTCTTTGGCGACCTGCTTTCGGACTGTGCCGCGATGCTGACCGGCTCGCTGGGCATGTTGCCATCGGCTTCGCTTGGCGCGCCGATGGCCAATGGCCGCCCCAAGGCGCTTTATGAGCCCGTCCACGGCTCGGCCCCCGATATTGCGGGTCAGGGTAAGGCCAACCCGATCGCCTGCGTTCTCTCATTCGCGATGGCGTTGCGTTACAGCTTTGATCAGGGCGCCGAGGCGGATCGTCTGGAAAAGGCGGTTGAAAAGGTGCTGGCCGATGGTGTCCGCACCGCTGATCTGATGGGCCCCGAAGGCGGGGTTCCGGTTTCGACGGGCCAGATGGGCGATGCGATCCTTGCCGCGCTAGACGCGAGTCTCTGATCCGCCAACAGAACAACAAAGCCTCGCCAAGCGGCGGGGCTTTTTCTTTGCGAAAAGCGTGTGGCAGGTTGACCACCGCGCTATTCTGCAAGATCAGTGGTTGCGCTAACAGGGAGGGTCAGATGCATCACAATGTGCGGGGCGCGCTGCTGTCGCTATTGGCCTTTGCGATCTATGCTTCAACCGATGTGATCGTGAAATTTCTGGGCGGCGTCTATTCGCCCGTGCAGACGATCTTTTTCTCGACGCTGTTCAGCTTTCCGCTGGCGGTGCTGATGATCATGCGCGACCCCGAGCCTGGCACGCTGCGCCCCAAGCACCCGTGGTGGGCACTTGCACGCGCGGTGGCCACGCTGGGCAGCGGCATCTCGGGGTTCTACGCCTTTTCGGTTCTGGAATTGACGCAGACCTACACGATCCTCTTTACCATGCCGCTGCTGATAACGGTGATGGCCGTTCCGGTGCTGGGCGAGCGCGTCCACTGGCGTCGTGGCGCTGCAGTTCTGGTGGGGTTGGGCGGCGTCGTTGTGGCGTTGCAGCCGGGACAGACGGAGCTTGGGCTCGGCCATTTGGCGGCGCTGGTGGCCGCGGTCTGCAGCGCGACAGCCTCGGTCATCGTGCGCAAGATTGGCGCGGACGAGCGCCCCGTTGTCATCATGCTCTACCCCATGATGGCGAACTTTGTGGTGATGGGTGCGGCACTGGGATTTGTCTATCAGCCCATGCCCGTCGAACACATCGGGCTTCTGGCGTTGATGGCGATCTTGGGCAGCGCGGCAGGCCTGATCATCATCGCCGCCTACAAGTCCGCCGTAGCGATCGTGGTCGCGCCAATGCAGTATTCGCAGATCATCTGGGCGACCATTTTCGGACTGGCCGTATTCCAAGAATCACCCAACATCCACACGCTCTACGGTGCTGCAATCATCATTGCGAGCGGGGTCTATATTGTGCTGCGCGAGGAAAAATCCGGTAGCAAATCCAAGCGACCGGTGCTGCAGACACGTAGTCGTGCCGAGACGGGGATCAATCTGCGTATCGGGCCGTTGTTGGATCGGATGCGTGACGAAAACAGCGACAAATAACGCCTTGTCAAAGCTGCCGGTTCGGTTTACCCCGCACGCCACGGTCGGAGCGTAGCGCAGCCTGGTAGCGCACCTGCTTCGGGAGCAGGGGGTCGGAGGTTCGAATCCTCTCGCTCCGACCAATATTCCCCAAAATCCAATTCTTGCTCCCCTGTCGGGGCCGTCAGTCATCGGTCTGGTCGGCGGGTGCCTTGTCGTAGTCTGTCCGCAAGATGCGCTGGGCGTCGCCCTCGGGGTCGTCATACTGGCGCGACCGCAGGGTCCAGACAAAAGCCACAAGTCCCAGACCCCCCAGAATCAGGCTGGCCGGAATGAGGTAAACCAGCACATCCATCAGCGAACCCTGAGCGCGTTGAGCGAGACGATGATCGACGACGACGACATGGCGATGGCCGCAGCAAGCGGGCTGGCAAAGCCGAGGAAGGCCAAGGGGATCGCCACCGCGTTATAGACCGCCGCCACGGCAAAGTTTTCCAGAATGCGGCGGCGCGCGGAAATGGCCAAACGGAACGCGGCAGCGACGTTGCCAAGGTCTGGCGACAACAGCACCAGATCAGCCGCGACGCGCGATGCCTCGAGCGCCGAGGCAGGTGCCACCGAGACATGGGCGCTGGCAAGTGCTGCGGTATCATTCAGCCCGTCACCGATCATCAGCACCTTGGCGCCCGCGGCCGTCATGGCCTGCACGGCAGCCACCTTGCCCTCGGGCAGGATTTGCGCCTGCCAATCGGTTATGCCTGCCGCGCGGGCCGTGGCCGCAACAGCGGCGGGCTGGTCGCCTGAAATCAAGGTGACGCGGACCCCAGCCTTGGCAAAGGCCTGCACCATTTCCGCAGCGCCGGGCCGCAGCGTGTCGTCAAAACCAAAACGGGCAATCACGCGGCTGTCCTGCGCCAGAATCGTTTCCCCGCTGGCGTCGCCTGCCGCCCAATCCGCGCGTCCGAGGCGCAGTGCAGTCGCGCCTTGCGTGGCGGTCACGCCATGGCCGGGCAGTTCGCGGATCTGGTCGACGGCGGGCAGCAGCAGTCCACGTGATTTGGCCGCCGCCAGAATGGCGCGAGAACGGGGGTGCGAAGAACCCTGCGCC